>CAZDQM010000028.1:0-2041 GCA_964507825.1 uncultured Nitrosopumilaceae archaeon | reverse complement strand
CAAAATCAGACAAGGTTATAATAGTTGCAGATGATACCATACATATGTCAGAAGAAAAACTCCCCTGCCCGTACTGTGAGTCGCTATTTGGCAACAAGGATGATCTTTCAGTACACATAGATAGAATTCACGGTGACTCTGGTGTCCTAGAAGGTACTAGACGCTGAATCTAGTATTATATCATACACACTTTGACCATAGTGGCAACCAAAAATTTTCCAAAGTATTCTACAGATGAACTTTCGCATCAAGTCCCGGATGCACAGTCTTAGAATGCTCTTATGTTTTAGCAACGCTCGTATATATTACAAAATCGATGATATTGTGAGAATTTCACCGATTTGCCAGGAAGGTATGAGAGAATGATATCACCAGAACCAAGATGACGCGCTGCGGCAACATGATTGAATCACACGGCATCTATATCATATTGTAACTGTTAACGTGCTTGTAAGATCATTTTGGCACAAGTTCAAGATATAATCAAAAAATAGTGCAGAGATATAGGCACGACGTCAACAGTTACGATCTCCTTTCATATTTTTCTAGAGATAATTAGAATCATGGTACCCCTCCTGTAATACTCTGTCGTTGTCCATAGCAAGCGAGTCGTAAATCAACATATACCCTGTCACAATAGACATCATATAGTAAACTAGTTTTCAAGTCGCGGTATCATATCATCATTCCTGCCGCTTGAGCCATGCGGCAAGGCCTCTATACAAATTGCTGTGCTGCACATTTAGCACGCCGATCTCCAGATTCGTAGATGATTTTATTGTTTTAGAGAATTTTTCGTGCACGGTAAAGACTATCTTGTCTACATATGTCTCCCCGACAATCTCCTTTTTTGCCAACTCTTCAGAATCCGTCATTGCAAAGCTGGCAAAAAGAATGCCGTCAGCCCAGTATGCGAGCCCGGATTCTAGGGTGGACATCATTGTAATCAGGTCGTCAAGATCAAGCCGGATCACATCCCTTACATGCACCTTCGAGTACGGCTCGTAGACAAAGTCCGTCATGAATGATTTTGGGCACGTACCCTTATCTATCTATAGTGGAATAACAAAATGTAGAGTTCTGTTAACAATTCGGGACTTGGGCACGGATCTTCCTGTCAAGTCTATGTGATGACTAGGGCAACATAGTCTGCCTGCCCTTGGGCTCCGTCTCCGCCCGCGGGGCCTTGACAAAATCTGCTAGCGACGGCAGGTTTGGTTTGATCCCGTTGAAATGGTCTGATATGGTGTATATCTGCAATTTCGGGTATGACTCTCCCAAGGGGGTTTCAAACGTTCCGGCTTTTGCGGCGGCTTCCTTCATCTTTCTTGTCGGCTTGCGCAGGCAGACAAACACCCCCAGATCCGCCTTTTCGCTTCCCATCGTTCCGATCAAATCCCTGACCATCGATGGCATGAGGCTGTCACCACCCTTTACGGATACCATTATCTTGGCATCGATCCTTTTGCCTTTCTCGTCCTTTCCCAATTGTATGTAGCCCCTCCCATCAACACCCGTGTCCCCGACCTGTTTCTTGTTTGGCAGGACGTTTAGGATCAGTTTTACCGCCCATGCTTCGAACTGGAACTTGTCGCGCCTTGCAAGCTCCTGCGCCGATTCAAACTAATTCGGGGTGCCGTGCACTTTTATGGAGATCCCGAATGCATCCCTCATTCGTTTTTCTATGAGACCAATGGCAAGGTGCGTTATGTCTATTCCTATCCAATTGCGGTTGAGTTTTTGGGCCGCCTCTATTGCCGTACCGCATCCGCAGAACGGATCCAAGATCATGTCCCCTTCCTTCGACGATGCGTTGATTATCCTCTCAAGCAGCATTAGCGGCTTCTGTGTCTGGTAGCCCATCGACTCTCTTGAGTTTGACTTGATTGCTGGCACGTCGGTCCAAACGTCCGACACCTTCACGCCCGGACTTTCATGTAGATAATACTTGACTCTTGGCGCCCCCCCTTCTTTTTGGGCCACAGCACCCTGCCTTGACGATCCAGCTCCTCCAGTTTTTCATGCTTGTATATCCAATGGG
>CAZDQM010000027.1:0-32463 GCA_964507825.1 uncultured Nitrosopumilaceae archaeon | reverse complement strand
AAACATGTGTGTATCATTAAGCGTTATTGCCGTCGGAAAAGAGAGCTGGCCGTCGCCTGAGCCGGTTCCATAGTTAATAGAGTCATCATACTTCACCAATGATGGAGACGAGGTGACGGGATCAGAAGACGGTCCGGTTCCTACCAAGTTAGTGGCATTCACTCTAAAAGTATACTCTATGCCGTTGGTCAGGCCGGTTACAACCGCGAATGTGTTTGAAATATCATCACCATATGTCGTCCAAGCGGCATTATTCTTACTGTATTGTATTACATAGCTCGTAATTATGGCACCCCCATGATCAGAGGGCGCCGTCCAGTTCAACGACACCTGTGTGTTACCCGGAGTGGCTACGAGGCCAACAGGCTTAGTAGGAACAGTAGCCGAATTAGGCGTTGCAGTAACCGGATCAGATGGAGTTCCGATTCCGTGTAAATTTGCCGCGCTTACTCTGAATTCATGTGAAACGCCGCCCGTCAGGCCGGTGACCGTTGCAGACGGTCTAACGGAGATACCATCATCAAATGTGCTCCATGCTCCTCCCCCCTGGGTTCGATACTGGATTATATAATCAATGATTGGTATATCACCACCGTCTAGTGCGCTCCATGAAAGGCGCACCGCGCCTATATCAGGCGTTGCAGTCAGGCCAGTAGGCTGATCCGGCGTAACATCGCCTATGTTAAACACGTGGACGCGTCCATCTCCATGTACTGCCTCATAGATCGCGTCCGGCGTGCAGGATTCGCCAGAATCAAACGGGCATATGTGTCCACCACCCTGTTCTACTACGTAAATTTTCTGAGTTTTCGGATCGACTGTAATCTCGCGCGGGATATTCAGGCCGTCGCTTCCATAAAAGCCGAACTTTCCTACAAAGTGCCACGAGCCATTAAACACCTGTATGCGATGATTAAAGGAATCTGCAACTAAAATGTGTCCATTATAATATGCAAGACCACTTGGCTCCAAGAACATGCGGTCACCAGAGCCCCCTGTATTGCCCCCAATCCTTGCCATAAAGTCACCGTTCAAGTCAAAGATCTGGACGCGATGGTTACCAGTATCTGCCACGATAATGTGTCCTGCAGCATGTATTACGGATCGCGGCTTGTTGAGCTGGTCGTTTGCTGTTCCAGAAGCACCAGTTCCAATTATATCCGTGACCACTCCCGCAGATACATCAAATATCTGGATTCGATGGTTATTCGTATCTGCTATCAGTATATGGGTTCCGTTATAGTGTATCCCAGACGGCATGTTAAACTGTTCACCTTCAGAACCAAACGAGCCAAACTTGTCCGCAAATGATCTGTCTGATACATCAAACACCTGTATGCGATGATTGCGCGTATCAGATACGATAATGTGTGTGGAGTTTGTCGTGATGCCGCCAGGATCGTCAAACTGCCCATCATTAGAGCCGGGTGATCCGAATCCGTCCCCAAATGATCCCGACGTTTCAAACATGCGTACGGTATCACTTTCGGTATCCGTTATCAAGACATGGTTCTGCGCCTGTATTGTACGAAGCGTTATTCCAGAAGGCGTGCCAAATTGCACCGTTGCACCGTCACCAAATTGGCCTGCAGGTGC
This sequence comes from uncultured Nitrosopumilaceae archaeon, assembly GCA_964507825.1. Lineage (GTDB taxonomy): Archaea > Thermoproteota > Nitrososphaeria > Nitrososphaerales > Nitrosopumilaceae > JAWVZS01. The sequence continues at coordinate 30,867 of CAZDQM010000027.1, read as the reverse complement.
GCCTGACTTGTCAAATAACATGATGCGATCGTTTTCTGAGTCTGAGACAAGCAGGTGCGTCCCATTGTGTGCAATGCCTTCCGGACCATTAAGATTGTCCCTGCTGTTTCCATGTGAGCCAAACCCTGTCGCGAACAAACCGGTTGATGCATCAAACACCTGTATGCGATTAGCCATGTTGTCTGCCACGAATATGTGGGTGTCATTGTATGTTATTCCAGACGGGGATCGAAACTGTCCGTTCCCGTCGCCGTCGGAGCCAAACATGTTTGCATACAAGCCATCCGTATGAAATATCTGGATCCTGTCATTCCCAGAGTCCGAGACAAGCAGGTGCGTCCCATTGTGTACAACATGCGTAGGAGTGTCAAGTTTTCCTGCCACAGTATCAGATGAGTCAAACTCATCAATGTATGTGCCATCCATACTCAGCATCTGTACACGATCGTTCCCGCTGTCTGCAACATAGATGATGCCGTCAGCAAGAGCAATCCCCGATGGCCTGTCAAACTGTGCCTGTCCTGTACCATATCCGCCGAACTTGTGCTGGTATCGCAGATTGTGATCAAATACGAACACGGAATGTGTAGAGTTATCAGTCGCAACTATATACGATGCATCCATCGCCATACCAACTGGGTTTGAGGGTGCAAATGGCATGTCCATATCCTGCAGATGTAGGTTCTCTGCCATGCTGCTTCCAGATCTGTCCAAGAGCTGGATGCGTCCGTTTGCAGAGTCCGCCACAAATGTATGAATACCGTTTGTCACCACACCGCGCGGACCGTCAAAATTACCAGCATCCCTAGGAGAGGTTCCGAATGTGGACCTAGGCCCCGCATATGGCTCATAATCACTTGGAAATACTGTTACATGGAATGAATCCCGTACTGAGGTGGCGCCTTCCCAGGCTACGAAATGTATCGTGTGTGTGCCCACATGTGACGGACCGGGCGTCCACGCATATGTAGCGTCATTGTCAAATGATGAGGACGGGCGGGCAGTTAGCAGTTCAAATCGCGTAAGCGGGTTCTTTGGTATGTCCGCATCTATCGAGTCAATACGGAGTGATATCTCTTCACCCACGCGTCCGAATATGCCCGTACTGTCCATGTCTAGGAACGGATTCTGATTTACCTCGTTTGCCGTAACGATGAGAACCTGGTATGACGTGTTGTTAGATGCGTCTGTAGCCGAGACGTTAAACGAGTACGTGTCGCCCCATCCACCCTGGTCCTCAAACGGCGTCCAGGTAAGATAGCCGCTAGAGTTAACTATAGGCGCTGGCCCTACGCGCCCCTGCTTGTTTGCATCATGAGATACGAGTGCAAACGTGGCATCCTCATGCGTCATCATCTGTACCGTCAGCTGTTTGTGCTCATCTACGGTCTGCTTGGCCGCGGATCGGAATACGGGCGGCGTAATGTCGACAGAGCCGCTCACGCCCGGGCTGTCACCCGTCAGGTCACCGGGCAGGTCACCTAGAGCAAACACCTGTATTCGCTTGTTCCCGTAATCAGCCACAAACAGATGGGTTCCATTCGAAGTAGCACCGCGCGGCGAGTCAAACTGTCCGCTCGCATTGCCGCGCGCGCCTCCAACTATATCAACAAAGGACTCCGATGTCATGTTATATACCTGAATGTGATGCTGGCCGGTCACAAGCAAGTATCCTGAGCCAAGAGCTATGTCGTGAGGTATGTTGAGCCTTCCAAACCTTATGAGATCATCACCCCCCGGCATTCCCACCTGTCCTACATATTTTCCAAATTGGTCATATACGAGTATACGATCATTTTCAGTATCGGCCACGAATATGCGGCCATCATCCGGATGCAGTAGTATACCCGACGGCTTTTTCAAAAGTCCCTGCCCGGACGTATTGATTATGGACTGGAACGTTCCGTCTAACCCAAACAGCTGTATGCGCCCCCCGGTCTGGTCAACACCCACAATATGCGTAGAATTCACGGCCATATCCGAGGCATATACAAAGTCCCCCGGATGGTTGCCTGACATGCCAATCGTATCCACAAGCGCCTTGCTTTTGTCAAATATGGCAATACGGTGTTTCAGGCGGTCTGCCACAAACACATGTGTTGCATTAAGATCAATGCCCGCTGGGCCATCAAGCGTGGCGCTAGATGATAACGTATCAAGCAGGGCACCAGTATCAGAATCAAGCACCAGTACACGGTCACCGAGCTCGTCTGTCACAAAAAGCATACTCCCATTGACTGCCACATCATTTGGACTAAACTCCACACCAGATGTGTTAGAGTCAAGTACGGATACTGGTTCCGTAAGTACAGATATTACGACATTCTCTGTGTCAGAGTCGCTTTCATCTGTCACTAAAAAGTTTATGACATACGTTCCGCGATCCTCCACCCGCGGCATCCACTCAAATGTGTTTGTTCCAGTGTCGAAAAGCATTGATGATGTAGTGTTTGCAAAGACAGTTAGCGTGTTGTTTACACCTGCCACTATATCAGTATCAGTGATGTTGAGCTTTATGACAAGGGTTTTGTCCGGATACGCCGCCTGCCCACCTATCTTAGCAAGTACAGGAGGCTTGTTTACCTCTGATACCACAACAACTACATCATGCGAGACCTCCGGCGCCACGCCATCAGATATGACAATCTCAAACTGGTGTGTTCCGTCTTGGTTTTCTGACGGGCTCCACTCAAGCACCCAGCCGCTGTCCGTGTTTTTTAAAGCGACGCCGTCCGGTACGTTTCCACGTAGTATTACTGTGACCGGAGTCAGAGGTATGTCGACATCAGAAACGTTCAGATTTTCAAGTAATGTATTGCCCTCGGAGACCTGCAGGCGCGGCAAGAGATGTATTTGAGGTGCCTGATTTACCTCGTTTACCGTGACCGTGATATTTTGTGTGATCATAGTGCCTAGCGTGTCTGTTGCCTTTATGGATATGGTATACATATCCCCGTGCCCGCCCTGTGACTCTGATGGCATCCATGACAATATGTTAGTAGTAGCGTTTATGGTGGGCGCGGGTCCCTGACGTGTTCCCGCCTTGTCCGTATCATGAGACGTGATCGTAAAGTTTGCAATCTTGTTTGCAACTAGCTCGTGCTGAATCAACTGGCCCTCATCTGCCACTATAGATGCGTTCGATATCATGGTAAATTCGACAGGCGTTAATGGATTTGGATCAAAGTCGCTTGGTGTAGTGGTTATGCGTATACGCTGAATGTTGTTTATCTCCCCTAGGGTATTTTGGATGGCCCCCTGTTGTAGGATGAGTTCTATCTCTTGGGAGAACTTGTGCGCCTCAAGGTACTGCTCCTCAGTAACACGTAACTTTAGAATATGTCCGTCAGATATAGTCAATAGTGTGGCATTCGTAAATTTCACCGTGATGCCGTTGCTAGTCATCGATATAAGATCGCTTTTGAATGTTGGTACACTGACGACTTGATCGAATGTAATTGTGAATACTCTGCTCGAGTCGATCACCGTAAAGCTCCTAACCAACGGCGGATCCGGCTCCGCTACCCTCGGAAACACGAATAATTTATGCCGAGTAAAATCGATCTCGTTTAATGCCAGATCCGTAAACGCCCCCTCCCGGATCTCCAGATATTCATTAAAATTTAGATAGTCTGAAAATTGTCTTGCTGTAGGGAGTATTGAGATGATTGAAAAGTCATCCTTGGTCTGCAGGCTAGCCCCTTCAAGAGAGACGCTCTTACTCCTATTTGCATTAGTAATATACAGCTTTGAGGTATCAGTCATAGATACATCGATTACCTCATCAAAGGTTATGCGTAGCGCGCGCTTGTTTTGGTTATCCGTGGTTACCACAGACAACACCTCCGGTTTAGATGAGTCATTATAGGCAAGCATCTGTATGTTAGCTGGCTTGGATGCAGTACCTGTCGTACTGTAAAACGCTCCGTCACCTGCCACAAGCAAGATGCTTCCATGATCCATCATTGCTCCGACGATCCGGCTTTGTATAGGAGTAAGTTTCACCCTTACCACGCCGCCGGACGCGGCCGAGTCATCGATACTAGATTCCAACACGTTGCCCCCGCTAAGCGTAACGCTTGAGCCACCCTCGCTTGTCCGGCCCGTAACGGTCACCTTTGAGAGATCGGTTGCAGACGAGAGCATGCTGGAATTAAAAAATACAGTTAACGTGCGGATGTCTGGATGGACGTTGATCTGCGCCCCGGTAACAAACGGGACCTTTGCATTTCCGGATATTGTAACATCCAAAATGGTGTCAGATATGCGGTTTGATGCCAAGTCTGAAAACGCCCCCGCGCCTATGTCTAGCTCTAGATCGTTTCCTAATCCCGAGATCATAGGCAACAAAGACTGTGTAGGTCGAATTCCAATTTGCACGTCGTCATATGTACTGATCACATCAGAGCCAGTCAGGCAGACATTTGTGATATAGCTGGAATTTGTAAAGCAGACACGCGCCTCGTTAGTCTCAGAGACATCCATTGCCTCATCAAAGGATATCAGCAATACAGGCGAATCATCCCCTGAGGATGTGGATAAAAATAAAGTGGCGTTTGTCGCCATGGGACGTATAGAATCACCTAGTACTGTAACAGTAAGGTTTGCAGCTATCCCGCTAGGTGTGCCAAACAGGCTACGTACCGCGCCCATGCCAAGATCCATCTCGTATGAATCAAAGTTGAGCAGAGCGTTTTTTTGTGCAGTAGTAATGCGTATCCCCACGTCTAATCCATCTACGGACGTGACCGTGGATCCATCGAGTGTGACGCCGCCATCAGACTTGCCGGACTCGTGTATTAGTATCTGTGCAGGATCCACGAGGGACTCGTCAGGATCAAGTCCCTTGTCAAATGTTATCATGAGCGTGTCATGGGCAAAGTTTAGGACAGGATTGCCAGATACTGCAGGTGGCGCGTCATCATCGATTACTATGGTTATACTGGCAGTGGCTCTGTTTGTCGCCTCGTCGGATACCGATGCAGTAATTGTACGAGTGCCCACCGGCAGGTCAGATCCTGATATTACGACAGAGTCGCCCGTTCCAATTTTTGTGCCGTCTAAGCTCCATGTTATTTTATCCGTAAGGTTGCCGGACAGCTTGTCAAGGGCCGTGCCACGGAGAGTTACATCGGCATTTGATGCAAAATGCGTTCCGTTGGCAGGAGAGTCTATTCTAATCGATGGCGGTACCGTGTCGATAACTATGTCTGTGTTGAGCGCTAGCGCACCGAGTAAGCTACCCGGCACCACATACTGTGAAATAGTCGGCAGGGGCAACGTCAGGTTGGCGTTCGTATTAGGGACAGTCTGCGCCTTTATCTTTGCCCCGCTTGGAAGCTTTAGAGCAGTGACGGATGCGTAGTTGAGGTCGGGAGTCGAGTCGCCTTCCCGTATCGTGTATGTGAACGTAAGCTTTGCCGTGCCGCTCCCAGACTTGAATGGGGCGGATCGGATCGTGCCATCGAGGTCAAGCTCCAGCGCAGGGCTTCCCGTTACGCGGACGGGATCTGAGAACAGCACGTCGATATCCACGGTACCCGACTGGTAGTGGCCATCGGGTTTTGCGGATGTCACACCGTGCACCACAACGCTCTTGTCCATCGACAGTATCCGGAGGCTACGGCCGTCCCGGTTGCTCACCACAAGGTCGTTTGCGCCGTTGCCGGTATAGTCGCCGAGGTTCGCCAGCGCCGTCCCAAAGAATTCACCCCCCCCCAGTCCGAGGTGCGGCGAGGTGCTCCGGTCCACGGTTATCGCCCTTTTGAGCGCGGTTCCGTTGTCGTGCATCAATGCGATGTGAATCTGTTTCGAAAGCGATCCGAATGCGAGGTCGTCGACCCCATCCCGGTCGAGGTCGCCCACGTTTGCGGCCCCGGGCCCAAAGCTAGAGGACACACCCAGCTGCGGGATCCCCGCGAGCTGGGTGGAGCTCTTGGGTGTACCGTCCGAGTTCAACAAGACGATGAAAGGTGGACGGTAGACGAACCACCGCCCGTCCTTCCCAACGCTGCTCGTCGAGATGTCCGGCACGCCGTCACCATTTACGTCACCTATGCTCGCGAGCGATATGCCGAGTTCGCGTTCCACAGGGGTGGGCCCGTTGGTGGTTCCCCGGTGAATGGCCTGCGTGCCCTTTGGTGTTCCATCGGAGTTGAGCAGCATTACGTAGATCGTTCCGAGCTGCGAAGTATATGGAGAACCCGCCGCGATATCCGGCACGCCGTCACCATTTACGTCACCGATGCCCGCGACCGAAGTGCCTAGTGCCGAGGTCGACGTGGGCCCGTTTGTGACGCCCTCAGATATGGCGTTGGCGCCCTTTACCGTTCCGTCCGCGTTCATCATGAGAACCACGACCGAGCCGCCCTCTACCTTTCCGGACACACTTTGAGAGCGCGGTGCGCCGACCGCGGCGTCCGGTATGCCGTCGCCGTTTACGTCTCCTATACCCGCGATGGATATGCCTGTGAAAAGGTGCCCACCGGCGTCGGGCCTTAGCCCGGACAGCGCGGTGTGAGAGTTTCTGTCGATCACATGGCTACTCTGCACGGTTCCATTGTTGTTCATGAACAATAGGTACACGATCCCAGCGCTGTTACGAAAGCTCGGAAACTGCGGATCACCCACCATGACATCCGGCGTCCCGTCGCGGTTTACGTCGCCTACGACCGCCAAGGAAACGCCAAACTCGTTTCCGAACGAGTCGATCTTCAGGTCACTGATCAGCGTGGCGGAGCGCGCGCTACCAGTGAACTGTGATTGTATACCGCCGATCTCTACGTGGCGTACGATACCGTGGCGCGACGTCCCGCCTGCGTCTGCCTCAGATGGAGCCCCGACTAGGAATTCGGGCATCCCGTCCCGGTCGAGGTCCCCAATGCCCGCCACGGACCTGCCAAAGTGGTCATAGTCCTCAAGTGAGGGGCCGTTGGAGGACTCGCCGTCTATGCGTATCATGGCCCCCGCGACACCGTCCTCGTCTATCGGAACCAGATACGCAGATCCGCGCAGGAGTCTCGGATTGTTGTCCTCCGCGACACCTACGACAATGTCCATCGTTCCGTCGCCATTGAGATCACCTATACCCGCTGTGACGGATGAGCCGAACTGGTCTAGACGGTGCTCGATTATTCCGGGCGAGGTATCGTTGCTGATCTTCGACGACTGCTTTATCGCACCAGAGGCAGTGAGAGATATTATATACACAGCACCGCCGTTGTCAGTGTTATCGCGCGGCGCGCCGACCGCGATGTCGGGTATGCCGTCGCGGTTTACGTCACCAATACCGGCCACTGCAAATCCGAATTGCGCGCTGACAGCAAGAGAGTGTCCCGGACTATTCTCACCTATCAAGCTGGAGGATTTTAAGGTGCCGTCGCGGTTCATGAAGAGTATGTAGAGTTTGTTGGCACTGTACGTGCCGACCGCGATGTCGGGTATGCCGTCGCGGTTTACGTCTCCGATACCGGCGGCCGAGTATCCGAATCGGTCGCCATTGAAGATGCCGCTGATGTCGCTTGAGTCGATCACCGCAATCGAGTAGGAGCCGTCGCGGTTCATGAAGAGTATGTGTAGTGATCCCTTACCGTCTGCGCCGGTTGAGTCTTTGGCAGATCCCACCGCGATGTCAGGGACACCGTCGCGGTTTATGTCACCCACACCCGCGACCGAGAGTCCGAATCGGTCGCCTGCGTTTAGGCCACTGGACAGTTTTATCAATTTGCTACTCTTGATAGTGCCGTCGGATTTCATGAAAAAGAGGTGGACCTCACCCCATGGAGAGCTGCCTGGCGCTCCAACTGCAACATCAGCGACGCCATCTCGGTCGATATCACCGACGACTGCAACCGACGTGCCAAAGAGATCATCCTTATCTATACTGGGCTTGACCGTAGAGGATTTGATCACGTCCGTGGTACTTACAGGATATAGAAACGGCATGGATAAGGCATCCGAACGGGACAGTTGTCCGTATGCATGCTGGAATGGGACGATCTCATTCGTAATTATGGTGTCGGGAAAATTACTAGCCATGACTAGTGTTAACACGATACAGATTGCAACAGCTGCTAGGCAGGATGTAAAACTAGAATGCATGGATGACTTTATCTTAGCATATTGACATGTCATAATATCGCTCATCATCATTACCAAAAAGTTTTTTATACATTTAACTCTCCCATACTCATTCAAATCGCATGAGGTTTGGCAATCAGATTGTTATTTAATGCATTTGTCTACCAATTACCGCCAATAATTAGACATTATATCATAAAAACTGTCAATATAATGTCTTAAATGCCCGAGTCGCGCTCCATAAAGTACAACAGGATATCTACATATGCGAAATCACCACATCTAAACTAGCCTTGTTTACCTCTTTGGTTACGAATTTACCTTGCAATATCCATGTCTAGAATCTGGCCGCGATCACGCCATTTTCTGCCGCCTCTTGTTAGGACGCTTGCCTTGCGGTATAACATCGCATTACACATGGTTCTCTCGCTTTGCGCTCCGACCGAGGAATACCCCCCCCCCTTATCGCGTCTACTCCGTCCTCCGGTTGTCTTGTCAGCCGTACCATGTGATAAAATGCATTTTTGCCGTATAGATGACATTATACATGTGTATTAGATGGAGATTATCTCTAGTTTGGAATCATAATCAATGTTGAATTGATCGACAAAACCGGATGTAACCTCTAGTACATAACTTGCATGGGCAGATGGGATCTGGCTTGGACATGTCATGGTTTCAACCGCGGTCTGGCATGGTTCAACATTCGTTTCAATATGTACAACCCTGCCATCCTCGTCAAACCAGATCATGTCCAACGAAAACTGCATGTTAATCATCCAAAGTGAGTATACTCCCGGTTTGTCAAATACAAACAGCATGCCTTGATCATAGGGCAGCTGATTCTGGAACATCAGGCCGCGGATGCGTCTTGGCTCGTTGTCTGCAACCTGAACCTCTAGTACATAATCATCTACCTTTATTGTACCACGTGGAAACTCCACGGTCTCTAGTTTTGAGTCGCTAGGAATGGTCAACAATCCAACGATTCCAATGATGAATGCCGCAACCGCAATGGGTGCGATTACTTGGACTCTGGTCGGCACAATATCCCCTGAATCTCCGCCGCTTAAAAACTAAGAGCCCATGACGCTCTTAAAATCATTGATGGATGAAATGGTACTTTTTGTCTCATGTCCTATGTCATGAATGGTAAAGCCGTTGTATTTTTTTTCAAGGTATCTTCCCGCCAGTATCATTGGGCCCCCCACCGCGGCCGTCACCATCGTAGGCTCTGGAATCCACAGCATGATAAAGCCGATTTTTTGCAGTTTCTTTCCGGGTGCGGATGCACGCTGGACACTTCCAAGCGAGTGGGCCGTGTTTTTATCATCAATTTTGGCAATATCAGAATACATGTTAGCGCGTCTTTTGGCAGATTCCGAGATTGAACGAATTTTTTCCAATCTTGCAGATAACGGGTCTACCATGACATGCATGTATCCATAAAAAATTATTAAAGATATGGCGATAAACAATGGTCACTACAAGGTCAATCTTGCATCACCTTTAGAGACATCATATTATACGGGATGTTACATGCATATGTCAGTTTGAAGGGTAAAGCACCTGACCGTCTCGAATCAATCAAGGCAGCGCACCAGTCCGCCAAGTCCGCATCGAGCTCAAGAATGGAAGATTATCTAGAGGTCATTGCAGAGCTTGTGGAGATGAAGGGATACGCAACGACTCTTGACATTTCAAGATACATGAACGTAAGCGCCCCAAGCGTCACAAAGATGTTGCAAAGGCTTGACGACAGCGAATACCTCGAATATGAAAAATATCATGGGATAAACCTCACCGCAAAAGGAGAACATGTGGCAGATACCATAAGGCAAAAGCATGGAATTCTTTTGGAATTCCTAGAGATACTCGGGGTTGGAAAGGAGACTGCAAACCAAGACGCTGAAGGAATCGAGCATCACCTCAATCCAAAGACCATAAGGCAACTGCGAAAATTTATTACGTTTCTGCGGGCAAATCCAAAAATTTTGGCTAATTTTAAAAATCCTTGATGAATACCTGGATTGCGTCGGAAGGCGAGTTCATGATTTTTCGTGCATTATGCGAACGTCTTGGGATCTTTATCTGACCCCTCCTACCGACATGAGTAGACATAACATGGTTACCGTCTGCAAATATATCCGCTTTTTGGCCGTAATGGTCCTTGCCAACCGAGAGGATCAGGGCAGATTTGGACTCTGAATAGTCAAACGACGTTTCAAGACTCGAGTCGGTGTCAGATTCGTCCTTTTCCTTGATGTCAATGTGCAGATTAAGCCGTCTTTGTAAATCATTAATGTTTGCACCGCCGCGACCTATGATTCGCGGAATCACGTGTTTGGCAACGCCGATCCTGACGCTAGACTCGGAAAGAATATCGATTGTCGCTCCGGGATCATATGCGCATATGATTTCACGGATCTTGTCCTCTGCCAATTTGTCAATCCCCGCCTTTGAACGTTCCCCACAGACCGGGATTATGACGTTCTCTTCCCCAAATGTATAGATTTCATATTCCGGCGTGTCATCCTCAAAGTTTGTAATTTCAATCACGGGCCTTGCAAGATCTTGTTCGGCCATCCCTGATGGAACCTTGACCTTCAGCTCTAATCCATATACCTTGGAGATTTTTCCGTTTTCAACAAACACGACAGTGTCTAGGACGCTGGGAATCATGCCAAGCTCGATCTTCCCCACAAATCGCTGAATGGAGTCAATTGGCGAATTGGCATGCACGACCCCCACCATCCCCACGCCTGTAAGGCGTAGATCCGAATATACCTCGAAATCCTCGCGCCTCCTAACCTCGTCAAAGATCGTATAATCAGGCCTGACCAATAGCAGGATATCGGCAGAGTTTTCAAAGCTTCCGTCAAGCTTGGTATACTGTGTGATTCCCGGTTCAACTTGTAGATCTCGCGGAGACTCGAAGGTTTTTACGATCTTGCCACGGCCATGGTAAAAGTTTGCAATGCTAGAGGCCAGTGTGGACTTTCCAGAGCCCGGGGCCCCCGAAATGATTATACCTTCGGCGCCATTGCCAAGTCGTCCCATGAGTTTTTCAGAGATCGAATAGTCATCCAACGTCAGATTCACCAATGGGTGCACTATGGTAATCTCAAAGCCCTCTGAGAACGGCGGCTTTGTAATTGCAATCCGATAGTCACCATACTGAATCACCGTCGCACCCGGCTTGGAGATTTCAGTATTGCCAGAATCAGCAGAACCGGATGCTTCTACAATCTCGTTTGCGATATCTTGCAGATAGTCACGGGTCAGAGTCTCTTCATCAATTACAGCTAGCTCAAAGTTTCCAGGAAGGCCGCGTTTTGCCATCGGGGGGCGATCCTCCTTCAGGTGCACGCTCATGGTCTGATCGTCGAAGAATCTTAGGAATTCTAGGTTTTCTGATGCCGTCCTAGGGACATGATACTGGGCGGCAACCCCTTCAGCCTCGGCAGTCATGTATTGGGCCTTGTCTGAGGTAAATAGAGTGGCATCATGGACCTTGGCAACGTCCTTGATTATGGCATCAATTCGTCCATTCTCAGACAGCTGAATGTCATCTAGTGACGGCCTTTCCCCGTCAAATGTTATGGTAATATGAGTACCAACAGACAGCTTTCGCAGGTTTTTGATCTCTTCTAATCCAACATATCCCTGTTCCTCCTTTTGAGATGCCTGCGACTGTAGTTCGTCTAGTACGGCGGCGGGTATGATAATCTCGCTATCATCAAGCATTCCGTTTTTTACTAGCCTGACGATCTCACCGTTTACCAGTATGCTAGTATCCACCACGATGGAACTCATTAAAAACTTCGTCTCCGATTCGTTATTAATATGATTGCAGGATTTAGGCCATGCCGCTCTTCGTTTAGGCCAAGTAAACTATTCTGAGACAGTTGGTTATTTGTGTCCTGACGTGCCGGCGGCGCGTTCGTACTGTACCGGATTCTGTCATAATAGTGTAAGATGTCAACCTAACAAAGTGAATTTAGTTTACTATGATACAGATTATACAATCATTATAGGTAAAATATGGACATCAATTCAAAGTTCTACAAGGATTGCATGGAATACTTTAGTGCGCTTCGCAAACAAGGAAAAAACGACGATGGGTTTGAAGACGAATATTATTACACCATTCCCGGTATGAGATAACTAGACGCGGATGCTCCAGACAGTCTGTTGTCGACTAGGCACATGTCAAAAGATTTACGAATGGCAAAAATATATCCCAGACATGAACCTGCAGGATGTCGCTGAAAAATCCATCGACATTGCACAAAGGCTAGGATGCGAGTATGTAGATGCTAGGGCCGAACGATACACCTTTCAGAGAGTCAGCGCGGACGGCGATGATATCAGACATCACTACTCGTCAGATAAAGGCGTGGGGGTTAGGGTCTTAAAAAACGGGGCATGGGCGTTTACATCCATTTCACACCCAAAAGGAGTCGAACAGATCACAGAAATAATCGATAAAGCCGCAAGAAATGCGGTACACATTTCAAACCATAAAAAAACCAAGGTAAGACTCTGGGACTGTCCTGCAAGTGTAAGGGCCGTAAAATATCCCGTGAAGGTCATTCCAGAACCAGATGCCGCAGTGGAGGTGGCGCGGCAGTGCGGTGATACATGTAATGAGATTGCAGGTATCAAGAGAACGCTTGTGAATATAGCATGGTGCGCCACAAGGAAGGTGTTTTGCAATAGTGAGGGAAGTAATATAGTCCAGGAATATACTGACACCACCGGCGAGGTCACGGTTGTCGCGCATGACGCAGGGGTCTCCCAGTCAGTAAGGACTACTAGGGGCGGGAGAGGAGGACTTGAACAGGTATCCCATGACGAGTCCCTGCTAGTCGAGTCGCAGGACTGTGCAAAAAAAGCATCAAAACTAACGTGCGCAAGGCCTGCAGAGGAGGAAATGACAACCGTGGTGTTAAACCCGAATTTTGTCGCCCTGCTAGCACATGAGATTATAGGGCATCCTTCGGAGGCAGACAGGGTAATGGGAGGAGAGATGGCATGGGCCGGCGGCGCGTGGTGGGCAGGAATGAAAGATGCGCAGATAGGTAGCGGACTCCTCACGGCGTTTGATGATCCTACAATGGAAGGTACGCTAGGATGGTATGATTTTGACGATGAGGGGGTGCGGTCTTTGAGGACGAATCTTATCGAAGGAGGGGTACTGAAAAACCATTTTCAAAACAGGGAGACTGGCCCATATTTTGATGCAGAGCCCACCGCAAACATGCGCGCTGTATCATACCGGCACATGCCGCTGTTAAGAATGTCCTGCACGTGCATAAAAGATGGAGATTTTGACCCCGAGGAGATGACAAGTGATGTCAAATCAGGCTATCTTATATCAGGTATGGGTGTTCCATCAATCGACATGTACAGGTACAACTGGAGCATTTCGTGTCAATATGCAAACAAGATCACCAACGGTGAGGTGGGTGACTTGGTAAAAGACGTCATCGTGATTGGAACGGCGCCTGAATTTTTCAAGTCAATTGATGCGTGCGGCAAGGACTTTGCAACAAGTCCCATAACAAACTGCGGAAAGGGCGATCCAATGCAGCCAATGATGATGGGCAATGGAGGACCCAGCATAAGGGGTGTTGCCACCGTAAAAAGTGTGAAATCATGAAGATAGAGCAGATCAAACGCGGCGTAATCGGATGTACAAGGTGCGAACTATACAAGACGCGTACGCATGCGGTACCCGGAAGCGGCAACCCCTGCGCCGATATAGTCTTTGTCGGTGAGGCGCCCGGAAGAAGCGAGGACCTGCACGGTGAGCCGTTTGTTGGAGCTGCCGGAAACATACTGTCCACGGCACTTGAAAAGGCAGGCATGACAAGGAGTGATGTATACATTACAAACGTGGTAAAATGCAGGCCGCCAGACAACAGAGTGCCGCTACAAGAAGAAAGAGCCGCTTGTCAGGCACATCTGAGAGAAGAAATTAAAGCGATAAACCCGAAGATCATCTGTGTAATGGGAAACACCGCATTTCATTCACTGCTTGGCGGCTCGAGCATCATGAAGTTTAGGGGAAATGTATTCTCAAGCCGGGGCCGCCTGTACTTTGTCAGCCTGCACCCGGCAGCTGCCATATACAATCAAAAGCTTGTAAATGTCCTAGAAGATGACATGCAGAGCCTGTCAGGGATTCTCAAAGGGATCAAGAACGGAGATGATATACACATTGACTATAAAGCTGCCCTCTAGGGAGTTTTATGCGAGGGACACGGCCACCGTGGCAAAGGATTTGCTGGGCATGAAGATCGTAAGAAAGATCGGTAGTGCCGTGGTTTCATGTACAATAACCGAAACGGAGGCATACAAACACATGAAGGATCCTGCAAGCCATGCGTATTCAGGCATGACTAAGAGGAATAGTGCAATGTTCGGCGAGGTCGGGAGGGCATATGTCTATTTTACGTACGGCATGCACCATTGCTTTAATGTGGTTGCGCGTAGTCCGCGGGTCAAGGCGGGAGCAGTGCTGATTCGTGCAGCAAGGCCGGATCTGGGAATCAAGATAATGGAAGAAAACAGGAAAAATGCCAAGATTTCAGAGCTGGTAAACGGACCTGCAAAACTCACGCAGGCAATGTGCATCGACGCGAATCAGTACGGTGTTGATCTTTGCAGGACGGGGAGTTTGTTCATTGCAGAAGGAATCCGTCACAGGGCAAAAATTCTATCATCAACTAGGATTGGAATAAGCAAGGCCGCTGAGAAAAGGTGGAATTATAGGATCAGTGTCTAGTCCTTTTCCTGGTCGTCAAGCGTCCATGGTGCAAACCGCCCCATCAGCTTGGGCCAGTCTAGCCTTAAAAGTAAGACGACAGAGACGGTCATCATCGCCCCAAATGCAATCATTCCCAGATAGATTGTGTTCGGATCCTCAATCTCTTCAAGCAGCGGTTCCACAAGCGAGAGGCCTAGAAAATGCGAGGTCAGCACGATAACATAATGCAGTACGATCTTCCCTGCCAAAGTAGCCACGAAGAAGCGCCGCGGATTATACTTTGCCAGCCCAAGCGGTACATAGACTAGATCGTCTGGGATCGGGGTTGCGGCAGCTGCAAACGCGGCCGCTGCACCGTACCGTCTAACGAGGTTTTGAAACGGCTTCATGCGCTGCTTGGATTTTTCGGATATTATCCGGCGTCCCCCGTAGCTTAGATAGAATATTACCTGCTTTGCGCCGGCTGAAAGCACGGCAGAAAGAAACACCAGCACGTGAAGGTTGAATTGATCCCCTACGGCCATGGTTGCAAGAAGGATGAAGCTAGGAACAGGTACAAAAGGTATCAGAGAACCAAGAAAGCTCACTAGGCTCAATCCCAGATAACCTACCTCCGGAGAGAGAGGAAAAAGATCCGAGAAATCCACACTGATAAAAATTCCATCTCATTTAATAGCATTAATGATTAGAAATCATTAAAACCGGACATTTTACACATTAATCATTGAAAAGAAATGATTACGAGGCAATAGTCTCCGGCATCTCCAAAATCAGCCCGTATATCAGGTTTGTAGGAATAGTGGGCCCAAGGGGTGATCTCAAGGCACACAGAAGGCGGCCCGGGCTAGAACCATTACTCAATGCCAAGAGCACACAATATCAGTTCTCACATATTGCAATCAAGACCGGCCTTGAAGGATTCTTTGACAAGAGTTTGGGCCCGGTAGAGTTTGTCTGGGAGGAGAGAAGCAAGGTGCAGATAATATCGTTTGCAATTAAAAAAATCAGGGTCTGGATTTCAATCGACAAGAAGGTTGTTCGCTCCGAGGTTCTAAGAATCATAGACAGCTGCCTGCCGATTGTCAGGAAGCATACAAAATGACAAATGGTGCCATACATGTGTGGCCGCGTCCGTGCTCCTCATCTAGGATCAATCCTCGTAAAGCCAGCACCGGACATATCCGGATTCCGTCTTGAAGTTTGGTGGATCCCTGTTGCATTTTTCAAACGCCTCCGGACACCTGTCAGAAAACCTGCATCCTTCCCCCGGATGTACCAGTCCGGGAGGTGTTCCTCCGATGTACGTGGGCCTTTTTCCACCTAGGGTCGGAATGGAATCAAGTAGCCCGCGCGTGTAAGGGTGCCGTGGATTCCTGTAAATGTCCTCGGAGCTTCCGAATTCAACCATCTGGCCAGCATACATTATTCCTATTTTGTCGGAAATCTCAGACAAGAGCGCCAAATCGTGCGTTATTAGAACAAAGGACGTCCCCTCACTCTTGAGATCCTTGAGTAGGTTGATCACTTGCGCCTGAGTCAGGACATCTAGTGCGGTAGTGGGCTCGTCGGCAATCACAAGCTTTGGGCGCAAGAGTAGCGCCATTGCAATCACCACCCGTTGTTTCATTCCGCCGCTCAGTTCATGCGGGAATTTTTTCAGTACAGAGTCATCAAGATTTACCGAATTCAGTGACGACGATATGGCTTGATCCACATCACCGTCAAAACCATGCTGTCTTAGGATTTCAACGAACTGATCACGTATGTTAAAGACGGGATCTAGTGAGTTCATGGCACCCTGAAATATCATCGATACCTGCCTCCACCGGTAGGACTCGTCAAAGTCAGACTCTGGCATGTCAAGAATCGAGGCATCGTCAAGCTTGATCGTGCCGCATGTGATTTTCCCCCCATGCAACATCCTGATCAGCGACAGTCCTAGTGTGCTCTTGCCGCATGCGCTTTCACCTGCAACGCCCATGGACTGGCCCTCGCCAAGTGAGAATGATATCCCCGACAGGGCGTAAACGTTGCCGCTGTTTGACGAGTAATGGGCGCTAAGATCAGACACGTCAAGCCTTACCATGAAAAATCATGAGATCACGGGTAAATTTTTGTTTTGTGTCAAGGGATATATGATAGAGTCAGGAAGGTAAGCCGGTTCATATGATGTTGCCCATATGCGAGTTTGATGCAAAAAACATGGTGTTGTGCCCCCAATGCGAGTCAAACGTTGAGTCCGGCATATACACTAGGTCTGATGTCGACGCCGCGTTTATTTTGGCAAGGCTGGCAGTGGAAAACCCAGAGATCGACGGCTTTTCCCTCGAAAAATGCATGGTGGTTGACGGCAATTACATCATTTATTTGAAAAAAAACGATATCCAGACAATAAGGCAGAGTAAGACGCTTTACGGCGCGATACAAGCCAAGTTCACGGGGAAGATCTGGCTTGTCGAGTCCGGCGCAGATGACAAGAGGTTCATCAGGGATTTGTTTTTTCCGATAAAAATTTTATCAATCAACATAGTCTGGGCTCCGGGTGGAGTCCAGAGAACGAAGGTGGTCGTCCTAGGAAGACACACGCACAAGTTTCCAATCAACCTAGACAATGCAAGACGCATAATAATGGATTTAAGGGACAGGCAAGTCGACATTGAATTTGAGGAGTCAAAAGGATGACGGAATTTGGCAAGACGCATAACGTTGACGAGCTGACCGCGGATCTGATTAAAAGCCAGGTCACCGTCTGCGGATGGATTGAGGACATGCGTGAGCTTGGGAAGATGACGTTCCTTACCGTCAGGGACATTACTGGGATAACGCAGGTTGTTGCCAAGGACAAAGTGAGCCAGGCCATATCTGACGCAACCAGACAAAGCGTCGTTCAAGTGACTGGAAGAGTTCAGGAGACAAGGGCGCGTGATTTCAAGTTTGAGATCGCGGCGGACACCATCAACATACTGGCAATGGCAACATATCCGCTTCCCATCGATCCCATAGGAAGGCTGGAAAGTGGTATAGACAACAGGCTAAATGCTAGGGCGCTTGACATGAGGAATAAAAAGACGGCATCCATCTTCAAGATAAGGCATCACGTCCTGCAGTCATGCAGGAAAACCATGATTGAGAAAAGATTCATTGAGATCAACACGCCAAAAATAATCGGCAGTGCAAGTGAGGGAGGAGCAAACCTGTTTTCACTGAAATACTTTGAAAAGACAGCATATCTTGCGCAGAGTCCCCAACTATACAAGGAGCAGATGACCATTGGGCTTGAAAGGGTCTTTGAGATTGCATCGTTTTACAGGGCGGAGAATTCCCACACCGGGAGACACCTAACCGAGTTTACCAGTGTGGATATGGAGGCGGCGTTTATGGACTATACCGATGTCATGGATGTCCTAGAGTTCCTCATGGTAGGCATTCACAGGGACGTGTCAGAATATTGCAAGGAGGAGCAGGAGGCAATAGGATACAGCGTAAAGGTACCCGACGCGCCGTTTGAACGTGTGACATACTCACAGTTGATCGACGAGCTCAACTCCATGGATCAAGGCTTAGAATTCGGAGACGACCTGCTAGATTCGCATTTGAGGCTAGCAGGCGAGAAACATCCCGGCTTTTTCTTTCTTACCGACTGGCCCCTCAAACTAAAGCCGTTTTACATAAGGGAAAAGGACGATGATCCATCCCTATCCAGATCGTTTGATCTGCAGTTCGGATATCTTGAGCTCTCATCGGGTGGGACTAGGCTGCATGACCCAGACATCTTAAAGTCAAGACTAGACGAGCAGGGGTTGGATCCGGCCCAGTTCAAGGATCATCTCAGTGCATTTGACTGGGGCATGCCGCCACATTCAGGATGGGGGCTAGGCTTGGACAGAGTAATGGCTACACTGACCGGCATTGACAATGTAAGGGAGGTCGTCTTGTATCCAAGGGACCCGGACAGATTGTCGCCATAGTTTTCACGTGTATATCATACGATTACATAACGGGAGAACCAGCAAATGATGTTTTTTCCATGATTCTGTACACGGTTCTAGTGCAACACGACTAACAGCCCATATTAGGAGCAGCTAAATTTCGAGGGCATTATATAGAGAAAAAACCTCGGTGGATCATGGCAGTACTAGAAGTCAAGGACCTGCATGTAACAAGAGACGGAAAAGAAATTCTCAAGGGTGTCAACCTCAAGACTGGTTCCGGGGAGATTCATGCCATAATGGGGCCCAATGGTTCTGGGAAAAGCACCCTATCCTACACGTTACTCGCTCATCCAAAATACAAGGTCACGTCCGGAGACATCCTGCTTGATGGAAAGAGTATTCTGGAATTATCTGCAGATGAAAGGGCAAAGATGGGGCTGTTTCTTGGATTCCAGTATCCGACGGAGGTATCAGGTGTCGGTTTTTCACACTTTTTGAGAACATCATATAATTCACTAAGTAAGGCACTACAAGGAGATGACCGCGAGGTATTCATAACAGTCAGAGAGTTTCAAAAGTATCTCAAGAACAATCTAGCAAAGGTCGGCCTGCAGGACGAATTTCTTTCAAGGTATTTGAATGAAGGATTTTCCGGTGGGGAGAAGAAGAGATCCGAGGTTCTTCAAATGGCCGTCCTAAGGCCAAAGATCTCTATCCTAGACGAGCCGGACTCGGGCCTAGATATCGATGCGGTCCAGGCCGTGGCAAAGGCAATCAGTGAAGTCTCTGCAAAGGACTCCACGGTAATAGTAATTACCCATTATGCAAGAATTCTAAAATTCCTCAACAAGTTAGATTACGTCCACGTATTTGCAGATGGCAGGGTACTCAAAAGCGGAAACGCATCACTAGCAGACGAATTGGATGAGAGAGGATACGACTGGGTTCTAAACCAGAAATGACTGCGCGCTACGAGTCCACATTATACAAAAAATCACGCCATGCCTGACGCGCAAGTGTTAGAGTGGAGATTTTGAACTATTCTGCATCATCTAGTTTGTGTCATAACCCCCCCCCCCGCATGTGCATGCTTGCATCTGTACTAGGTGCACATTCCGGGTATAACGATTGCCTCCCGGCATATGCGTTTGTAGATGTTTGCCGTACAAGGTCAGGTCGACTGAGGCATCATACCTGACTCAACACATTCGGGTAGGAATCCTGAATCGACCCGAGTGTGTACAATACTCTTGTTGAATGCTTTTTACCGTCTCCGTCCATGACAAGTATCTAGATGATACCTTTGTGGGCATCTAGGCCAACATGAATCTTCACCATGGTATACCGCTAGGATACTTTTGGTCTAGTACATCTGACTTGATCGAGGCATATGAGATTATAATGATTTCTTTGTTTAAATAAGGTGCAGGCATAGCTGGCTCATGTCAGGGGAGAATCATGATCATTATTTTTTTAATTTTTCATTCTTTAAGGTAGACCCAAAGTGGAGATGGATGGCAGATCTGGCAAAGGAGGAATCGGCAAGAGAGGCCGAGATCGTTGTAAAAGGGTCAGGAGTCAAGGTCAGAACATACTCTACCCTAGGCTTAAGAGATGATGCAGACTTTTTGTTCTGGCTGGCGGCAAAGTCCGTCGAGGAGATCCAAGATGTAATTGCAAAGCTGTATTCCACGGTGTTTGGGAAATACATTACGCCGTCAATAACATATCTTTCGTGTACTAGACCTTCAACGTATTCCAAAAATGGCAGGCCGATGTCATTTGTTGCAGGGGACGAACCAAAGAAATACGTGGTCGTCTATCCATTTGTAAAAAGTCGGGAATGGTATCTGCTGACTAGAGAAAAGAGGCAGGAGTTGATGGACGAGCACATCAATGTCAGTCAGAAATATCCGCAGGTTTCCCTCAATACGACATATTCATTTGGAATAGGAGATCAGGACTTTGTATTGGCCTTTGAGGTGGACAACCTACGTGATTTTCAGGATTTAATCATGGATCTTAGGGAGACACAGGTATCTAGGTTTGTCACTGCCGATGTGCCAATGATACCATGCGTGAAAAAGGACATAATTCCGCTGATTTCAAGCCTTGGGTAAAGTCCAAGTCGGTTGGATGAATTCATAGCCTAGCGCATAATTAGAGGTATTGTAACGGTTAACATCGTGCCTAGATCTTTACATTATATCCTGAACTGGTGCCCAAAAATAATCTCAAAACCACGTTAACAGTCAGAATGCAGGAATGAGTCAACTGAACAAATCAAAAGAAAGGTGTCAGTACTTGGAAGGAGACGAGTCGTCCTAGCAGAGCCGCAAATAGCATATAATGCAGTCCGCGCCGTACAACCTCAGGTCCGTTCACGGGACGTACAAGATGATGTGATCACTTGTTGCATGAAAATTGGACGCGACCCTTAGTTCCTACTCCCTTGTAGCACGCGTATGGCAGACTCCAGAGAGAATCCTCCGGGCCCTAGGGTGAGATTCTAAACGAGATGCAATCTCGTACTGAGAATCTAGAAAAGGCGTATGCAAATATCGAGGACCAGACAAGGATAATCTAGACTCTTCTTGACGCGCAGTCCAGTGATGGCGCGGATGCCAAACTCTTGCACGGGGAGATCTAGGGCATTATATGAGAGTGGAGGCGCGGCGACAAAAAATCCGTCAAAAGTGCCGGAAAAATGATGGTACCGGAGGGATATTCCGGCATCTTGCACAACAACTACAGGTAGGCATAAATTCAAAAAAGGTGTACTTTGATCGCGCAATGGTGTATTCACGGTGAAGTATAGAAGACTAGGAAAGAGCGAAATCAGGGTTTCAGAGATAGGTTTTGGGGCATGGACGATAGCCCTGAATTGGTGGGGTAGAGAGATACCAGAGGATGAGGCAAAGAGAATGCTAAAAAAGGCGTACGACCTAGGAGTCAACTTTTTTGAAACGGGCGACATGTATGGAAGGGGAAAAAGCGAAAAGCTTATCGGCGAGACATTCAAGGACATGAGGAATGAGGTTGTCATTTCAACAAAATATGGATATGATTTTGAGACCGCAGATCAGATCGGTCACAGTGAACTGCCGCAATGCTTCGACGAGGATTTTACCAAAAGGGCGCTACGGAACAGCCTAGAAAGACTGCAGACCGATCATGTTGACGTTTACGGACTCCACAACCCGAAGATGGGCCATGTCACAGATGACTCTATTTTTGCAACGCTGGACTCATTGAAGAATAAGGGAATGTTCAAGACGTGTCAGATCGCCCTAGGTCCAGCAATAGGATGGACCAAGGAGGGTATTGAGGCAATGAGGCGCCCAAGCGTCAGCGCCGTACAAACGGTCTATAACATACTAGAGCAGGCGCCCGGAAACGAACTGCTTGAAAACGCGGTCAAAAACAACATAGGAATCCTAGTCAGGGTTCCGGATGCGTCCGGGATTCTTACTGGCAAGGTGAATGCCGAGACAAAGATAGATGAAAAGGATCATCGCTCGGTAAGAAAGGGTGAGTGGATAAAGGCATCAATGAAAAAGGTCGAACAGTTACGTCCGATTGCGCAAAGAAATGGCCTAAGTATCACCGAGTTAGCAATCAAATTCATCCTGTCTAAAAATGGCATCGCGTCTGTACTGCCCACCATTATAAACACAGAAGAGATCGAACAGTTTGCGGCAATGTCCGACGGAATGCACATCAACAAGTCAGATATGGAGGAGATCGACGCACTGTTCAGATCATGGCCCGAATACGAACTAAAGTCAACTGCACCGACTGCATGACAGATGTACGAGATGGATGCAAAGGCCACGGCCGAAATCATTGAGCGAATGAAGGCATCTAGAATAGGAAATTACGCCAAGTGGAACATACTGATTAAAAAAATCAGGAATGATGAGGAGCTAAGCGCGACAGATGCCAATTACCTGTCAAATTTTACGAGAATATACAAGAGTTCAAGAGTCACGGCACATAGCAGGATACTTCATTTACGGCTGTCCGATGAGGATCCAAGGCCCAAATGCCAGCAATGCGGAAAGAGATCAGAGTTTTATTGCAACCAAAATGACGCATACTTTTGCAGAATTCACGTAATCGGACACGATGAAAATGAGATCTAGTTATTATGCCGAGATGGCATCCTCGAGTGAAAAGTTTTGCTCTACAAAGTATTCCACGCGGGTTTTCTTGAATTCACGCGAGCTGAAAAGTATCCGGTATTCATGAACATCAATCTGCTTCTCAATCTGTGATGCGACGGCATCGGCCTCATCGATGCTCTTGCAATGTATCATTGAAAACACGTTGTATGGCCAGTCGTCATAAGTGGGCCTCTGATAGCAGTGACTGACCTGTGGAAATGCCCCCAGTTTTTGACCCACCGCCTCGATATCATCCTCGGGTACCCGCCAGACAATCATACCATTGGCCGTAAATCCCGCATCCCTGTGCCTCAGTATTGCGGCAAAGCGCCTAAGAACGCCAATCTCTTCATACCATCTCAGCTTTGCAAAGATCGCCGGTACCGACATGTTCAGTTTTTTAGAATATTCGAGGAACGGCTCCTCTACAATCGCAAGATCCTTTTGCAGGTGACGGATAAACTCCTTGTCTTCTTCTGACGGTTCGAACCTTACATGCCTAGTTTGTTTCTTCTCCTCCGATGGCCTTACCTCGTGTTTTTTTCCCTCAACCATGTCCAATTTGACTCCGATTTTGAACAGCTTGATTGTTGGGAGCATGCGAACCTTTTTGATTCCCTCAAGTCCGGAAAACTTGTCCAGCTCTGTTTTAAGATCAGAGCCAGGAGGAGTGGCAAGCGTAAACCACAAGTTGAACCGGTGATCCCTCTCATAATTGTGGCTGACGCCCGGATGTTTGTTAATCTGGCTAGCCACATGTTCCAGTCTTTCAGGCTCGATCTCCATTGCAACAAGCGAGCTCTTGTAACCAAGTCGTCTAGTGTCAAAAATGGCGCTTAGTTGTCTTAGGACGCCAGATTGCTTCATCTGTCGTAGCCTATTCATCACATCGTCCGAGGATAGGCCGAATTTTTCAGCAATTGCATGATATGGTCTCTCAGTCAGCGGAAACGTCCATTGAATTTCATTTAATATTTCTCTGTCCACCTCGTCCATAGAAGTCAATACCAACATGACTTGCAGGTTCAATTAAAAATGTAACGTAAGAGTTCCTGTAAAAAATTGGATTAATGATGTCCGATATTCAAAGCCAAGCAATGGTTCATCCTGGAAATACTACGGATTTTTTCCGGCAAGTGTGTCCTGTAACCCATGCTACTTTTGAATCTATAAATAGAAATTCCTGGCCCAAGGATCATTGATTGTGGATCTTTGTCTAGACGGCAGGCAGGTTATAGTGGTAGGGGGAGGTTCGGAAGGGCTCAAACGAATCAGCCACCTTTTGATGCAGGGCTGTGAGATCATTTTGTATAGCAACACAACCAACAAGGAGATCGACGAGTACATAAGGGCTAGAAGAATAAAATTCAAAAAGGCCATGTTAAGGGATGCAGAATTTCTATCAGATTACAACCCGCACATCGTAATGGCCACCACCAATGATGCGGATCTAAACCGTAAAATAGTTCAAAAGGCAAAAACCATGAAATGCCTTGCATATGCGTCCAATGATCCAGAGGCAAGCGATTTTGCACATGTATCTGTGATCAACATAAAGGATGCGGTACAAGTTGCAATATCGACAGGTGGAAAAAGCCCCGCAATGGCGGGGAAGCTAAAGGACAGAGTCCAAGAGGCACTTGAAATGGTTGTAAGTGATGAGGACGTACTGCAGATTAAAATGCAAAAGATCGCAAGGGAAAAGGCGAGAAAAATTATAGGCACACAACAGCAGAGGAGGCGGTTCCTGTACACTGTAATAAATGACGATACAATTGAACAGTTTATAAAAAATCATGATATTCAGGGGGCACAGAATAGAATGGAACACATGCTGGAGAAGTGGGATGAGAAATAACATAATCAATGCGAGGGTCACGTTTCGCAACGCACCCATTCATGTGCTAGAGGGGTTTTCCTTCAAAAACATCGACGAGGCATACGAACAGTTCAAAAATCACTCCGGCCTAGAGGAATGCGTGATTTTACAGACCTGCAACAGGGTCGAGCTGTTTGCCACGGGGGACGGCGACATGCACAAAATAAAAAAGACGTGGGCATCACTGTCGGGATTAGATGAGAGCGCGTTCAACGAAAATTTTGAATTCGTCGAGGATACAGAGGCGTGCCAACATCTCTTGAGGCTGACATCAGGACTCGACTCCATGGTAATTGGAGAGGAGCAGATTTTAGGACAGATAAAAAACGCGATTGGCATGGCAAGGGCGGCAAAGTCGTCCGGGGAAAACCTCAACGTCCTCTTTGACAAGGCAATACGTATAGGAACTAGGATTAGAAACTCTACTGAGATTAGCAGGGGCGGCATTTCCATCGGCTCGATGGCCGTGAAATTAGCAGAAGAAAACGTAGATGATCTAAAGTCAAAGACGATCCTCCTGATTGGAACCGGCGAGGTATCCACATTGGTCGCAAAGTCATTGGCTCGGAGGGGATACAACTTTCACGTTACTAGCAGGACGATGCACAGGGCAAGGGCGTTTTGTGAAACCTTGGGAGGCACACCGATCAGATTCGAGGAGATCCTGTCCGGCTTTGGAAATTATGACGTGATTCTAGTCGCCACGACCGCTCCGTATTTCCTCGTAACATATGAAAAAATCACCGGCGCCATCAAGAATAGGCGCGGTGGAATGATGATTCTGGATCTGTCGAATCCAAGAACAGTGGATGAAAAGGTCGCCATGTTATCCGGAGTAAAGCTGATGAATCTTGATCAGATATCGGAGATGGTGGATAAGAACATGAAGGGCAGGATCAGCAAGGTAAAGACCGTTGAAAATATAATCAGCAACGAGTTAGACGTACTGAAGGCATCCATGAACCGTATGAACATAGAACCCTTGATAAGAGAAGTGTTCAAGAATATAGATGTACGAAGGCAGAAGGAGCTGCAAAAGGCGCTGAAAATGCTTGACGAGGAAGACGCCGACAGGATCAAGATTATAGAAGACCTGACAAAGGCAGTAATGGAATGCATTGTTTCTACACCAATGAACAACCTTCGAAAGGCATCAGAGGACGGCAAGTCCGATATCATCGACATGGCCAGCAGGCTGTTTGATTATAGCAAGGACAGGAAATAGACTAGGATTATATTTGTTAAAGTAGGGATCGGAGCAAATGACGTTTCCGGTAAGGCGCCTCCGCAGAATGCGAAGGACCGAAAAGATCAGGGAATTATTACAGGAAACGAAACTGTCGCCAAGCGACCTTGTTGCACCGGTATTCGTTCAAGAGGATCTCAAGCACGGGATGAAGATCGGCTCCATGCCGGACTTGGAAAGACTGCCCATAGATGGTATAAATGACGAGGTGGGAAAGATTGCAGACTCGGGCATTCCCGCGATCATGCTGTTTGGAATTCCATCAAGCAAGGATGATGTAGGTACATCGGCATTTGATGAAAACGGAATTGTTCAAAAATCAATTGCCAAAATAAAAAGTAATTTTGGAGACAAAATGGTCATCATGACTGATGTCTGCTTGTGTCAGTATACGGCAACGGGCCACTGCGGAATAACTAGAAAAGGTATTGTAGATAACGATGCAAGCATTGATGTCTTGGCAAGAATTGCTGCTAGTCATGCAAGAGCCGGGGCCGACGTTGTGTGCCCGTCTGCAATGATGGACGGCCAGGTAGCACGCATCAGAAGCGAGCTTGATCAGGATGGATTCTCAGATGTGGCGATCATGTCGCATTCGGCAAAACACCGTTCTAGCTTCTACTCCCCGTTCAGGGATGCCGCAGAATGCGCCCCAAGATTTGGAGATAGGAAGACGTACCAAGTACCATTTACAAATGCAAGAGAAGCAATGAGGGAGATCGAGTCAGATATAGAAGAAGGTGTAGACATTGTGATGATAAAGCCTGCATTGTCCTATTTAGATCTGATTCATCAGACTAGGCAAAGATTCAACATCCCGGTTTCTGCATACAGTGTATCTGGGGAATATGCCCTAGTCAAGGGCGCAGCCGCCCAAGGATGGATAAACGAAGACGACATTGTTCGTGAGATACTGTACTCGATTAAAAGATCTGGGGCAGATATCATAATCACGTACTTTGCAAAATCTGCATCAAAGTTCCTAAATGATGTCTGATGAGGGATGACGAAAGGTTCGAGATTGAAAGGGCCTTTGACGTGCTTCCTCATGTAGTTGGGGCAAGCTGGGCCACCCTTTGGTTCAGATTAAACGGCATAAAGGCCCCTACAGCAGAAGAGTTCAGGGAAAAGACAATCCAGTATCTTGAAAAGCTAAATGACCTGTATGAGTCATTTCCGGATGATGAAAAGTTTGAGGGGCTAGTGAAATTCATTCGATGGAGAAGCGGTACGGAGGTGGAAAGAATCCGATCGGGACACAATGAGGAGATAGAAAAGAGGTACCGGCGGTATATAGACTATGGATGAATTAAAATCTGTGTGAAATAATCATGCATGGCTCACAAACATTTACATGCTATTGTTGATCCTTATTTAACAGGGTGGTGTTACAGGTACATGTCACATACTTTAGACTATGAGCAGAGGCTAGAAAGAATTCTAAATATAGATGAGAATGTCAGGTTCGCGGCAGTCAGCGACATGGACGGCAACATGATTGTTTCAAAAAGCAAGGCCGGAATATCCACGTACTTGTCCCCGACAGATACGCGCGAGACGTTGCAACATGCGGCGGCCGCATGGAAGTCAAGGATGAAGCATTATGACAAGATTGGAAACGGCATATACACACTGGCCGTCTATGAAAAGCTTCGCAGAGTTACAATTCCACTCAAAAGCGGAAATCTGTTACTAGTCACCATTGACAACCAGGGAGGACAGCATCAAATCGTAGACAAGATCCTAAACGAGGTATTGTACCACGATTATACAAAGGCGTGATCACCGCGCATCAACCAGTATTTTTAATCGAGCTCCCGTCGTAGCTGTTCAAGAAAGTTTTCGAGTATTATCGTCCTCTCCCTTGCAATGGATTTTCCGGTCGCGGTGTTCATCAGTCCTTCAAGCCTCAAAAGCTTTTGGTAAAAATGATCAACTGACCACCGCGCATCATCAGGACCACGAAAATCACAGAATGGATCGTCTGCATTGTACAGGGGTCGCTTCTCCGCGCCTCCCACGGCAAATACGCGCGCAATTCCAATTGCCCCGATGGCATCAAGTCTGTCGGCATCTTGCAGTATCTTTCCCACAATTGTGCTAGGAGTAGTATTCTTGGAAAAGCTATGATCGCGTATGGCATCTGAAATTATCGATATATCATCGTCATCATAGGCAAGTTTCTTGAGGATTTCCACGGTTTTTTCAGCACTCTGGTCCGAGGCGGTTTTGTTTCTCGGATCGGATTTTTTAAAGGATATTAGATCATGTAATAGGACTGAGGCAAGCACGAGTTCGGGGTCGACATTTTCCTTTTCACACAACAGCTCCGCGTTTTTGTAGACGCGTATAATATGAAAAGTATCATGAGATATGTCGTTTTTCATCATGGAAAAGGCAATTTTCCTGATCTCATCAAGCCTAGTCAAAACTTCCACAACCTAGGCTTGACAAACCCGATTCTCCTTTCAACAATCAACATCTTCCAGTTTAATGATGTAAACAGGACTACCGCGCCTATTCCTATCCCGTCTGCAACCAGAATTCCCACATATCGATCTTCAAACAGTTCTATGAACGGGGCAAGTGCTATGTTGCTAATTGAGATCATTACATAATAAGAGAGGACGCGACCAAGCCAAAAGCCTATGTAAAGGCCGATGCTTTTTGTCCGCATTAATCCATATGCCACAAATAACATATTGCTTGGTAGCGGCGTTGCGGCAAAAAGGAAGGATGCCAGGATGTAGCCGTAACGCCTTCCGTTAAGAAACTCTCCTATCACGTTAAGGTTCGAGCGTTGTTCTTCACCGGTAAATTTTCTAAAAAATCCACTAATCTGCTTTAGAATGAATCTACCTAACGTGGCGCCCGTGGCCCCGATGATGGACAATGTTACAGGGTCCAAGGCCGGATCGAGTGCATGAAATGACGCTAGTATGATCCACGTAGGCGGCATCAACAGCGGCGCGGCGTTGACCCCGACTAGCGCAAAAAATATCCCCAAGTACGAATATTCTGCAAATATCGCAAAAAAATCCACCATGTAATCATATGAAGGCAGCTCTCCTAAATGATTGCTGGTATTTGGTGTCAAAAAAACTGGATAAATAAGAGTGAATTTTTGAAAAAATTACAATGATTTTTCAATGACATGTGTGTAATTGAAAAAAATAGATCAGTCATGCAAAATCTTTATATCTAAAATCAACATAGGGTCGGGTGTTAGAATTGGTTTGGAAATGTTTTAGATGTAATCTGGTATTCAACGAGGAGGAACATGCTAGAATGCATCAAGAGATCTCCAAGCATGCCATAACCAAGGTAAATACCATGGTTGCTGAAAAATCAACATAACAATTATTCGATGAATTTATCAAAAAATTGTGCAATTGCACGAACAGGTGTCATTTGATGCGCATCTACAGTGCAGGAGGTGGGATTCGAACCCACGAACTCCTAAGAGAAGGGATCGCCCATTATCAGGATCTTGAGTCCCTCTCGGTTGACCAGGCTTCGATACCCCTGCAATTCTGTCTCAATGAATACCCGTATTTGTTAATTACTATGTGAAAGGATAGTCACAAGATTATCTCGCGATGAGTCGTGGCATTGCTTCACTATAACCGGTTCCCATATGAGCTTTGAATGTTCGGTTTCCCATACATGTTGCAGTGGATTATTTTTGAGTCCACGGATTCGACGCACAGTGTATTCTCTTACATGCTCGTGTGAGCATGTGTAAGGGACGCCTGTCGGCAGGGATTAGATGTTCCTTACTCATAACCATTCTTATAATTCCCACCTATTGAGAAATTCTATCTTGGCATGCATCAACGGGTGCTTGTGTTCCAAGCTGTGATGCCTACCGTAAAAGTATCGGTCATGTCACTCAATTAGAGTCACCATATAGGGCGTCTGCATGCATTATCAGATATCTAATATACTTTCAGATTAGAACGGCTGCATCCGGTAGTCATATACCGAGTCAAACAGCCGTGTTCTAATTTAATCATATAGATGGTGGAGGTGTACAAGGTCAGGTCGACTGAGTAATTGCACCTGAAATTTCAAAACGTAGAACACATTCGGGCATGAATCCCAAATCAACCTGAGTGTGTACGTACGGCCAGCGCGCCACTCGCCGCAGGACATGGTCGTCTGCGTGAGCTTCTTATGATCCTGTTGTGGGCGCTCGGCAGAGTCCGTGCGTCCGGACGAGGATAAACTGAATTGAATATCCGTACCGTGT
Source organism: uncultured Nitrosopumilaceae archaeon (assembly GCA_964507825.1). Taxonomy (GTDB): domain Archaea; phylum Thermoproteota; class Nitrososphaeria; order Nitrososphaerales; family Nitrosopumilaceae; genus JAWVZS01. The sequence continues at coordinate 538 of CAZDQM010000027.1, read as the reverse complement.
AGAACGCCTCGCGTCTAGATCACTCTGTTGAGTTACGTCGTGTATATGTCACGAATTCGCAATAGTACCTACTGCCACTTTCTTTTTATCATTCACGGCTCACATCTGATTCGGCGACGACTCCCCTTGTACCCACATCATGAATTTGCAGTAGAACCGCGGATCGAGTTTGTTGTATAATTATTCAAAAACCGCCCGATACAATACAGATGATCATTTGATCTGATATATCAAACCAATAAAGCTATAGAGTACAGTTGCGCACTATACCTATTGGCAACTGACAATGCAAAAAACGTCTAGCATGAAAGGGACTTGGTAGCGTCTTATAATAAAGACATGAAGAAGGCTAACTGTTTCAAAGAGGGTGTACCGTTCAAGTATGCCGATGGGCTGATCAACTCTGTTTCCTAATTGCGCCCATAGATGTGCCTAGCTGAGTATTTTTTTCGGCATTAGTTAGATATTTTTCACATTAAGAGTCAAATGTGCATGACACTATGTCCCATCGACGTTCAAGATGATGGGACAAAGATGT
>CAZDQM010000026.1:0-19671 GCA_964507825.1 uncultured Nitrosopumilaceae archaeon | reverse complement strand
GGGCCTCTCCATCACCCATGCGGTTTGTCGCAAAATGCTAGGATCAAAATGTTGCGATGGAACATGTTAGGCCAATTGGTCAAACCGTTTTAGGCTGGTACATACAGGAAGAGTCGTTCAATGGTTCACAAATCCTGTATCCGAGACGGATCATGCATATGACGACTTGACCTTGTACAGTCTTTATACCGCCATTTATATATTATAGTTGGAAGTAACTAAATCAATGTCTGCAATACACTTGGAGAATGGATCCTATGATGACTGTTGTGTTGGCATGCAAGTGACAGCCACGGCACCGCGCATCGCCCTCACCAAACGTCAGCTAGAAGATATACAAAAGTTCAAAGCTGATCTCAAGGAAGGCAAGGCCGAATTTGCCTTCAAGGGCACGATGCTAGAGGGGCTTGCGTTTTTGGGGGGAGCCAAAAACATTGTGGAGAGTTTTCATCACTAAGGCCTTTTTCATCCAATTTTTGAATCTGGATAGGAACAGGCAATCTACATGCTGGACTCGATCAAGTTTCTCAGGGACGTGCTGGACCTTGACTCACAACCCGAATACGATATCGTCGACGAGTTCGATGATAGAAAAGTTGTGACAAAGCGGTTCCCACCGGCGTATTACGTAGATAACGACGCAGAGGAAATCTATTTGATCAATATAGAGGAGTCGTACAGGCAGTCCCATAGCAAGGATTCTGTATGAGTTATGCAAGCTCCATCTTCCATCGCTTTTCAGAGAATTTTACACCCTTGGATTTTCCAGTCCTCATGTCCAAGGCACTCTTGCAAGCGCGGGCCAAATCAACGATTACAAGGATACGTTGCAAAAATCCCCATATCATATGTCTGGAATAGAGGATGTTGAGCGCGGGCAGTTCAAGGCAAACCAGCGATCTAACACTTGGCCCATATTTGCAAGAGTACTGTGCCGTACAAGGTCAGGTCGGCTGAATGCATTATACCTGAAATTTCAAAACTTAGAACACGGTGAATCACGAATCGACCTGAGTGTGTACTCTCCCGTTCACAATACTTGAACGACTTGGCCAAGTCAACATCAAAGAGACGCGGCCAGAGGATTTGGACGAGTTAAAGTGGTTCTTTAAATGACATCTACCGTATTTCGTGCACACTCGTCGAATTTGCACTAGTATCTGATGGCAAGTCGGATTTGGCGTTATTTTGTCTTTTTGGGCTTTTCATCAAAAAAGGCCTTTCTACCAAAGCACAGATATGTGGTGTGGCCTATTCCATGGAACGCATGGCGTGTCTTTCCCTCGCGCGCTTCTATATTCCTCAGTATTATCTCAGTTGATTCTATATCTGTGAACTCGTTTTGTGTCAGCGTAGCGGTAAGTCTTTCTAACTGATTCATCGTAGGACATACTGCAAACACCGCGCCGCTACCCTTGAGCATGTCGCGCACCTTGGGAATGACGGTCCATGGATCCCCGAGATCAATTAGCGCAACATCTGCATCCTTTACGGGAATTGTTCTAGATGTACTCAGGTCGAGCTTTTTCTGTGTGATATACTTGCCAAGCCCAGCCTTTTCGATGTTTTTTGCGGCAATCTTCATGAAATCTTCGTTTACATCAAAGGTGTACACGTGTCCCCTAGGCTTTACAATACCTGCAACAAAGCTTGTCATGGACCCGCTACCTGTACCAATCTCGATGATCTTCTGCCCGCTTTGAATCCCGGCACGGGCTGCAATATATCCAAGCTCCTTGGGGTAGACAATCTGCGTACCGTGCTGAATCTTCATAATGTGATCATGTATCGTGGGCTCAAGTAGGTAGACATACTTGTCCTTACTTGTAATCAGCCTAGAGCCGTACTCTTTTCCAATCGCATCCCTGTGACGAATTACGCCGATGTGGGTGTGAAGCTCATCCTTCGTGGCGATGGTCGCAAGCCACTTTTTAGTTCGGTTATAGTAAAAGAGAACCCTTGAATTCCTCTTGATTTTGGCCATGGCGCAACCATGCGTACTGCCGATAATAATCTACTGAACAAAAGACAGGTAAAATTTCCTACATGTTACATGCGTATCTGTGTCTATGGCATACTAGACCGGTAATCATCGTCATGACTAATGGTCCAAATACGTCTCTGTGGGCCCGAACAGCACAATTTTAAAATTACGAGTTTTATACGAGAACACATGATTAAGCGGGAGGAGCTAGGGCAGGTACTAAGGTTTGTTGGCGGTCATTGGAATAAAATATCTAATGATCCACAGAGCAGGGCGATGCAGGGACTGCCTGACAGCTTTTGGATGAACTCGCTTGGTGGAAAGGCGGGGAATGGATACTGGATCACGGCCCTGATGTACACCGAGGATCAGCAGCTTGCCGGGGCGTTCAAGGATGTCCTGATGAGATGGCAGTCTGAGGGGGCAAAAAGGACGCAACAGTCAGATTTGATTCAGATCGGCAAAAAGAAATAGATAATTATTCACGGCTCATTGCATGAATGTTGTCAGAGTTTTCGCCCAAGGAAAGGAGGATTCTTTTAGAACACTTTTCAAATACTGACAAGCCAGTCTTTGCAATAACTACACCGCGCCAAGTTGACCGCGGCGCGCTCATGTCCAGATACAGCCGGACGGACAAAAGCATGAGGAGGGTATTTTTGGACGAATTTTTACGAAACAAGAACAGGGGGGACGAGTTTTACGACAGGGTTCTAGTAGAATACGGCGATGACTCTGTAGCGGAGCTTGGTGGTGCGCAAGTTGCCGTCGAGGGCCTAACAAACATTGCGGTAAAAAAAATCGAGGACAGGAGAATCGGATTATCCTACCTAGAAAAATCATCTCGTTACGTAACGTGGGATAAAAAGACAAACGGTAAGTACCGGTTTTACCGGGATCCTGTCCTGCTCGAGTCTAGGTTTGCAGATGCATACGTGGATGCATGCAATTATGACTTTGAGGTTTATACTAAGAATATTGATATCGTTACAAAATACATCCGGGAACAGTACCCCATTGAAAGATACCGGTTCAGAGATTCAGGAGACGGCAGAGAAAAGGAATACGGCAGACTCAGAACGAAATCTGACATAAGATCGGCTGACTCTATATACAAAAGCTCGACTAGAGCCAAGGCGCTTGACAGCCTTCGCGGATTACTTCCGGCATCCACACTCACAAACGTGGGCATAACGGGCAATGGAAGGGCCTTTGAATACTTACTATCTGTGCTGTTTAGCTCCGGCCTAGATGAAGAGAGGGCGCTAGCACGGCAGATCAAGGGAGAGCTGGACTCTACAATAAGATCCTTTGTCAAGAGGGCCGACGACCGGTACGGACGGGCCCTTCAGGAATACCTGAAAAAGGTCAGGGAAGCATCTGGTGCATACTGGACCGGCAAGCCGGTCACCGATGCTCGGACGGGGGAGATGACAAGGCTTGTGAACCACGAGCCCGAAAAGAGTGCGCTCGACAAGATCGTATCGGCCGTGTTATACGGCGACTCTAGGGGCATGCCATATCACCGTATACTGTACCGCGTCAAGAGGATGCCTGACGCGCAAAAGATCAAAATCATCCAGAATCTGGCAGGACTGCGGGAGAATAGGAGGCACCGGCCTCCAAGGGCGTTTGAGATGACCGAGTACACGTTCGATCTAGTCAACAACTTTGGAATGTTTCGTGACATTCACAGGCACAGGACACTGACCTTGGAGAGGCAGCTACTCTCGACGGATCTGGGGTTTGCGACACCTGACATACTAAAGGTGGTGGGAATCGACGCGGAATTCAAGGAATGTATGGCCAATTCAAGACGGGTATTTGAGAAGATCCGCGACAGATTCCCTGAGCAGGCTCAGTATGTGGTAAACTTTGCATACAATTATCCCTACATGATTCGCATGAACCTGCGCGAGGCTACGCACCTGATCGAGCTTAGGACCGTTCCACAGGGACATGCAGACTATCGCAGGGTCGCCCAGGATATGTTCAGGCAGATATGCAGGGTCCATCCCACCATATCTGGAATCATCAGGTTTGCGGACATGAAGGAATATGAACTAGAAAGGTTTGAATCTGAAAAGAGGACGGAGACTCGGCGCAAAAGACTCGGACAATCTTCTAATAGAAACGGGAATGATTTAAGACCATGAACATGGACTCCGACGAGCTAAAAAAGCGGCTTGATCCAGATCAGTATGCCGTGTGCGTGAACAAGGCGACAGAGGCGCCGTTTACTGGAAGGTATCTGGACTGCAAGGAGGATGGTACGTATACTTGCGTATGCTGCGGCCAAGCTCTGTTCCGATCGGATACAAAGTTTGACTCGGGAACCGGCTGGCCAAGCTTTTGGAGGCCTGCAGGCGATAACAGTCTGGAATATACTGTAGATGAGGATTATGGCATGGTGCGAACCGAGGTCACGTGCAAAGGGTGCGGGGCCCATCTTGGGCACGTATTTGATGACGGACCCGAACCCACAAACCTGCGGTACTGTATTAATTCTGCAGCACTGCACCTGAAAAGGGATCATGATGGTATCGGTTCTGGGATGGAGGGTGATTGATTTAAAGCGGGGCCGCCAGTCAGGACATGGGATCAATCGGGGCAGAATCAGATGAGAATAATAATGTGTGGATTTGGCATCGTCGGACAGAGCCTTGCAAAACTGTTCATGTCACGAGCAGATGATCTTTATTCGAAATACGCGCTAAAGCCAAGACTAGTGGGAGTGTTTGACAATGGAGGAGGGGCGGCGGATCAGTCTGGGCTGGATCTTGGCCGGCTCCTTGAGGCAAAAAAGCGTGGAACGGTATCAGAATATGGTACCGGAAACATGTCTGGCGCCGACATGATAAGAAATTTGGATGCAGACGTACTCATAGAGGCTACTGCAAGCAACTATGTTGATGCAGAACCCGGAATGACGCATATCACGGACGCGATGAAAAGACACCTGCATGTTGTATCTGTAAACAAGGGACCGCTTGCACTTGCATTCCCGTCGCTTACGGAGCTGGCCGCGTACAATGGTGTGATCCTTCGATTTAGTGGGACTGTTGGGGGCGGAACCCCGATACTGAATTATGCAAAAAACAGCCTACAGGGGGAGAGAATTACATCATTTGCGGGAATTTTAAACGGAACGACCAACTACATGCTGACAAACATGGCGGGGGGCATGACGTTTGAGGACGCGCTCGCCGATGCCCGCGGCCTCGGGTATGTGGAGGCCGATGAGTCCCTGGATCTTGACGGGCTAGATGCTGCCGCAAAGCTGGTAATACTTGCAAACTGGATAATGGACATGAAGGTGACGTTGCCGGATATTGACCGCACCGGAATTCGCAACGTGACTCCTAGTGATATAAAAAAGGCGGCGGCGAAGAACCGCGCGGTAAAGCTGATTGCGTCATGTGATGACGGACTTGATGTGTCCCCAAGGGAGATCCCGGTAGATGAGCCTTTGTGCGTCAACGGCACCTTGAACGCAATCGCATTCACGTCGGAGCATTCTGGAACACAGACGGTAATTGGAAGGGGTGCGGGCGGAATGGAGACCGCAAGCGCGATACTGCGGGACCTGCTTGACATAAGAAGACAGATGATCGCACCTTGAAGTCAAACTTGGTCTCAAAAAGCGAGACTGCATCTATCCTGAGGCGCCTTGAGGACGGATGGCGGATCGAGATTCCTAGAATCAGGAATCTCATGGTGCACCGAATTGATCAGGATCGGGAGATCATCACCGGCGGCGGCATCATGCTGTTGCGAGTCGATGGCACGTACCTGCCGTTTCTGACGCAAGTTGATCTACTGCAAAAATTTCCCAGTGTCACAGTCGACATGGGGGCAGTCAGGTTCATGTGCAACGGTGCAAATGTTATGCGGCCAGGAATCGGCGAGCATACGGAATTTCAAAAGGATGATGTAGTATGTGTCGTAGAAGAGTCGCGGCGCAAGTTTCTTGCGGTAGGCACGGCAATGGTCTCAAGCGCAGACTTGGACTCCATGGAAAGGGGCGAGGTCATAAGAAATATGCATTATATATCGGACAAGTTTTGGGAGGTCGGCAAGACAATCAAGGTATAGTGATGGCCTCTGTAATCTCCCTTGATTTCTCGGAGTTGATAACGAGGATGTCTATGCCGTCGCCGCTAAAAGAATCCCTCATAGACGCGGCCCTTACGGCCTTTCTTGCCATCTCTACAGCCTTTTCTTCGGACATGCCCGCCTGAAACTGCGGATCTAGGACTCCGAGCGCCATCTCGGCGCCGGTACCAACTGCCGCATAGTCATCAGGAAGAACCGAGCCTAGCGGGTCAAGTGTGTATATTACTGGCTGGTCGACGACGCCGCCGACTATAACCTGCGTCAAGAGCGGGAAGAATCTGCGTTCGTACATCATGTTTGACATCATCTTGGCTATTGTATTGGGTGGAACGTCACGCTTTATCTCCATTTTTCTGATCTTTGCTAGTGCAGAGACTTGGAGAGAGAGGATTTGCATGTCTGCTACTAGTCCGGCGCATGCCGCACCCACCTTTGGGGTGATTTGAAACGTCTTTTTGGTGTTCTTGCTGACGAGAAAGTTGCCGTATGCAATTCTCTTTTCGCTGGCAAAGACGACGCCGCTATCGTAGGTTATGCCTACCGCGGTCGCACCTGGCATGTACATTGACATGCTTGACATGAGCCGGGGGCATAATAAAGGGTTTTCTCTGTGTATAAGGTCCGGTCGTCAGTAAGGTGGCACGGGTTGACGCCGTCTTGTTTGCGTCAGGCAGAATTATGAGAGGATGTCATGCGTAACAGCTGTCCGAGCCTGTCACACGGTCACATGCATGGTCTCGGGAGAGGGTTTTATCGGATAGATGAGCTACGGGGATAGCAGGGATGAGGTCGGTAAAGTAAGTGGGCGCAGTTGCCGCTGAGATGGGGCAGTACACACTCAGGCCGATTCGGGATTCATGCCAGAATGTGTTGAGTCAGGTATAATGTCTCAGTCGACTTGACCTTGTACACCCCCCACGATCTATGATTAAATTAGAAGACGGCTGTTCGACTCGGTGTATAACTGCCAGATGTAGTCCGAGGGCCATCATCACCGATACGTTAATGAATACGCGGGTCGTCACAACACCATATTGATGGATACTAGACATGATGAGTGCGGCGTTGGGAAACAAGCTTGCGTACGAGGCTCTGGTAGTGTCCAACAGACGGGAGGCGGCACCTGAATGGCGCTTGCAGAGAACACGACCCGAAGAAAGGGCGGTAGCACAAGCGCTAGGCGCGGTGCCCCAGATTCGGTCCGTGTGTGGTGCGGCGACTGTGTTGACATGTTAAGCTTGAGATGGGTTAAAAAAAAGTCAGTGGATTTGATCTTCACATCCCCTCCTTACGCTGACCGGAGAAAAAGCACTTACGGCGGCATTCCGCCGCACAAGTATGTGGAGTGGTTTTTGCCGAGGGCCGACGTGTTCAGGCAGTCGCTCAGGGACACTGGCTCATTCGTGCTCAACATCAAGGAGGGTGCGTGGAACGGCGAGCGGCACAGATATGTCATAGACCTGATACTGGCCCTGCGCGAACAAGGCTGGACGTGGACAGACGAATACATCTGGCACAAGAAAAACTGCTATCCCGGCAAGTGGCCAAACAGATTCAGAGACTCGTGGGAGCGGCTGCTGCACTTCACGCTTGATAAGCGCTTTAAGATGAACCAGGAGGCGGTCATGGTGCGGATGGGTGACTGGAAGGAGGGTAGGCTGAAGCGGCTGTCAAACACAGACAAGACGCGGGACAAGTCACGCAACGGCAACGGCTTCGGCAAGCGAGTGGAAAACTGGGTGGGCCGCGACATGGCCTATCCATCCAACGTGCTACACTTGGCTACTGAATGCGGTTACAAGGGACACCCAGCCACGTTTCCCGTTACGCTTCCCGACTGGTTCATCAGACTGTTTACAGATCATGGGGACGTAGTGCTTGACCCATTTGCGGGATCTGGAACCACGCTGGTAGCCGCCTCGAATTTGGGGCGGCGCGCCATTGGTATTGACACGGTGCAGTCCTATTGTGATCTGATGTATGAGAGGCTGGCTGATGAAGCTTGACTGGTGGAACGAGGCCGAACTTGAGGCCAGCCCCATAGTTGAGAACTTTACGGCCAGACTTTCCGAGAAACTTGCAGTCAAGCCGGAAAAGATCATATGCCGCAAGAACCCATTTTTGTTACGTATGCGCGCCGATTCCAGCGTTTATTCGCTGGCCCAGATGGTCATAGGCGCATACACGTCGTCCAGCGAGGAGACAATATTTGGAGGAGTGCTTGAATCAATAGCGGAAGTGATATGCAGACACGCGAGAGGCGGCCAAAAGTCGGCGGCCTCCGGGATTGATTTGGAGTACAACACGGACAGTGGAAGAACCATCATGCAGGTCAAGTCCGGTGTAAACTGGGGCAACTCTTCACAAAAACAGTCCATGAGGGATTCATTCAAGAAGGCGGCCAGCATACTGCGGCAGGGAAACACCGACCTTTATGTCCGCTGCATAGAGGGATGCGCCTACGGCAGGAGTGAGATCAAGGACATGGGTACACACTATCTGATTGTTGGCAACAGTTTCTGGGAGGAGATCTCCGGCTGGGACGGCACTGCCGGTGCCGTGATGGATCTGCTCGGCAGATATGCGGGCAACGGGCTAAACGAGGCACAAAAGGCCGCAGAACACAGTATGATAAACTACCTCAAAGACAACGGTGTGGTGGGTTTGGATGATCGCGTCTTGTGGGATAATCTACTTGCACTCATTATGATCCCAAAGAAATAACACGCACTTGCGATCCTTATGAATTGGAAGAACTTATCTGGGAACGGACATCCTCTTGGGCGCGACCGTAGCTGGCATTTCCTCCTCCCGGTTCCTAGCGGCTCTTGTGGTGCGAGTGAGCCATGTCATTCTGGGTTCCATGTCATATGATCGCCTCCGGCGATAGGGCAGACAGGATCTAGACGAATTATGCGGTCGGAAGACTTTTCTGGTTTTTATGTATCGCCGGATCTCGCAAGGTATAGGACGGCGTGGCGGCAGAGGGTGTCTTGGCTGACTGGAGGTCTACGGCATTGCAAGGGGTGTTCGGGCATACCGCGAGCGCCGGGAGAACCGGAAGTGGACTAGGGAATCGGAGGCCTACGACATACCGGGCGTGGACGCACTGCGCGGCCACGACTTTGAGTGGTTCTTGGGCGAGCTGTTCCGACGCGCCGACTACAACGTATCGTTCGGGTAATAGTCCGAGGACTTGCGTGGACCCGGCGCTGTCCAAATATGGCAAAAGGGCCGCCGTTCAGGCCAAGCGGTACTCCTAATGCGTGAACCTGAAAGCGGTCCGGGAAGTGGTGGTATGCATGCAGTATTACTGGTGCTAGGAGTCGTGGGTCGTGACAAACTCACACTTTGCAAGTACAAGGTCAAGTCGACTGAGGCATTATGCCTGAAATTTCAAAACGAATAACACATTCGGGCATGAATCCCGAGTCAGCCTGAGTGTGTACATCAATCATGTTGCCGTCGCGCGTCATCTTGGTTCTGGTGGTATCATTTTTTCATACCTTCCTAGCAAATCGATGAAATTCTCACAATATCATCGATTTTGTGATGTACATGAATTTACGAGCATCGCTATACTTCCCCTACACAGTCAACTTTTTATGTAACTATATCTTAGGTATATTGTCTAGACATGTACGTTATGACACAATCCCTGATGAGCGATTCAACGCGTTATATCATTGACGCTACAAGATACTGCCAATCAAACCTATGCTGTCTACATCCTCTGGACACTGCTTCAGGGGAGGTTATCAGCACCTGCCTTTGAATTTACTTTATCATTTAATTGCACATAGGTGTCTTTTATTAAACAAACCGGCACAGATGTGTCGCAAACACGGCAATCTCAACGATCCCTGCAAGCAAGGGCAATATCATGACGGGAGAATTTCATCTAGTGGGCGAATTCTTTCTGACTGGCATTCCCATGCATTCATTCTTTGCAATGCCTCTGTGGAGGTTCAGCGATGATACATTGCATAACCATCAAGCACAATACGGCGGCGAGACACAAATTTACGATATTATATTTTGACGATGTGAATAGTTACATGCGGCGCGCCGGTATTCAGTTGTATACGCGTCGGCACTATGGGATGCTGAATTGGCGCGCACCAAGTCAGATGACTCCCTGTATAGTGCATGTAGCGGCGCGTTATGAAAACTTGCAACAGCTCGGTGGACGCATCTGGCGAATCGATGGAGTATTGAAATGAGCTGGATAACGGTAAAAAGCGGTGGTCGCCTTGAAAAACACTACTATACCGATCATACCAGTATCTGCGGAACATCCAAGTTAGATGCGACCATGGCATCATCAGACAGCCAACATTGCAGGGTATGTGCCGGCATCTTAAAGTCACGGATGTATGGAAAGGTTATCGGTGTAGAACTGCTAGTTAGGAATCTTGACTCGATCCAAAAAACGTCACTGGGCACGGGGATATTCTATGAAATAACCAACTATCTTACATATCATGGTTCGGTAAGCCGAAAAGGCTTTGATGTGCTCGTATCTGATCATTATCGGGCGCGACCAGGAACGGTGCTATCCATCATGGTACATGACAAGCAGGCCATGGTTTCAAACGGGATAATCTATCCCGCGATTCGGAGCGATGTATAGATGAACTCCGCTTATGATTATCACTCTCACGTCATCATGGGGCCTCACGGGGCCGTGACAAAGTGTGGCGCGGCGCATGTTTTGAGCGGTGTATCGTACATGGGTGGTTTTAACGCGCGTGACCACCGGGGGAGGCCAGTTCTGAACCCGACCGCGCGCGACAGCAACATCAATGACGCAATAAACTTCATTGACATAACGGGAGGTGTGCCGGATCATATGATATTCCGGAATTTTGTTACCTGCACGTCGTCCTTACCGGAGAAACATCCTTTTGATTGATGCATCACGACTCGGACTCTGTTCGATGCTCTTAATGCTTGTAATTTTCATATGTATATGCCGTACAATGCGCGCATCTGTGATATCAGACAACTACTGCAACATGAACATGCATGTTCATGCAAGGATTGCAAAATGGCGGCTCAAATGACATACGTGCTGATATCGTGGCATGCGGCTCGGATGGGGATGCGCATCAGCGTTGGGATATGGTGCAATATGCATTACTACCTAGCATGTTATACGCGCACAATATGGCCCGTCTGTCAAATACCTGAACATCTTGTACAATTGGTACGGCGCTAGATGGACAAGGACATGCAGTCGGTAATCGACTTGTTTGCAAAAAAGTTTGGGTGCGACGGGGAGCGACTTGGTCGGTTCGTGGAGGATTGCTATACTAGCAACGAGGATCATGGCATCTGCGGCATGGGCGAACACGACATCGCCACGGATAAAAAGGCATATTTATTTGACGGCGAGCCGCATAATTTAGAGTCGGCTACCTGCTCTGACATTGAATGCTTTTTGTCTCAGCTTGGCAGGAATACCATTCATAGATTGGATGGTACGAGTGTTCCTATACCTGACCGGACGCGCGGAGCGAGCGCCGGCACACATACCGAATATGCATTAGCAGTAATGTCGAGAAATAAGTTCATGACGTTACGGGATACTAGTGAAATCCTGTATTATGATGGTGGGGTGTATCGCACAGGCGGGGAGACTGTAATAAACGAGACTGCTGAAGGTGTAGTGGAGAACTGTACCACGCACATGCGAAACGAGATAGCCAACACAATACGTGCAAACACGTACGTGGATCGCTTAGTATTTGATAACGATTCTGACATCATAAATGTTCAAAACGGATTGTACAACATTGAGACGGGTGAGTTTACCCCGCATGATGAGGACTATCCGAGCCGCGTCCAGCTCAACGTGGTGTATGATCCAGATGCCACCTGCAATAAATTCGACGCGTTCATGGAGGACATACTAGCAGACGAGACTGACCGGCAGACGATATTTGAGATGTTCGGGGCCGTTTTAGTTGCAAAAAAAATCAACCTAGAGAAGATACTGATGATGGTGGGGGAGGGATCAAATGGTAAGAGCACATTACTGCGTACCATGGTCGATGTCTTTGGCAAGCTAAACTGCTCATTTGTGTCAATTCATGCACTTGAATCACAACGATTTGCAATTGCGGAATTAGACGGCAAGCTGGCCAACATATATGCCGACATAAGCAATTATGAAATGGACCACATCAGCGCTATAAAGGCCCTTGTCTCTGGTGACCCGTTAAACGCGGAGAAAAAACAAAAGGATCCATTTATCTTTGAAAACCGCGCTAGGTTCTTCTTTTCGTGTAATCGGCTTCCTGAGATAACCGAGCAGAGCGCCGGTGTATACCGAAGGTTCCGAGTGGTTGAATTCTTACAGTCATTCGTGAATAGATCCAACCCTAAACTACTCCAAGAACTGACCTCAGCTGAGGAAAAATCCGGCATCCTGAACATCCTGATACATCATGCGGGTATAATAGCAAGAAACGGCAGGCTCACGCATGATGTATTGCCCGAATCAGTCAGGCGCGAGTGGCACGACCGTGTGAACATGATTGAAAACTTTGTAGGCAAATTCGTGGGGCGTAAGGAGGGTTCCTTTGTCCCCAAAAACAAGATGTATGGCAGGTACGTAGAATTTTGCAGGCGCTCCGATGAGACGCCAAAGACACAACAGGCCTTTTCAATAAAGATGGCGGCGCTTGGATACGAATGGAAGAAGGTGCGCCCGTCAGGTGATGAAAAGCCGATAAACTGCTGGATTGATGTGTTCCTAGACGAGTCCAATGATACCGGGGGTGATCTGGCAGGTCATTTAGGTGGTGTTTCTGGTGGTGGGAAGGGCCCGGCAGAAACGATAGAACGGCAAGAGTCCATCACGGGCACGGGTGGGGTGGCAGGACCTGTATCTGTAAGAGATTCAGATGATGCATCGGACTCTGTATTTGACACCATCCTTGATGGTCTGAATTCTGGCTCCGGAGCCACTAGGGACAGCATGGTCTTGGAGATGGTAAAAAGCGGCAGGTGGGACAAGGATTCGGCAGACTCGTACATACGGGGGATGGTTGATGCAGGTCACCTAGTATATGGGGACGGGGTATATGAGGCCGTCAGGCCAGAGGGGCGATGGTATTGTGATACCTGCGATGCTGGACCGTTTGTGTCCGGCGAGGTGGCAAGTGGGGGGAGACTGATCGATGACTGGCATTCTGGACACCGGATAAGAAAGTTATGATACGCGCTAAACGGTGTCGGCTATTGCCTGAAACTATTCAACAAAATTCTGTACCAACATGTTCCAGTGTTCCAGCCCTTGTTTTCCGAATGAGAATGCGATAAAATTGGACGTTTTTCGGCCTTGCTGTAGTGGACTGTGTATGATGGAACACTGTGTATGATGGAACACTGTGTATGATGGAACACTGTGTATGATGGAACACTGGAACGCGGGGTTAAAACATGCGAAGCGATGATTCTGAGGTTGATTTGAATCTGGCAGACGCGGCAAAAGCGTCCAAGGATGATACATTACATGAATCCTGCCGAGATCAAACGTATCTGTCGGGGACATATGTTTTAATCTCTGCAGAGCATGTACGCGGTAACACGATTCTGAAATTTTATGATATAAAACGGCACGTCATGGAACTGCTAAATGCAGGAAGATACGCGCCGTATGCATATGTAGAGTCTGATGCCGGTATTGTACTACATGACTTGGTGACTGGTACGGATAAAAAATACCAAAAGGTACCACGCGGGCATGCCACGAACGTTTACGAGACTGATATGGTACCAGAATACTCTTATCTGTACGACCATAATTTGGTGCCTGGACTCTATTATACCATACAAGACGGCAAAATAATACCAAGCCGACATGATTCTGACAATCTTTCTGGGGTCGTACTTGAAAGGATACTTGGTGGGGATGCGGGCCGTGGCCTGCCGGACAAAATGTCATATGACTTGCGGGTCAGGGAAATCACTGCATTGCTAGGCGAGGATGTGCCAAACTACGCGAGGGTCGCATTTGACATAGAGCTTGAGTCGTCACGGGGAATCCTTAATGTTGACGATCCGACACTCGGTATAACTGCGATATCTTTTGCCTCTCCGAGCGAGTCTACATGCATGCTAGTCGGCGATGGTACGCAAAGGACAATACCTGCGGTCTGTGACTCCAACCTCCTTGTAATGCCGTACGGGACCGAGGCCGAGATGCTACAGGCCGCATTTGACAGACTTGAATCATATCCTTTTTGGATAACCTATTATGGTTCAAGCTTTGATATCCCATACATGTACAACCGGGCCTCGCGCCTGGGACTGGATGTACAGAATCGCCTGTTGCACAGGATTGGCCGACACATCACACCGATCAAATCTGTGCATCTTGACATGCACAGCGTTTTCTCAAACCCGTCACTACATGCTTATGCCTTTGGGTCCAAGTATGACTCTTTCTCGCTTGATGATGTGTCACGCGCGATGCTCGGCCGAGGCAAGACTGGTACCGGCGAGGCGGCAGGCGGGATGGAACCAGACACCCTAGCGAGATACTGTTATGCGGACTCTAGGCTCACGTACGATCTTACAGCGTTTGGCTCTGATTCGGTAATGGCAATGCTTACCATGATATCAAGGATATGTTGCATGCCGCTTGATGCGGTATCTGATACACGGATATCATCGTGGATACAGAGCATGTGGTACAGGGATCACCGCCGGAACGGCTACATAATTCCACGACGACACGATCTAGATAAGAAAAACGCTGGGTCGGGAACTAGCTTGTCTGCAGAGGCGGTCATCAGGGGCAAGAAATACCGGGGAGGCCGTGTCATGGATCAAAAGTGCGGGACATATTGGGGCATGAAGGTGCTTGATTTTGCATCCATGTATCCGCATATAATGCAGCTGCACAATCTTTCCTACGAGACGGTGATGTGCCCGCATGAGGCATGCAGAGCAAACATGATACCGCATACTGGATACTGGACATGTCTGATTCGAAACGGCATGCTTGCCGAAGGGGTCGGCGCACTGCGCGAGCTTAGGGTGCGATACTACAAGCCGTTGTCTAGGAATGAAAACGTGCCAGATGACCGAAAAAAGCTGTATGAGATCGTTGCGGGAACCATTAAGGTGCTTGTGAACGCGTCTAGCGGCGTCATGGGATCCGAACACTTTCCACTATATTTTTTGCCTGTGGCAGACGCGACTACCGCGATAGGACGTGGTTTGATTGCCGATACTGTATCTGTATGCGAAAAGAACGGCGTGGAGGTGCTGTACGGGGACACAGACTCTGTATTCGTAAACGGGGCCGATGATGAGACAATACGCGACATAATATCGGAGATAGGCAGGACGCATGGAGCCGAGCTTGAGGTCGACAAAGAGTACCGGCTCGCCCTGTTGTCCGGACTAAAAAAGAATTATTTGGGCATACGTAATGATGGAACAGTAGACATTAAGGGACTGTCGGGCCGCAAGTCAAACACGCCGAAGATAATACACGACGCGTTTGGGGACGTGATGTTGATACTGTCTAGAGTGCAAGAGCCCTCGGAGATGCACCGGGCCACATCGGAGATATCTGAGACGATCCGGCGCACGATGCGGCGGATAAACACGGGTAACGTAATGCTGTCGGAGATGGCTTACAAGACGAAGATAACAAAGGATCTTTTCAGATATGATGGCAATCCGCAGCACGTGGTAGCGGCAAGAAAGCTTGAGCATGCGACAGGCGCAAGGGTGACAGGTACCATACGATTCGTAAAGACTCGTGGCGGGGTGGAGCCGTATGAGCTTGCACGCGCGTCTGATCTTGACACAAAAAAGTACATGGTCCAGCTTGAATCGGTAATGGATCAGGTACTTTTGGCATTGGGAACAAGCACGGCGCAGATCCTAGCGGGAACAACGCAGGACTCCATTGACGCGTATTTTGCTGGATAGCTTTCCACCGGACTCGCAGGTGCGGCCCGAGCAGGAAAACCTGCTGTCCCGAATTTCAGACGCCGTATCTTGCGGGTACCGCCACATCATCGTATGCGCTCCCACCGGTGTGGGCAAGTCGCATATTGGCGTGACATTTGCAAGACACTTTGGCTCCTCATCTATATTGACGGCGCAGCGAATCCTGCAGGATCAGTATCGTGAGCGCTTTAGGTTCCTAGTACAGGCAAGGGGCAGGAGCAACTATCCGTGCATGGTGCGGTGCATGGAGCAGGGGGTGCGGTTTGATGATGGTATTGTAAGAGATCCTGACACCACGTGCGCGCGCGGCGTCTGCATGTGGCATGGAATGAGGGGCAGAGAATACTGCAAATACAAGCCTGATATCTGCGACTTTGAAGCCGCCTCTAACGGGGCAGTGGTGGGGCCGCCGGGAATGTGCATGTACTATACGGCCAAGTATGAGGCGGCACTAGCAGATCACTCGCTGTACAACTATGCGGCATATTTGCATTTCCGGCATCAGAAGGGGGTGCGGGAAAACTCTAGGTGCATAGTGGCCGATGAGGCGCACGAGATAGAGGCGGTGCTGGCATCTAGCGCATCGGTTGTGATTGGGGAGGTGGATGCATTCGAGGCGGGGGTGGATGCCGCGCGATTAGACGCGGATACCATCACTAGTCTACTTGAATCTACATCAAAGACATATGCGCACAGGACAAGATACGGGGGGCTTGGCGAGTCCAACATTACACATTATATCTCGATGAGGGACAGGTGTTCGTCACTGTTACGCGAGATAAGGAAAAATCCACACAACGTGGTTGCATCTAGACAGGACGCGGCCATCCGGATATCTCCAGTGTCGGTACGGCACATGGCAAGGCGCGTGTTTACATCTGAGCACCAGCTGTTCATGTCCGGTACGATTCATCCGGACATGTTCATGGATGCGATGGGATTCGATGAGCGTGACTGTGCATTTATAGAGATGGATGCATCGCCATTTCGGCCGGAAAATAGACCAATACACTACGTATCTAAGGTGAGGTTGCATGGCGCGGCACCACCGGCGGACTATTACATTGCATACCTAGAGGCATCACGGATCGCCGCTACGCATCGAATGGACAAGGGACTGGTACTGACTACAAGTATACGGCAGGCTGATGGCGTGGCTAGGGTGATAGGTGACAGAGCGATAAGGGCGTATGGCGACATGCGAGAAGCCGCGGTAAAAAGGCACCGTGAGTCCACACGACCCACCATACTTGTATCTCCGGGCCTGTGGGCGGGCCTCGATCTGCCTGATGACCTGTCGCGGTTCTGCATTGTCCTCAAGTGTCCGTTTGGAACGCTGTCTGATGGGCGGACAAGGGTCATGGCGCAGCGCTCGCAATTGTGGTACGGGTATTCGGCGCTGATCAAGTTTTTACAGGGGTATGGTAGATCGGTGAGGCACGGCGACGATTATGCCGTGACATATGTAATAGACAGGGCACTGTATGATCTTGTCTGCAGGATGAAGGGATATGTTCCGTCGGCTTATCGGGATACTGTAATACAATGATACTGCGGGAGCCAGTCGAGGACATGATAAACCGGCACCTGCTCGGCGGAGGGATACCGAGGTTGCAGAGCATGGGATTTCCGGCATCGCGACTAACTAAACGTGGGGCTGATGAGACAGTGCTTTTGACGCGGGCTGCCGGGGAGATTGCATCCATAATGAACGGCCGTGGCAGGCCTACTGCTCCTGGCACGGTGCGCCTAGGCGGGATGTTGTTTCCGGCCAAGCCTGCCGTGTTTGCCGCCTGCTCGATGATACTTGACGTGGTCTCAGACATTGCGCTGACACGCAAGTATTGCATGCACAAGGCCACTGAACTCTCCGATTCTATGGGGAGACAATGGAATGATTGGGGAGGCGCGGCGCTCTTGTCAATGATTCGATACCAGACAAACGGGGACATGTTTGACGTATCGGTACCTGACTATCTAGTACACAGTGCCTCGATATCGACAAGGGAGTGGAGGCTTGTAAACCGGAACGTGCATGGGGGAATGGTGCACGGGCTTGGACTCGGTGAAATGACGCGCCTTGCAAGATCATACATTGTGCACGCACTAGAAACGATGATGCAGAGAACTAGGGTAGATGCGCCCGGTTTCATAGATGAATACGCTTGTTCCATACGTGATCTTGGACCAATCTATGCGCCTGTGGGTCGGTCGGGATGGCCGCCATGCGTAATGCATGCAATAAAAGAGCTGAAAAACGGGGCAAACCTGCCTCATTCTGGAAGGTTTCTAATCGCCGCATATACACTAAAGACTGGCGTGTCTGCTGAGGATGTGGCCGGATATTTTGTGAGCGCGCCAAATTATGACAAGAATAAGACACGAACACAGATCGCACAGATTCAAAAAAATGACTATATGCCTGCATCATGTAGTCGGATAGAGCAGGCGGGACTCTGTTACAGGAACAAGATGTGTTCGGGAATAAAGAATCCGATACAATACGGATGACTGTCAGGGTATGTGGGGTATCGATAGGCCCGCCTTGGATGGATGATGAAAAAACATCATTGGAAAAAGGGATCAGGCTGTACGCGTTTGGTTCATGTGGAACGTATCCGCGGTGATACTCGTCGAATTTTTGGAATGATGTGATATGAGTGATGTTGGGCAGGTAACGTGGTATCTCTTCTCACTTAGACGCGGTAGTGCGACGCATGTGATGCTAAAAAAATTAGTGGCGGGGCGCATGTTACGGGATGATATAAGCAAGAGTGGTCTCTCTGGCGGTAGCATGCGCCACATAATCCGACGGGCGATAAACTTTGGACTCGTGGAAGCTGATTCCAAATGGATACAGATCACGCAGCGCGGAAGAATACTTCTTTTGTCCAAGCAGCTGGAATTGTCGCCAATATCCATGTTCGTCTTGATCCGCATATACTGGAGGGAGAAAAACGTCGGGATGTATGTGCGGACAGGCGAGGAGCTCGAAAGCGTGTTTCTGCCGTCCATGACTCTTGGCAAGCTTAGATGGGCCTTTGAGCAGCTTGCACGTAATGGATGGATACAAAGGACGCCTGAGCGGCTGGTATATCGGATACCTAGACGAAGAATGATACTGCTGTCTGAATATGAGAGTTTATTTGAAGAGGTTACGTGACTACTCGTCGGTACTCCCACGAAGACGTGGCAAATGATGAGATTGTATGCGTGCATGATATGACACATTCGCAGTGATGTCGCGCCTACCCGAATTGCCTTGGCACGTGTTGCGCGATGTAAACCGCCCTATGAGGGTGGGGGTGATGCCATGGCGCGTTGTAGAATACATGATGTCGGTCCATACCTTTGCTGTTTTACGGGGAGGTGCGTGGGTATGATGATACGATGCAGGGAATGCCGGAGGTATTTTGAACCGGACCGAGACAACGTACGCCTGTGTTCTAAAATATGCAGGCGAATTAGGGCGAATAAAAAGTGTCGTGCATACAGAATCGAGAATAAAGATACTCTGTAGGCATTGCCAAAAGATATCAACTGAATATAAAATAGACACTCAGAACACATTCGGGCATGAATCCCGAATCAAC
>CAZDQM010000025.1:0-6093 GCA_964507825.1 uncultured Nitrosopumilaceae archaeon | reverse complement strand
CAGAGTCACCGTGAATTCTATCTATGTGTACTGAAAGATCATCCTTGTTGCCAAATAGCGACTCACAGTACGGGCAGGGGAGTTTTTCTTCTGACATATGTATGGTATCATCTGCAACTATTATAACCTTGTCTGATTTTGGTCCTGTAAAATCTTGGGGATATAGGGAGCTGGCAAGGGAAGCACAACATGTATGGCATCACAATATGAATAGTTTGGCTATATCATTGCAATCTGGGATGAGTCAAACTATACATGATATCATACTGTTGGTAAAATACTGGGCGAGGGTGGGATTGCATATGCTCATGGTATGGCTAGGTGGTCATAAGAGATTCCACCTGTCCTGTACTGTGATGCCATGCGGCATGTGCTTTTTCAACCATGCCAAAACGACTGACAGGACAAGATTTTTGGCACAAGGCACACAAAAAGGTGGGAAAGATGTGTTGTCTTCGGACAGGTATACATCTGCGGCAGTACGAGTTCCCTGAGAGTCACAACATCGTTATAGGTTGATGTCTGGTACTGCGGATACGATCCGGTAGCCGTGAGGGGTTGCACTTATTTCATTCTGACGTGTCATTGTGTTCAATAGATGGCAGGTCATGTTTCATGCTGGTGGTTCTGTCCGGGCCGGCTAACTGTCGTCGTGGCATACCTTGAGGGTGGGGGAGGGGAACATCATACTGGACGCCGCGTCTTGTCCGGGGGAACTGCCTAGTGATTGCGCGTAGCAGACAGAGGTCTGTCATCTACCCAAAGGACAACTCTGCCGCCCAAGGTTGCACTCGATGGGCCAGATGCTGAAATGGCATCGCGACGATTAGGATGGCTTTGAGGGGGTGTATCACTAGCGGAGTCTAGTGGACAGCGCCTATACGCGTGACTTTATTAATACTCGACTAGCATCTTCTACACGGTGGCGTCATATGTTGCGACAGTTTCCGAAGCTGGGACCGCCTGATGGGACGCGGTTCTAAAGGATGGGCGCATCCCGGAGATGTGGGCGGCGTCTTTATGGCATACATAGACACGCATTATTTTCGGTACTGCTTCCAATTCGGGTGATCGGCTCTAGGCACGGGGGATCACGATCTTCTTTGAAACGCCGATCTGCGAGTAATAAATACGGACATCAAGAATCCAATCATGGGCAGACCTGCACGCAGAATGAACCGGGGCAAGGTGAACTGGCGCAAGATGAACTAGTTCGGACTGGTCTTGGGATGGCTGACAATCATAACGTGGATTCTTGCGTTCTGGGCGGCCTATCCAGAACACATACTGGTCGGGGACGTCGGGGATTACTCGCGGATCACCTTTGTGTGCATGTCCATCATGATCGGCATGTGGTGCTTTATCATACTGCCGATGCTCTACTTCAGGCGCCGCGTCATATAACGTGCGTGCCGTCAGGACGGGCGGGTGTTGTGATAACTCGGCACCCTCTGGTTGGTCGTGATAAGGTAGAGGCTTGAGTTCTGGATGATCGTTTTCCATTTGTTGGCCCCCTCGGTTGAGATGCCTGCCGCTTCTGCCGGGGTTTTGTTCTTGAGGGCGTCATGCCCGCGTACGTGGTTGTAGTGAACCTTCATGCCGTCAAAGACGGGGGTGGTCGTGCATCCCAAGCCCCGGAATGTCTTTTCCCTGTCGCGTATGGTTCCGTTAAGGTGTTCCATTTTGTTATTGCTTGGGTGGTAGCTCGCGTTCGTGGCCTTGCCGCTTGAGTTTACGCGCTTGCTCCGCAGGCCCGCGTCGCACTTGTGGTAGGTCTTGTTGCCGAATATCTTGCGTGCCGCCTTCTGGTAGGCGGGCAGGCCGTCGGTGATTAGAACAGTCGGGTTATTGCCGCCTGCCGCGTCCTTTGTCATCCTGAATATGTTGTCCGCGTCGTGCCTGTCCTTTGAGTCGGCCAGTTCGCCTGCAAGCCAATAGCGGGTGTCGTCGTCCATCGTGGCGAACAGGCAATACTTTGCCCGTTGACCTTGACCCAGACCTCGTCGCCCCTGTACCAGTGGCCGACCCTCGGCCTGAGGCTGTCGGTGAACAGTCCCGCGATCTTGGAGTAGCGCTCAACTCACTTGTAGACTGCCGAGCCCGAAACCTTGATGCCGCGTACCGCCAGCGCGTCGGCGACCGCACGCGTGGACATGCCGGAGTAGAACAGGTGCAGAGCCTCGGACACGACGGCCGGGCCGTGCCTCCTGTATCGGAACCCGAAGTTTGCCGAGAACCTTTTGCCGCACGCCGTGCACTTCATCAACTGCACGTCCCCGGACTTGTTGTGGCGCACGCCCTCTTTTCTGATCTTGTCCGAATGGCAGTGCTTGCAGAACTTGACGGTATCGTGTGACTCTACCTTCATGCCGCACGCCTCCCAAAAATTATAAGCGGGAATGAAGGCAGCTCAGAGTGCAATTCGTATGTCATTGACCCTGCGTAAGCGGGGTCTCTGACGTGTTTTCTCATCATCGCTGACGTCTTCATGCATATACTATATACTGTACGGTATATATACTTTATGACATATATGTAGCAAGGAATATAAGATGCGGGGGCGTATGCCACGTATGGAAACGATAACTGTGGAGATCGCAAGATGCCGCAACTGCGGGACGGTACAGTGGCCGCGCCTAGATCCCGACGCGTTGTCGCTGGTGTGGCCCAAGACGTGCAAGAATCCAAAGTGCAAGTCTCCGTATTGGAACAAGCCGCGCGTGCGCTGAGGCGGAAAAGTATAAACCCTTACGGATCGCACCTACGTGCATGAGCGTGTTCTCTACCGTGCGCGTCGCAAGACATACCTTGACGGCAGGCAAGCTCCTGCTTTTTTCAGGTACAAGAACTAAACAAGAACTAAACAAGAACTACCCTCGACACGGGGGCTTTATTTTTTCACAATCTAAATCCATCTACTGTAATAGTCTGCCCGATAAATTCGGACTTTGTTGCGGTAAACAAAGGGGGGTTATTCCCCCATAATGTCAAAAAATGTCTCTTTGAACATGGCCAATACCGCCAAATATGACGAGTTTTACACGGAGCTTTCGGACATCGAGAACGAGCTCAGGCACTACGCGAGGCATTTCAGAAACAAGACCGTCCTCTGTAACTGCGACGATCCAAGAATCAGTAAGTTCTTTCATTACTTCTCGTACAACTTCAAGCAACTGAAACTGAAGAAGCTGATCGCAACATGTTACAAGAGCCGATGGATTGATCAGTTTAGCACGCATGATTCAGAGCGTGCCGTCTATCAGGAGTACGACGGAGATGAGGACAGGATTCCCAACCCGCGCAAGATCAAGGTACGTAATCTGAAAGGTGACGGGGACTTTCGGAGCGACGAGTGTACGGAAATCCTAGAGAAGGCGGACATCGTGGTGACCAACCCGCCGTTCTCACTGTTCAGGGAGTATGTGTTATTGTTGATGCGTTTCAAGAAGAAGTTTCTGATCATAGGGAACATCAACGTCGTGACATACAAGGAGATATTTCCACTGATCAAGAACGACCAGATGTGGTACGGACACTATGCAGGCCCCATGAAGTTCAAGGTTCCCGAACACAACGAGCCGAAGTCAACGGACTGGACAGACGAGAACGGCCAAAAATGGCGAAGTCTCGGCAACATCTGCTGGTTTACGAACTTGGACACCAAAAAGAGGCACGAATCCCTTGTGCTCTACAAGAAATACAACAGGCGCGAGTATCCCAAGTATGACAACTACGACGCAATCAACGTGGACAAGGTAAGGGACATCCCCGTTGATTATGACGAGGTGATGGGCGTGCCGATAAACTTTATGGACAAATACAATCCCGACCAGTTCGAGATTCTGGGGTGCGACTACAACGTAAAGCAGGGGTTGCTCCCAGAATTGGTCAGGCCGAGATGGAAGGGCCATCTTGACAGGGGGTACGTCAACGGCAAGCGGCTGTATTTTCGCATCTTTATCAGACGGAGGGAACACTGATGCAAATCCAACGCATGAACCTCACGATCCGTGACTTAGTCGAGGGGTACATAGATGACGCAGAGAAAGGCATCAGGGCATACGGCGGCAAGTTGGACGTGCGGCCCCCGTACCAGAGGGAGTTTGTCTACAAGGACAAGCAACGGGACGCAGTGATCCACACCGTAAAACGTGGGTTTCCACTCAATGTCATGTATTGGGCCGTACGCGCAGACGGCACGTATGAAATCATAGACGGACAGCAGAGGACGATCTCCATCTGCCAGTATGTAAAGGGCATCTTCTCGTACAAGGACATGTATTTTCACAGCCTCCGACAAGACGAACAGAACAAGATACTCGACTACGAATTGATGATCTATGGGTGCAGTGGGGCAGATAGCGAAAAACTAGAATGGTTCAAGACGATCAACATAGCTGGCATGGAGCTCGCCCCACAGGAGCTCAGGAACGCTGTATATCACGGGCCGTGGGTCACCGACGCAAAACAGTACTTTAGCAAGCATGGGTGTATTGCCGCCGCCACAGGCAGTGACTATATGAAAGGGGCATATATTCGCCAAGAGTACCTTGAAACCGCAATCAAGTGGATTTCAAAGGGTGACATAGAGGGATACATGTCAAAGCATCACTGCGACCCGACTGCCAACGAACTGCTGCTCTATTTTCAGGCCGTGATCGCATGGATTCAGGCCACGTTCAAGGTCACTAGAACGAAAGAGATGCGCAAGGTGGACTGGGGGTTTCTATATGACAAGTACAAGGACGAGTCACAGGACACGGCCAAGCTTGAGTCGAGGATAGAGGAACTGATGCGCGACTCGGACGTCACCAAGAAGGAAGGCATCTATCCATACGTCCTGACGGGGGAAGAAAGGTATCTACAGATTCGGGCGTTTGACGACAACATGAGGCGGGAGGCCTACGAGAGACAGGGCGGCAAATGCGAGATTTGCGAGAAGAAGTTCAACATATCGGAGATGGACGCAGACCACATAACGCCGTGGAGTGAAGGCGGCAAAACGGAAGCAGACAACTGTCAAATGCTCTGCAAGGCGGACAATCGCAGAAAGGGAGCAAAGTAGCCGCGTTTCAAAGAAGATCGCTATCCCCCATGCCTATAGCGACGCTCGTAAATTCATGTACAATTTATTCCTGTACGCGCCGTTAAACTTGTCACCAACCCTACAAATTTCATCAGGAATAGTACAAGCTGCATACAACATCTAATTTTTGCAACACTGTTATCGATTAAAACATGCGGCACAATATCGCGGCATGCTTCGCATGCCGCGCAAATAGGAAAAGTAAAAAATTTGTTCCGTGTTACACATGTTATCCAATGTGTCAAGCTTTTGAAACAGTTTGAAAAGTCAGGTGCAATTGCACGCAGGCTTAGCATACATACATACACACTAGGTCGGTTCAGGTTTCATGCTCTAATGTGTTCTGAGTTTTGAAATTTCATGTATAATACCTTCAGTCGACCTAACCTTGTACTATTATTTTCTTGTAGTGTCGAGAAATGATGTCACCCCTCTGGGGTTGTGACATAGTTTTTCCTGCATCGTGGCTCGATATCAGCTTTTGGCTACCGCTTTCTGAAGGCGAGATCTGCCCTCCGCCCCTTGACTAATTCAAAAATGGGCAGGTTTTTACGCTACAGTGCGCAGCATACGCTAGGGTTGTTCCCACAAAACGGCGAAAGTGTATGTCAGTTCAATCGTCGTCTTGGTGGGACTCTCCGTCCGGAATCTTCCTATTCTCGAACGCGTTGGCCGGACTCTGGCCGTGCAGACTTTGATGCGGCCAGTTGTTGTGGTATTCAACAAACCGGGCAGTAGGATCCGACGCAGCGTCATTCGGTACACCAAACGGGGCCGCCGTGCTAGGCGGGCCCGCGACGTCCATGAACCTCGCAATCTTGTGCTTGTACTCCCGGAACAGCCGCTCTATCTTGCCGTTTGTCTGAGGATGACCCACACGCGCTAGGATGTGCTTTATGCCATTGTCCATGACGTGCCGCTCAAACTCCATGTATCCCTTTGTGTCCTTTTTTGTGGACTCCATAGCGTAGAACTGGGTACCGTGGTCCGTCAGCACGGAATATGGG
>CAZDQM010000024.1:0-4186 GCA_964507825.1 uncultured Nitrosopumilaceae archaeon | reverse complement strand
ACACCTGATATCTTTACCATGTATGCTTGAAGTTCATTGGTGGAAAATACACGTTTATGGCACCATCTCCTAGCTTTTTCAAGTTGTTTTGTGCTCAACTTTGTGGGTGCTCCTGATCGTTTTTTGTCTGTCAGGGCACGGCGTATTTCATCTATGCTGGTATAACCTGCTACTCTATAATACCACAGTGCAACGGTGCGACGGTCGCACATGTATTTCATTGCAACCGCACGAAATATCTCTTCTTCACTTATGAATAAAATTAGCATGCAAAGTCTACGTGCTATTCTACCCGACTTTTCAGAACTGCGCGCCTGTTTCAAAAGCTCGACATTTAGCATTGCTTACACAGACGTGAACAAATTTTTGACTTTTCCTATTTGTATGGCATGCGAAGCATGCCGCGCGATATATGACATATGGTATAGCTATGGTATGGTTGATGATGACATTACAAAACTAGATGCAGCTTGTGCTGTTTATGATATGTTATAATCTTGATGACGTGTTCAGCCAGATGTACAGGAATTAATGTACAGGAATTTACAAGCGTCGCTATATTTCACCTTGA
Source organism: uncultured Nitrosopumilaceae archaeon (assembly GCA_964507825.1). Classification (GTDB taxonomy): domain Archaea; phylum Thermoproteota; class Nitrososphaeria; order Nitrososphaerales; family Nitrosopumilaceae; genus JAWVZS01. The sequence goes on along the minus strand of CAZDQM010000024.1, from coordinate 3,615 downwards.
TGGGATCAAGCTTTGCCATGATTCTGTGTTGCTTTCCCCTATTCCAAACGTATCGTTTGCCTAGCTTACGTCTTAAATAGCGAACTGATTTCAGGACTATAGAACAGAGTTTTAATTACATAAAGAATTTAAACACGCATACCGCACACGTCACGTGGATGTTTACGATACAGTTTACGCGTTAATGGTTGCAAACGGTAACGCAATAAGAGGCAGGACCGTGATTCAAAAGCTTGCCTACCTCTCATGCCAGAAGATTCTCGCCTTGGACGTGCCGCCGTACAAGGCGCACTACTTCGGGCCGTTCAGCCCGGGCTTGGGCTGGGCGCTTGAGAAGATGGTATCGTATTACTTTCTGTACGAGTCCAGCCCTCCCGGAACCATGTACGACGGGTACGAGTACAGCCTCACCGGTGACGGGCGCGAGATTGCAGAGATGGCAAGAAAGAGAAACAACGGCACGTTTGAGAAGATCGAGGGCATCGTCAAAGTGTGTCGGGACTTCTGCGGCCTGAGAACCCACCCCCTTTCCTATGCGTCCAAAATTCACTACCTGCTTTGCTCCAACGAGGCCGGCGACGGCATGTCGTTTCTGGAAGCCAAAAGATACGCAGAGGATCTCGGATGGAAGGTATCCGGGGACAACGTAGAGCAGGGCGCGCAACTTTTGGAGAATCTGGAACTTGCCAAGGTATACGAATGAGTATTTCCGCTTCAAGTCAATACGTGATCCGCTGTATGGGTTCATAGACCTGTCCGAGACAGAGACGCGCATAATAGACACCCCCGTGTTCCGGAGGCTCCACGGCATAAAGCAGCTCTCTCACGCATATCTGGTGTATCCGACGGCAATCCACACCCGGTTTGAACACTCACTGGGGGTCACCCACCTAGCAGACCGGATATCAAAGCAGCTCTCACTTGATGACGAGGTGAGGGAGGTCGTCAGGCTGGCGGCCCTCCTGCATGACGTGGGACACGGTCCGTTCTCCCACCTGTTTGAGGCAGTGCTGGAACGCGTCAACGGGAAAAAGATCGATCATGACAAGATCTCTATGATGCTGATAAGGGAGGATCCGGACATCTCGTCCATACTGGGCGACATGGGCGAGAAGGTAATTCGCATACTGGATCGCAGGCCCGCGCCCGGACTGGACAGAAAGATCAGCTCCCTGGCCACCGACATAGTGTCAAGCCCCTTGGACGTGGACAAGATGGACTATCTGAGACGCGACTCGTACCACATTGGTGTGGCATACGGTCAGTTTGACCTGCCGCGCATAATCCACATGCTGACGCACACCGACGACAAAAGGGAGCAGAGGATCTGCGTCGATTCCAAGGGCAAGGACTCGGACAAGGCGGTAAACCTGGACCTTCTTGCAGGCACATGCAAGCGCATGGAATCCCACGTTGGCATAGCATCACAAAAACAAAAGAGTCGCGTGGACGGCAAGATGTCAGACATCAAGCAAAAGGCCCTTGCCGCATGTACCAGACACCATGCAGGCAAGATAGGCGAGCTGGAACAGGAGATAGGCGAGCTGGAACAGAAAAATGAGGGACCATATATAGAGAACATCGTAAATTCTAAAAAAGGGACATTATGGCACTGCGGAACCAGAACAGAAGAGAAAAAGAAAAACTAGAGACGAGTTACAAAACTCAGGCCGATGTGATGCTGATCGCGGTGGCTCAGGTGACTGCAGACAGCGGCGCAGACATACGCATACGCATAGACGAAGAGGGAATGAGGGTCGTGCTTGAGTCGGAAAAATCAAGGACGCCCAGCGGCCGGGAGATTGCGCTCATAGAGGACTGCTCCAAAAAGAACTGCGGATATGACGTTGCGTCCTTTGACAGGAGGATCGAAGTCAAGTCCCACAGAAAATCGGGCAGCATAATGCTGAGACCACGAATGGCAGACTGCGCAGCGGTTGCAGGACGAATACTGGATTTATGTGGTGGAGGACGTCTTTGAGGACCCGCAGATTACACGAATCCAGAATCCTGCTGAAAAACTCCGCAGTTTCATAGAAAAGATCCCCTCAAAGCAATTCAGATGGATAGTGCACAACTGGCGGTACTGATCATCCCGAGTCTGCATGATGCCATGCAGGTTTTTGGCCATATACCTGGTATCGAATCGAACGTATTCATTGGGTATACGCATCCATACGCGGACTGCTCCAAGAACGGCCAACTCAATACTGGAAACTGCAGAACAGATGATCAATGCAGGAAGGTACAGGTTTGCAGGCTGCTTGCCAAACGGCAAGGTGGTACTGGAACAAGCGGCAAAAAAGAACCCGTAACCACCAGCTGTGCAGACAGCAACCATCATACCAGTATTAAAAACTGGAACAAGCGGCAAAAAAGAACCCGTAATCACAGTGGAAGCGGGTCTAGAGGGATTCGAACCCTCGACAGCCGGATTAAAAGTCCGGTGCGCTACCTGGCTGCGCTATAGACCCCGCACGAAATGCCCGATGTATGCAATTTAGTCTTTTACAAATTCTATCTGTTTTGTGAGAGTCAGAAAGCTACCTCTTATTTTGTCGTGTATTCCTAGTTGGTGCCACCATGAGTATGTACTTGTCTGCAAATTTTACATGGTACAGCGATATCTTGTCTGATTTTTCTTTGACAGAAACTTTTAATCTAGCCACCTGCCTCAAAAAATCCGTGCCCTTGTAGTATAGCCCGGTCTAGAATTCGGCCCTGTCACGGCTGAGACGCGTGTTCAAATCCCGCCGAGGGCGCCATAAATTTCATTTCACCTAAAACAGCTGATAATGGGATATTTGATCTAATTTTTAACTCTAAACAAGAATATCTATTTGTGAAAGCTGCTTATTTTGACGGAAAGAAGATGAGATTCTGCGACAATTTCACAACCCCTGAATTTGATGAATCACTAATACGGGTCAACGTTGCAGGAATATGTGGTACAGACCTTGAGATAATGGATGGCTATATGGAGCATCGCGGAATTCTGGGTCATGAGTTTGTTGGAACAGTGGTAAAATCACACACGGCAGATCTAATTGGGAAACGAGTCGTGGGAGAAATCAATGTTGGTTGCAATGCGTGTACTTTATGTAAAAGCGGCCTAGAACGCCATTGTCACCATAGAACAGTCATGGGAATCCTAAAGCGTAATGGGGCGTTTGCAGAATTTGTGTCCCTTCCTGACAGGAATCTTCACGTAGTTCCAGACTCTGTAAGTGACGAACAGGCAGTATTCGTAGAGCCACTTGCAGCTGCCTTTGAGATCAGTGAACAGATACCGCGTCTAGATTCTGACTTGCATGTCGCGGTGGTGGGTGATGGATGCTTGGCACAGCTTGTATGTCGCGTATTGAAGCTGTCTTGTTCTGGCATTACATGTTTTGGCAGGCACCGTGCCAAGCTTGCACATTTGGAAAGAATTGGCATCGGGACCAAAATAGGCATAACACTTGATGATTACAACTCCTTTGACCTAGTTGTGGAGGCAACAGGTAGCAATTCAGGCTTTTCTGATGCCATAAAACTGGTAAAACCGCGTGGCACGATAGTTTTAAAGTCAACAATTACATCAAAAGAAAATCTTGATCTTACGCCTGTCGTAGT
>CAZDQM010000023.1:0-14678 GCA_964507825.1 uncultured Nitrosopumilaceae archaeon | reverse complement strand
TGTACGTCCGTATAGGTCTGCGCGTGGACGTCAGGAGCGGCGCTTGCCGCGAGAGATATCAAGGCAAGTGCGCTCAATGCAAAAAGCGCTATGCGTCTGTTTGAATATGTCAGGGCGCACATGGTTTACCACCCCCCCCCCCGGAGAGGCGCAGTTTAGAGACAATACCTGTAGATTACATTTCATTCGATCAAAACATGTACCAAAGGCCATACCAGACATAGTATTCTGTTGTGATCTAGTCAATTATTTAAGTCAATTGTTGGTGTACCGCTGTTTCTGTTGTGCCACTGCCAAATTCAATCTTTTACCTCGAATTTGTGTCCGTCTTGATGTGCATAAATACCGTAATTTCCACTCCATTACAACAGTTGACATGGAAAAGGACCGATCCTGTGGTGTAATCGGGGACAAGTATGACAACTGCTGTGGTGTGAATTCGCGCTACAGTTGAAATGGCCAAGTCGACTAGGTTATAATAGATGGACTAGAGTATGATCTATTTTTTTAATGATTCTTGATGACTAGTTACGTGACAGGAAAGGTTGTATGTCCAAGGTGTAATTATAAAATGATATCCATACAGGCATGTCACATGCTCTGTCCGAGGTGCGGGGCGCATCTAGACTGTTCTGATAAGGGAAGCTATTGGTGACTAGATGCCAGGACGTCTAGGAATATAGTCGGCCGCCATGTTGACTGCCTGGTCGGTCATTATCTCAAGATACCTGTCGTAATCGGCCTCAAAGTTGCAGTGTGGACAGGTCACTTTTGTGATTTTGTCATCTAGTATTGCCGCCTGCTCGCATTCTGGACACCGGGCATTCATGGTATATTCATGACAGCATGATATTTAATCATAGATCCGCGATTGCCTTGCGAATATTTGTCTGATCTGCGGCATCAGGAACGTGATGCAGGTATTTTTCCAGGTCGTATTTTGCACCCGCATTATTGTTTTGGTACATGCGTACGATTCCACGGTTCTTGTAGACGGGCCCGTATCGTTCGGAATTTACATCAATTGCATCCGTGTAATATTTCTCAGCTAGTGCAAACTGCTTGGCCTTTAGATAATAGTTGCCTAACCCCCGGTAGGCTAGGTATGAATTTTTGTTGATTGTTATGCATTTTTCATAATGTTCCACGCAGTCCGGGGAATTTTGCTCGTTGAGAGCGGAGCCGAGAAGTAAGTGCGCCGTAACATTGTCCGGTTCAAGGGACAGAGCCTTAGTTAACAGCTCGACTGATTTTTGATGGTTTTTAAGCAAAGAGTGCCTCTCTGACTCAAAGCAGAGCCGGTTTGACTCTTCTTCCGTATGAGACTTTAACCGGCCGGTCACGTCTGCGGGCCCAAGTATTATCATCAGCCTCCCGTCCTCGGACCAGTTTTGATCGAATCTTTGCTCGGGAATGACGCCCACATGAAACGCTCCGTCCTGCTCCATCTTTGGAATGTAATGGGTAACCGTCCGGCCGTCTGAATCATATCCCGATATAACCGATGCATGCTGGATTGTATCTCGGATACCGGGCAGGATTACCGTTACAGGAATCCCCGCGTCTATTATTTTTTTTAACTCGTCAAGATCAGAGTGGATGATTCTGGACTCTAGGCCGTGTTTCTCGGCAAGCTCGATTCCCTCAATCATGATGTTGCCAGATATACCCGGATATTTTTTGGCGGCATTTACGGCCTCGGCCATCGGTATATCCACGCCCCAGTACCTTGCAACTATATTAACTGACAGGGGCAGGCAGGTGCCCTCATCCGTAACTAGAGGCAATATTATGTCATGCTCGTCCATGATGAAATCATATACTCAATTGTTAAAAACGTTGTATCCGTTTTCGTGCCAAAATATCACAAGACGTTCAGAGTTTGAGAAACGCGTCAAGGATGCCCGCCCCGTCACTGCTCATTTCAGGATGAAACTGCGTCCCGAATATATTTTCGTCACGGTACCGTATGATTTCATGCTGGCAGGTTGTAGAGTGTGCAATGGTCCTGAGCCGGGGACCCAGCCTTGCCAGCTCGTACATGTGGCTCTCATAAACCGTAACCACACCTGATACAAGCGGGTTTGATACAGTAACCGTGACTGTCTGACTTCCCCTTTGCAGTAAATTCATCCTGCGAATCGTTCCACCCAGTGTGAGTGCTAGCAGCTCGGCGCCATAGCATATTCCCAAGAGTTTCTTGGACTCATCAACACAGTGCCTGATGATCCTCGCGTTTAGCGCATTCATGGATTTATTGTTGGACCTCCGGCCAGATAGAATAAACGAGTCGTACTCGTCTAGTGCCATATCTGTATAATCAAATCGCCTCAGCTCAAAATCAACACCTGCGCATCTTATAATCTCTGGAATCTTTTTCGTAAAGGCCGATCCATTGTCCACTATTAACAGCATTAGGCTGTACAGGATATCGCGAATAAATGAAGGTTTCAGGTAATGGGATATAATACACCACGCAAGAATGGCCAAGCTACCCCGCAATTATGCGGCACGGCCGGCTAGCTGCCAACCTCGATTGATATGTAATGAATCTCTGGAATCTGATCCCTTACAATTATAGTACCTATTCGGATTACGTTATCCTCTTCCCACATGAAGACCCTGTCGGTTCGCGGCGCGACGTTCGAATCAATGAATGTCGTGATTAATTCTATGGTATCCTCCCTCTCCGCGTCGGTATAGAAGATTATATCACCCTCCTCAAACGAGAGTGGAATCTGAATCGATGTCGGTTCCAGTATTGAGATCTCTTTGTCCGAGAATGCGGTACGTATGACATCGATTCTGTCGTTCCTGTTTAGTTCTTCTGCCGCGTCCTGGCCGTTGGTCGTGGGCGCCACTACACCAGACAGCTTTTGCAGGTACGCCTTGAACGCATCCTGTTGCGTATCACCTAGACCCACGTAATACTCGCCGGTAAACGACGCGCCCACCGCAGCAATCGTGCCTAGCTGCGCGACGACGCCGCCGGCGCCTGCCGTATATACTGGAATAAAGTACGTATCATGCTCTCCGACACGATACAAAATATTATCCCCGATTCTCGGGTTCCTAAGCAGTGTCTTTAGCTGGGCAAAGTCCGGATCCCGGTCTAGCGCCTCGCGCACTGCAGTCGGTCCAATAAGCTTTGTCGTAGAGTTTAGCGGGACCTCGTAAAACTTCATCTTGCCTAGATTAGAGAGATCATTTTCCACAATCATGTACCCGGCAAGGTTCCTGCCTTGTGAACCCTTTAATTCCAGGGATAACAAGCCGATAAACTCTGGCTCTTCAAAGCCGGGAGGTTGCGCCTCTATGTAATATGTGTCCAAGCCGCGAGGAATCTCGTAAAACTCATTTGCCTGGATGAACGTCTCCACATCTGTTACGTGGTACTTGTTGTATCTGTCCGTCTTCCAGTTGAACAGTTCGGCAGGGTAGCGCATCTGCTCTTCTAGCCATGGAGGAATCTCCTCAAAGTCATCGGCATACTGGCTTGCAAACATTTCTGCAAAAAAGTCATCGCCGGTCTTTAGCAGAGTAATATCACCATCATATGCATCCACTAGCGCGTATCCGACTAGCCTTAGGTACGGGGTACCGTCGGACCACGGCACGTCGTTTGCCTGGAACCCCACAATCAGCGGCACAAGCCAGTAGGTGTCCTCGCCGTCGGTTACGGGAAACGTATCGATATCCTGCCCAAACATGTGGTACAAAAAGTACGGGTACAGCGTGTCCATCCTCTGATTGACGTCCTTGTACCTCATAATGTGCACGGACTCGCCCGGGAACGAGAGTAAAAAGTTGGGCTCAAAGATCCAGCTTAATGGGGGCGGAACATCAAGGCCCCCCGCGCCGCTGTAAAATTCCTGGTTTAACTCCGCGGACTCTACCCTGTTAGTCGGATAGGCCGACCACTGAGCGGCAAGCAGGCCGCCCTCGCCATAGTAAATGGAGCGCTGCTGGAAGAACTCGCTACTATCCACTATCTGTCCCTCGGTAGCCTCTAGTGTCAGGAATCCGTTGGGAACATGCGTATACACCAAATGCTCGTTGTACCACCTGTCGCCAATGTCCACCGTATTGGGCAGGACAGGGGACATGGATGCGGTCCAGTAAAGCGTATTATTAAAGCGCAGTATATCCTGATCATTAAAGTCAACGTACGGGATCAGGCCTATCTCGGGTTTTAGCTTGGCAGAGGCCGCCTCCCAGTCCCAGACACGGATTACATTCAACAGTACGCCGTTTTGATCTACATAATTATTGATGTTGTTCGGGGATATGGACTCTAGTTTTACATCGTGAACGGTCTCGGAAATACTGTCTAGTTCCGCTAGGTGCCGGTTTACGCCGATCTCTTGCGCCTTGTACGGGCCCAGAAACTCGATCTTTTTGGCGTCTGCAATGCTGTTATTTACCCCCACAAGTGAGGCAACTATGATTCCGATCATGATTACAATACCAATTCGTATGAGTAAATCGCGCTGGAACATGTGGGTTAGGACGCGGGCCCGTATTCTATCCAGAACTGAAAAGCAGATCAGCGCAAACCCGATTAACAGGGTACCGGCCACAACATAACGTGTATTATAATCGATAAAGTCGGTGAAGAATAAATTAAAGCCGGCCCAGATGACACCTATGCCGATCACCGCTTCTATAGTAGAGACATAATTGAGGTACCTCGGCTTGGCCTCTGCCGAATCCTTGATGTAAGCCGTCACGATCTTAATTATGGAGCTTAGGCCGACATACAGGATCAGGCGCAGGCCGATTGCCCCTAGAATGGGCGGTATCAGTATCAGTAGCGCCGGCACCATCGGGACCACGTTCTCGGTTGCAAATGACGAGTCCGTGGGCGGGGTTATAAACGGCAACGTAAATAGCGTAGGAAGATTCTCTAATCCAAGATCGGTGCCGTCAATTACGGATATCGCCGCAAACCCGAACATTATATTCGCAAAGAACGCCCCAAAGAGAAGCACCTTTGTAATCTGCCAGACTGCAAATTGTACACCCGATAATTTGTAATCCGAAAACCTTTGAATGTCGTCAGATATCGGCTGGCGCTGGTTCCTCCCTATGAATCCAATCAGCGTAGACATTACGTACCAGAATACGGATGAGCGGGATGCACCGTTGACTCTAACTAGTGCAACGGCCGACAGGATCAGCGCGGATACGACCGAGTAGTATAACGGTTTTGTAAAAGTGTCCTCAAATTCGCTAAAGTTCATGGAGAGGCTTACTGCCTGGTTGCCCACGATCAGGAATATGACTATACCAATTACGGCAACTATTCCAAGCCTGATGTATTTTCCGGCATCCGGCGGTGGAGTCTCCCTGTCAGTCGTAGCGCTATACAAAACCAACCATACTCAATGCATGATTAATTAATGTCTTACCGGATGGGCAGGGATTCATGAAAATTAAGTAAATTTAATCATATGTTACAAAAAATGCCATCTATCATGTGTAGTTTTGCAATATCTACGCGGTTGTAGCAAAACCCTTGCAAATTAGGTACACAGCTGCAAATCTTGGAATCTGCACCTTTTCACCATAATAGGGACCAAACTTTTTCCGCTTTAAAGTAAATTGGACTGGGCAGTCGGCAATTACATTTACGATATAATCATCGACAAGGCAGGCGTCTAAATACGGATTGAATTTGTCAATGTTTTGGCAATATTTCTTTGTCAGCCCGCTCTTGCTGTTCAGCGTTCCGGGCATTCGAAAGATCCTATGCACGTCCATGGTTACGGACGGATCGACTGCGGCTCCGATCCTTGGCGCGTGAACGCGCAATAGATTCTGAAAATAGTCGGGTCCGTTTTTTTTAATCTCCGCGATTATACCGGATCGCCTCGACTTGGAGCCAAATATGGCCTTGGCAATCCTGCCGCGTACACCAATCTCTCCTATCTGCGGAAAGTTGTGTTTTGATGGTTGGTACCTAGATAATCCTAGTCTCTCTGGCATCATATCGCGCATTGCCACATAGCCGGCGATATCAGAACGCTCCTTAGAGCCGATTTGATTATATGCTGATTCATGTACATGGATGTGAAATCCCTCGTTGCCAGAAAAGTATATAGATATGCTTTCTGGCGGGATGCCAAGATCCGTCACTAGAATCTCTTTGAGTTTTTTTGTCTCGTCCTTGGCAGCGTTGATGCAGTCTATACAGGTCAGTGATTTAGAGCTAGTCACGTCGGATTGGCAGGCAGGGCAGGTCTCGGCCTGCTCGAATACATTATTGCACTGCTCGCACCTAGCGCAGGTGTGGTTGCCGCGGCAGGGCAGTTTCAGATCCTTGGCATCAATGTCGAATATGAGATCGGCCTCCTTCCAGTCCTTGTCCCTTATCGGAAGGCTCGGGAACGAATAGTACCCGTTTGAGCAGTATACATCTGAGGGGATGTCATTCATCAGGAGTAACCGTAGTTCACGGTCGTCCCTTAGTGAAATATGCCGGATCATGCCGGTGTTGAACTTTTGGTATCCGAACTCGCGCTCCCGTACCCTGTTAGGAACACTAATCAGGTCAAGGTGATCAAAATAGTATTTTTTAAAGGCGGACTCTAGCAGGGCCACATCATGCGGCTGGATCATGCCCTGCGCCTTCCAAACTGCATGGGGTTTATGATGCCGTTGCACTCGGAGGTGGCAAAGCAGAGATTATTGATTCGTATTTTATCGCAGGACGGGCACAGGTACCGCGTCTCGGATCCGGATCTTCCAGAAATGCTGGCAAGCTGCTTTTTCGTGATCGTTTCATTATAATCGGGGGCGTTCTTAAAGAGTGGCGCAATCTCTTCGGCAGTTTGTCCCCTGTTCAGCAGGTAGGTTGCAAGCATAAAGCGGCCCGAGTGCGACAGGTTCTCGCCCTTTTCTAGGACATTGATGGCGTGCTTGATACAGGGAGGATACTCTGTGGACGTGATTATTACGGGTTCGTTATATCTGCCCCATTCCATCAGCTCCTCAACAGGCTCGGCAAACTGCTCGTACATGTCCGGCGGCGGCATTGAGTTTATCCGTGACTGGATGAAATAAGACAATTCTTTGCGAATTATTCGTACCGTTTCATGAGATGAGAGATAGACCTTGCCGCCGTGGACTCTGCGGTTGATTAGCTTCCACTCGCGCTCGTGAAAATGCACTGCACGAATCAGGTAATCTGGCACGCTTACCAGCCAGTCGTCATGATACACAACCATGTCTCTTCCGCCCAAGGACTCCTCGGCGGGCTTGGAGATCTGTACACCAGATATGTCCTGGATTATCTGTACGGCCATCATCCTAGAATGCTGCCTCTGCGGGGTCAGTAGGACGCCTCCGGTAAGATTGTCTGCGATCTTTAGATCCCTCTCGAGGTATTTTTCTGCCGATATGGATTCGCGTAAGGAAAACTTGGGGATCAGCTGTCTTACACCGCTTAATTTTATTAGGACGGTAGCTATCAAGAATGAAAAGATCTCCTTTTGTAGAATAGTCTCGTTTGCCTCACCGTGCGGGGGAATCTCGGATGTGTACTTGGAGCCTTGACGGGCGGCTATTACACGGTCGTGCGCCTTGGTCACTATTCCCTTCAGGTCGGGATTAGTCCCAAAGTCTTTCAGGCTAAAGTATTGTGATTTCAGGTACTGGCCGGACTCTTTTAGGAACGGGTACCTGGCCATCTCGTCAGTTGAGGGTTCCGGCATGAATGCTAATTGGTACCCTGTCCTTAAAAATCTGGTTTAATCCCTGCAAAACGGGTTTAAATTAAGCAAATGGTTCCCCGGAGTCATGCGTGTAGGGTGCCATGTCTCGATTGCCGGCTCTATAGACAAGGCGGTGGATAATGCAGTCAAAAGAGAGTGCACGGCCTTTCAAATCTTTACAAGTAATCCTAGAAGCTGGCATGCAAAGACGCTGACCGACGGGGATATACTGGCATTCAGGGAAAAGATTCGGGGATGTAATATTGATGTGTTGGCAACGGTCGCACACATGCCATACCTGCCCAATCTGGCATCGCCGAACAAGGAGTCATTTGAAAGGTCGGTAGGTACCATAACAAGGGAGGTTGAGAGGTGCGGGCTCTTGGGAATTCCATATTTGGTGACGCATCTTGGAAGTCACATGGGGACCGGCGAGGAGGCAGGAATCCGGAGGCTAGTCGAAGGCCTTGGCAGGGCAGCCGAGGTGGACAACGATGTTATCATATTATTGGAAAACACGGCTGGCCAGAAAAACTCCGTGGGCTCGGATTTCGAGCAGTGGGCCGAGGTATTATTCCAGCTAGAGCCGTCCGAAAGATTCGGAGTATGCCTAGATACGTGCCATGCCTTTGCCGCAGGATATGATCTTAGGACTGGTACGAGTGTGGATGAAACGCTTGCAAGGTTTAGTGACGTTATAGGATTCAAGAATCTAAAGATTGTACACCTAAATGACTCAAAAGGTGAATTGGGAAATAATCTGGACAGGCATTACCACATAGGGCTTGGAAAGATTGGTGAGCAAGGAATGAAGGCACTGATTAAATCCGTGAATAAAAAAAATATACCAATAATATTAGAGACACCGATAGACGACGTGCGCACCGACCTAGACAACATCAGGGCCGTAAAGGGCCTTGCATGATAGGAATTTATTCCCGGTACAGTTGTGAAACTCGTGGATTATGACAACATAATGAAATTGGCACTAGAAAGGGGATTCTATTTTCCAAGCTGCGAGGTGTACGGGGACGCGCACGCGGGTTTCTGGGAGTATGGCCCGCTTGGTGTAGGCATCAAAAACAAGTTTTTAGAATTGTGGAGAAGGGAGATGATCAGGCGGGATGGAATGCTGGAGATCGACGGCTCTCAGATCATGTCGGGCTCGGTCTTTGAGGCATCCGGCCACCTAGCAAGCTTTGCGGATCCGATTATAAAATGTGCAAAATGCAAGTCAACATTCAGGGCCGACAGGCTCATATCCGAGGCCGCAGGTATTGAGATACCCGAGGGCGCACAAGACGAAGAGTTTGATAATACAATATCGGAGAACAAGATATCATGTCCCCGGTGCGGCGGTTCCTTGGAGGGTGTAAAAAAGTTCAACATGATGTTTCAGGTGGGAATCGGTCCGGAGGGGGAGGCCGCGTACCTTAGGCCGGAGACGTGCCAGTCGATCTTTGTAGACTTTCCAAGGCTCTTTAAGATAATGAGGGGGAGGCTTCCCCAGGGAATAGCCCAGGTGGGAAAGAGCTTTAGAAATGAGATTGCTCCAAGGCAGAGCCTGCTTAGGCTCAGGGAGTTTTACCAGGCGGAGATAGAGGTATTCTGCAATCCGGCCCGACTGGATAAAATAGATGGATATGATAACATCAGGGATACCGTAATTCGAGTCTGGGACGGCTCGGAGCCGCGTAAAGTCACGTGCAAGGAGGCAGTCGATTCAGGGATCGTTCCGAATAAATTTGCCGCATATTATCTGGGAATACTGGCCGAATTTTATGACAAAACGGGAATTGATATGGACCAGAGTCGTTTTAGAAGGTTAGATGACCGGGAAAAGGCGTTTTATGCAGATGTTGCGTTTGACTTTGAGGTCAAGACCACCACCGGATGGCTCGAGCTAGTCGCCTGCAACTATAGATCGGATTATGACTTGTCTAGCCATGCAAAAAAGAGTGGGGCCAAGTTCGATGTGATGGACGGCGACGATAAAGTTTTACCGCATATATTTGAGATGTCCATGGGCGTGGATAGGAGCCTGTATACGATTCTAGAGCACGCGATGCGCGTTGACAAGGGCAATGAGAGGACGTTACTGGCACTACGGCCGTACTTGGCGCCTGTCCACGTGGGCGTCCTGTCGCTGGTCAAAAAGGACGGGTTACGGGAGGCAACAGATGAAATCTATGATAATCTGAAATGCAAATTCGACGCGTTCTTGGATCATTCGGGTGCCATAGGAAGGAGGTATAGGCGGCTAGACGAGGCCGGATGCCCGTTTGCAGTTACCGTGGATCATCAGACCCTAGAGGATGATACCGTGACCCTCCGAGACAGGGACACCATGGAGCAGTATAGGATCAAGGTATCCGATATCAGCTCAACGCTAGCAGACAAGCTGGCTTGGCCCTGCTGAATGTACGCAAAAGCGGCTAGATGAATTATACGCCACGAGTACTGCCACGTTTGGTATTATCACGGGTATAATGAAACGATAATCGATATCAGGATATAGAATATTTTGTTTTTGGATTCATGTATGGACGGGTGCGAATCTAATCTGATTTCATGGCAGATAAATCTGGTAGTTAAAAGAAAAAATGACAGACGTCCGAATCTCACTCAAAGGTCGAGGCTGAGGTATCGGACGAAAGTCCCGTGGGGGTTGGTACAGACGGGAACTTGGCCCCAATCTGTTGTTCGGCAACTGCGGAGGCTTCCTGCAGGATCTTTTCGGTCTCTTCACTTGAGACGTCGGATTCCATGTTGAATGAATCTCCAGCAAGAGAGTCCATCATCAGGCCGTTGAGCGTCTGCGTCATGGAGTTCAGCTCAGAGTCTGCCTCTGGCATGAATCTTCCTAGCGATGACTTTAATCCCTTCATTGTAGACATTGCCGGTCCGATTGCAACCATGGCATCACCGAGATCATGAATGGTGGTCAGTCTTAATTGAACCTGCTCGAGTGACATTCTTGCATTGCCAAGCATCTTGGATACCTTGCGTATTTCGGCCAGCTCGCTCGAAAGTACTCTGCTTTCAGTAACATCATGTTGTTTCATCGCAGTCACGATCCTTTGGAAGATCTGCGTGTCCCTTTCACGTAGTTTCGTAAGCATAGAGTCCATCTTGGAGATCTGAACCTGCAGCTTGTTTACGGCAGTCTGGATGCGCGGTTTTAACGCACCCTGTGGCTTTACCGCGTCACGAAGCTTGCTAGTTACGCCCTGGGTCTCTTGACGGGCCCAGCTCTTGTCAAAGTTTGGCATGACAGTTTCTTTACAAATCTACTCTTAATTGGGGGTGTGTATTTAGATCAACTTTAGGCTAAATTTAGCTAACCAATGCTTATCTTCGAGCCCGGATATAGCCTATATAATGGCAAGAATCGCGGTATTTGATTCGGGTCTAGGCTCCCTTTCGATAATCAGGGAGATTCAAAGGGAGATAAGGTGCGAAATCATTTACCTTGCGGACAGGAAGAACTTTCCGTACGGCTCCAAGACGAGGCGGAATCTAGAAAAGATTACCATGGAGACCATAGCAACATTACGAAACAGATTCAGTCCGGATGTCATAGTGGTTGGATCAAATACGCCGTCGATTCTGCTGGATATAGAGTCAGAGGATATCTTTACTATCCGTCCCCCGGTACGGGAGGCCTCGCAAAGGTCAGTCACCAAGAATGTCGCAATTCTTGCAACAAGGGCCACGATCAGGAGCAGGGCACTATCTAATTACATATCAGGGCAAAGGATACCCGTACAGACCCGTTTTTACAAAATCAACTGTTCTAGTCTTGTAGAGATAGTAGAATCGGGCCGCTTTGCACGCGACAGGGATGATACGCGCCAGGTTATACGTAAAATCCTGCAAGGATATTTCAAAAAGTATAACATAGATGTAGCTACACTATCTAGTACCCACCTGCCGTTTTTGAGGGTTTTATTGGAAGAAGAGTTTCCGGGTATTGTATTTCTGGATCCTGCACGCGATACCGCGAAGAGAATCAGCGCAAAAGTGAATCCTGCAAAAAAAAGTTCATTAAGAATCTATACTACCGATGATACCGGTGTATTTGAAAGGAATCTAAGGGTATTGGGAATCCGAAACAGGGTCATTTCCCTGTAGGCCGCGCCTTTCTGTATCCGTGGCTGAACGTCTTGTCATAGAGTCTGGAATATTCGTATGACGCGGGCTTGACGGCATCTCCTATGATAACTATGGCAGTTCTTGTTATATTGTTATCCCTGACTTTTTTTACAATGTCCTGTAGGGTTCCGATTACAATCTTTTGATCGGGCCAGCTTGCCCTGTATACCACGGCCGCCGGGGTAGATTTAGTGTACCCGCCGGCAATAGACTGCCGGACGATTTTAGGCAAGAGGTGTACGCTCAAGTAGAATGTCATGGTTGCCCCGTGCTGGGCAAGGCTAGATACCTGTTCGCGTCTTGGCACGGGGGTCCGTGATTCGGCGCGGGTCATGATTATGGTCTGGGTGACGCCGGGGAGCGTAAGCTGTGTCCCAAGGGCTGCTGCTGATGCCAGGAATGCAGTTACCCCGGGGACCACCTCTGATTCAATCCCCTTCTCCCTCAAGCCGTCAATCTGCTCACGTATTGCCCCGTAAATGGCCGGATCACCGTCATGTAGTCGTACCACGAGCTTGCCCTTTTTCGCGTTATTATATAACAAGTTGAATATCTCTTCTCTGACCAGCTTTGACGCGTCATGGCGCCTGCCATTCTTACACATTGCGAGAATTTTTTCTGGAATCAGCGAGCCGGAATAAACCATGATATCGGCCTTTTGAATCAGCTTTTTTGCTTTTATCGTGATTAAATCCGGATCGCCGGGGCCGCATCCGACAAAGAATACCCTAGACACGCTTTACCACCAGTATCGAAAAGTATTTCGTAGTCAGCGTGCCGTCTCCTGCCTCCCCGAGCGTGATTTTTCGTATTATCTCATGATCGGTTCCAAGGTCCTGTCCTATTGCAAATATGGAATCGTCGGGAAACCCGGACTCTCTTAGCAGGTCTATTACCTGGTCAAAATATCTCCCATCCTTGAGGAATACCAAGGTCTCCGCGTTCCTGGCTAGATCGCGCACGGATTCAAGATTATAGCATGATGGGATGATGGCCACCTTCTCTGCGCCCTCGGCAATGCTTACCCCCACCTTGGATGCAAATGTGAATATGGAGACGATTCCGGGAATCACGCTTATGCGCATATCAGGATGATTAGATGTGAGATTCCGGTGCATGTAGATCCAGGTGCTGTACAGGTACGGATCACCTACTGTAACATAGACTACGTTTTTGCCGCCTAGTACAGTATCTGCCATTATACCGGCGTTTCTTTTCCAGGTCTCCTCTAGTACATCTCTATCTTTTGTCATTGGAAATATGAGCTTGATTATCTCTTGGTCTCGTGATTCGTCGATCAGCGATTGTACCACGGACAGGGCGATGCTAGGGCGGGAATCGCCGGAGGCAGGACACATTATGATATCCGCGTCCTTGATGGCCCTGACGGCCTTTACCGTAAGGAGATCAGGATCGCCGGGTCCCACCCCGATTGCAGTCAGTCCAGGCATTGGAAAAAGCAGTGATGCACCTAGTTAAAACCTATACAGTCAGGCTTTTCGTGGCGGAGATGACCGTAACGGGGTTTCTTGCAAGCATCATGGTACCAGTGGACGTTTTTCTGCTCTTGGATATGGTAACCTGTGTGATATCTATATCAGAGAAACCAAGCCCGTCGAGCGCTTTTAGTACAGAGTAGAGGGTCTCGATCTGTATGATGCCGACTACTAGCCGCCCACCCTCCTTTAGCTTATTTTCGCATAAATTCACTATATCTCTAGTGTCCCCGCCGGTCCCGCCGACAAGGATAGAGTCGGCCGCCGGAAGGCCGGGCACGACATTTCTGGCATCGCCTAGAATAACATCGGCATTTGATATGCTGAATTTTTCAAGGTTTCTTTTTGTCAGGGATACGGCGGCGGCATCAAAATCAACTGCATATACCTTTCCGGCCGGACCCACTAGCAGGCCTGCCTCGACGGTAACAGAACCGCTGCCGCATCCTATATCATAAATTGTCTGGCCCTCGCCCAGCCTAGCCTTGCTTATCTGTATAACACGTACCTCTTCTTTGGTAATCGGAACCTTGTCTGCACGCTCAAAGTATTCGTCAGGGATGCCGGGTGTATGATATTTCCACATGCCGGATCAGCTACGGGAACGGCAGGGGGGACTCGGAGCTGCCCACGTTTACCAGAGTATATGATATAATCCACATGAACAGGTATACAAAGATGTAGCTTCCTATTCCCTGGGTAACGAGCTTTTTTCGGTCGGAGAGCGCAAACGGGATGCGCATTCCCTTTGCTATTATTATGGTTACAACAAAGATGATTATCATGAATCCGATGGAGGCCCATCTTCTTTCCTCGCCGTCGACTGAGTCAAAGATGAAGGTGGCTGCCGCGCCTGCGACGACTGCAAATCCGACCCTTAGCCAGAACAGGATGTTTAGCTTGCTGTCCTTTTCGCCCTGTTGCGCCGGGCTGATGAATTCATCCCCGGGGGCGTCTTCTGGGGGCGCGTCTTTTGTTGCCGGAATATCCGCAACCGGTGGGGTCTGTCCTGTCTCCTTGTCCGGTTCTGTTACTATGTCGTCCTTTGGGGACTCTGCCTCGTCTCTTCCCTTTGTAGGTGCTGATTTTTTCTTTTTGAATTTGGCCAATGAAATTTCTATCGTGATTGGGCTAGGCCTCGTTTAAAATCTTTGTCAGCTGGGTGGCGGGCTGTATTGTGACCTGAAATTCTCTCAAGTTGGTGACCTGACGCCTGACCATATCGAGATAGTGCAAATCCGCCCAAGGGACATGCCATCTCCTCTAGTATTCCTTCAGAATGCATGTCGCCGCCGCTATCCGAGCCGGCGGC
>CAZDQM010000022.1:0-7555 GCA_964507825.1 uncultured Nitrosopumilaceae archaeon | reverse complement strand
TATAAAGGTGATGGGCAACATATTCACATGCATCACCACGTGGAAGGGGCGCGGGCTAGATCATCTGACGGAGATGGCAAAATACATCGGATAGTAAGCCAAACTACCTCTAATGGTGAGCCAAACTACGTGAATTCATACCTATGATTAAATTGGAACACGGCTGTTTGACTCGGTATATAACTGCCGGATGCAGCCCACTTGACATCTCACGGTTATATATCACGGCCCTGCATCCACCGCATGGACGAACCACGGATGGGACGGTATCCGACCGAGTTGTTCGGGCACCCATATACCGAATACACCTCTCCCGGCAAGGCGCGGGAGGACATGGTAGTCCAATACTGCCCGTTTCTGGATTCCGAGTGCACCAAGTTCAGGAAGAGCAAGCCTTCAGTCAAGATAGGCACATGCAGCTTAGGCATGAGTGGCGACAGGGGTAGGACATGGCACCCAAGCGTAACATGCCCAGAGAGACTCCGCACCGAAGAGGTTTTCAGGTCGCTCAAGTGCATGGTGTTTGGTGACAGTCCGGTTCACGTGGTGCCGGAAACCAACATGAGCAGGGGTTCGTTTGACTTTGTATTCGTAAAGTGTGACAAAGACGGTGAGATTGATGACTTTTGCTGTGTCGAGTTTCAGGCCAACGGCACCACGGGCACGCCGTGGGACGGTGTGATGGACATAAAGAGGCACGGCCGGTACATGAAAAGCAAATACAAATACAATTTCAACCTAGCCAACCAGTACCAGAAGACCATGATGCAGTAGGTGTACAAGAAGGGACTGATCACCGAAGGGTGGGGCAAGCACCTGCTGTTCCTGTTGCAGGACTCCGGGATGGACTACCTGCGGCGTTCCATGACCAGCGACATGAGCGGCCTGAGGATAAACGACTCCAAGTTAGTGACATATGACACGTACCTGATACACTTCGTCCTGTTCTCCATGCAGTGGGTCGGAAACGCATGGGTGCCCAAGATAACCACGCTGTACGACACCACGATACGGGACGTGGAGAATATGTTGGGCGCCGAACAAGACGACCGCGACATTGGGTTGGAAAAATTCACCAGACTGCTACATGACAGGATTGGTAGCGTCCCGGTCATAAAGTAGACCCATGCGGGATTCTGCCGTCTTGACGTATTTTCTGCTTATCTCGATGCCCATGCCCCGCCTGCCCATCGACACGGCCGCCAGTACCGCGCTTCCCGTTCCCATGAACGGATCAAGCACGATGCCGCCCTTCGGACACGTCGAGTTTATTGGTATCTTGAGCAGGTCCACCGGGAACACCGCGCAGTGGTCGTCGCGCCTCCACTCGTCCTCCGGCACTATGTTCCAAATGCTGTTCGGAGCGTACCCGTCGGCGTGCATCCTGATTACAAAGTAGCCCTTGTCATCAAGTTCCCTGCTCCGGCCGCTCTTTGATGCCTTGCTGCCGTGGTATATCCTCTGCCCGCCCCGTATGGTCATGCGGAAGTCCACGATCTTGCCGTTCCGCATGTCTTCCAAGGCGTCGTCAAGCGCGGACAGCGCGTTGCGTTTTTCGGTCTGCGTCAGATCTACCGACTTTTGTATGGATTCCCGGTAGCGCACGCCTGAAACCCCAGTGGCCGACTGTATCTTGCCGTTCCGCATCCGGGGCTTGTTGATAGGCGTTATCAGAATTGACTTGCGGTCATAGTAGTACCGCCTAGACTTGACAAAGTGGAATACGTATTCGTGGATTGTGTGCAGCCTGTCCTTCATGCTCTGCGAACCCTTCATCTTGTTCCAGATCACGTCGTTACGCAGCATCCATCCTCGCCTCTTGAGCTCGAAGGCCACCATCCACGGCAACCCCACAATGTCCTTGCTCTGGTACTTGTCACCGAGATTCAGCCACAGGGAGCCGCAGTCCTTGAGAACGCGGTGCACCTCGTCAAACACCGCTCCGAGTCTGGCGGCATATTCCTCCGGCGACCCCTCATTGCCGATCAAGAAGCGTTCATGCGCGGGCTTTACGTCGTACTCTCTCTGCTTCCAGTACGGGGGCGACGTGATCACGCAGTCGATGCATTCGGATGGCATGTCGGACAGCACGCGCAGACAGTCGTCACTCTCGAACCTGTACGCCCTGCCGTCCAGCACGTCGTCCCGTCTTGCTCTGATCCTTCCCGTACCTGCCATGGCGCCGCGCATGTGTTCCTTCCCCAGTTGTTCGCCTTTTAACATTAACTCTCACTCCACCTTCTTGCTGATGGTTGCGATCCATTTGCCGCCCACCTTGTCAATGTCCCACTCCACGGCGTCCCCCTTTGCTAAGTTTAGTTTTTTGATGATATGCATCGGGACGGTCGTCCTGAGCGAGTTGCTCCTTGACACGGCCAGCGTCAGTACGGTTTCGTTCGTTTCCATTCTGCCCATGTAGGTAAGTTATCTTGCTACAATATTAACTCACCTAGAATGTATGTAGGTAAGGTAATTTACCTATAATTTATATAGGGCAAGATGCTTACCTACAATATGAAAGCATTCGTGATGATGAGAAAGATAAGAGCCAAAGGCCCCGTTGCCGCGGGACCAATGACGAACGATTTGCAGTCTGAGCGGGCTTTCATTCCCCATCATATAATTTTTAGGAGACGTGCCACATGAAGGTTGAATCCCACGACGCGGGCAGGATGTGCAAGTATTGCCACTCCGACAGCATCAGGAAAGAGGGGGTGCGGCACAACAAATCCGGGGACGTACAGTTGATCAAGTGTAACTCATGCGGCAAAAGATTCTCCGCAAACTTCGGGTTCCGGTACAGGCGACACAGCCTGGCCATCGTATTCTAGGCGCTACACCTGTTCTATTCGGGCATGTCCACGCGTGCGGTCTACGATGCGCTCGCCGTGCGCGGGATCAAGGTCTCGGACTCGGCAGTCTACAAGTGGGTTGAAAGGTACTCCAAGATAGCCGGGCTGTTTACGGGCAGCCTCAAACCAAAAGTGGGCAACTGGTACCGCGGGGACGAAGTGTGGGTCAGGGTAAACGGCCAGAAATACTACCTGTTCGCGACCATGGACGACGACACCCGGTACTGGCTTACGGGCGAACGGGCCGACTTAAAGGACAAGCACGACGCATACAACATCTTCAAAATGACAAAGGACGCGGCGGGCAAGAATCCCATAGTCATGATAACTGACGGCCTGCCCGCCTATCAGAAGGCCGCCCGCAAGATATTTAGGAATAAGACCTACCACAAATCCGATGCGGGCCTGCGGAGCAAACGTATCGGCCACACGGACAAGCCAACCAATGCAAACTACCACCCATCGAACAACAAGATGGAACGCCTGAACGGAACCATACGCGACCGCGAAAAGACATTCAGGGGCTTGGCACGTCCAACACCCCGGTCTTTGACGGCATGAAGGTGCATTACAACCATGTGCGCGGGCATGACGCACTCAGGAACAGAACGCCTGCCGAGGCCGCCGGAACCCACACCGAGGGAGCGAATAAATGGAAAACGATCATCCAGAACAGCCGCCTGCACCTGATCGCAACGAACCAGAGAATACCGGGTTACCACAACCGGGACTGAATTTCAAAGAAGATCAGGATTCCCATGCCTAGAACCGACCACCCGAATTGGAAGCAGTACCGGTGGGGTCCACTCCACCTTTTGCATCGTGCTTTTATGAGTCAGGTGACATAGTATCCTGACACTAGACATGTTCTCGTAATGCGAATTGTTTATGTGGATGAGATGGAAAGGTGTCCCATGCTCGAGGGCACGATGGAGGACGACAAATGATAAAAACACAGTCTCCGAAGAAAAAACATTCTCAATCCTCAATGAATGGCTTTGGTGGGACTAAAAGAGTGAACCACGACTCAATAGGATTCTATAGTAGAAAGATATTCACCGACATTACACCTGCCACCGACGATACCGTCAATGATATAGGTGTATACAGGAACACCGTGTTATGCAAGAACAGTAAGAGTCTAGAATGCATCCCCGATTCTAGCATTCACCTGATGGTCACATCACCACCCTACAACGTGGGTAAGGACTATGACAAGAACCAGAATATCGAAGAGTATTGCGATATGCTTGACGGCGTGTTTGCAGAAACATACCGTGTGCTTGTAAACGGCGGCAGGGCATGCATCAACATAGCCAACGTGGGACGTAAACCATACATTCCATACCATTCCTTCATAATCAACCTGATGCTCAAGAACGGGTTTCTCATGAGAGGTGAAGTGATCTGGGAAAAGGGGGCAGGAGTAGGGACATCCACTGCATGGGGGTCATGGATGTCTGCAACAAATCCAACGCTGAGGGACACACATGAATACATATTGATATTCTCAAAGGGAAAGTTCAACAGGGAAAAGGGCAATAGTACCATAACAAGGGACGAGTTCCTAGAATATACAAAAAGCGTCTGGAGCTTCGGTCCGGAAAGTGCCAAAAAGGTCAATCATCCCGCACCATTTCCTATGGAGCTGCCAAGACGTTGCATACAGTTGTACACATTCGAGAATGATATCGTGTTTGATCCATTCTGCGGATCAGGCTCTAGTGCCATAGCCGCTATAAGGACAAACCGTGACTTTCTTATGGTGGATAACAATAAGGAATATGTGGACACGGCAACGCGTAGGATTGCTACCGAGATCTCCCAAACTAGGATTCATCAGAATGACTACCATGTACAAAACAGGTACAAAAAATATAATGCCAATCCAGATACCAGATGACTCAAATCTATCAAACAGGTATGAAATACCACCAATAGTCTTGCGATCAAGAGACATCCTTTTTGCATGTAGAACGTTCGCCTAGTGCACAGTATGCGCTAGAAATATCCATATCAAGACCATATGCTAGCGTATTAGATCGTATGTGTAAATCACCCAGTAAAAAGTAGTCAAATTCATGCGCAGGTAAAAACATCTTTTGATCATAAAATTTTCTAGGGTGAACGTGCTCGATTTATGAATTGTTATGTTGGTGTGTATCTTTCTCCATGATAGATACACTATCAGGATACCTTCACCCAATTATCTTCATGTAAATCGTTCCTCTATTTCTTCAGATATCAATTCCTGCCTGCACATATAAAACACTAACAGCATGCCATATCGATCTTATTGGCCCCGCGGTCTGCTACCGCGGGCGCCTTTTCTGCTGCAGGTATGTACCTTCAACATCCCTAGATCGATACATGGGATCAATGTACAAGATTTCATACATAATCGTCTAGATAATGAATTCCCATGGTACAAAATCAGCCAGAAAATGTGATTACGCATAAACTCTATTGTTGTAGTCCACCCTGCGCTTTCAGTATCTCTTGTTCCCCGCTTTTCTTCCATGTCGATGTTATTGATGCGCGCTTTCTGACTGCCCCCGAGCTGATCCCGTACCACCTCTCCCTACGCGTCCTCCGAGCCCATGCCACGTGAATCAGATCTTGCCGGGATTGAAATAAACGGCATGATATTTTTGCATGTTGGTTCATGAGGCGTATGCTCCGTCTGCCAGCAGGCATGCCTAGTGAAAGCCGAACTGCCGTCCGCACGACGGAGCAAGCGGCGATATGCCTTCTGCAAGGTTGTTAGGAATAAGCAGATCCCCGTGTGGTGTAGGAGCGCTTGCCGCACCTGCCTTTCTACGGATTAGTGTCATACATTTTTTCTGCTGTTTATCGTCCTATTGTTCTACCACGGTTTCTAGCAGATCAGTCAACACTGGAGAGTCACCCGTTTTGTCATCAATTATCATTACCGCGAGTATCCTTTTGGTGTCTGCGTCTGCCAGCACATGTATCTTGAGAAATCCGCGCCTGGCCATTCACTTTTGACGTATCCACTCACCGCGGTTGAACTGCTTTAGGCCCGACGCGCCTGCCAGCAATATCATAGGTGTGTTCCTGTCCGAGACGCGAACAATACCATCGTCGATGTCTACATCAAGACAGTTTATCCTCCTGCACAGTACGGAATAGTGTAGCGGGTCGTGTCCTCCTAACATCCCCATAATGAACCTAGACAGCTGCCTGTACTGTATTCCTAATATGGTCCTCAATGCGGCCGCGGTCATGATAAATCCATCGGCATACTTGAACGGGGTAACCCTCCTTGGAACAATTGACTTTCTTCAAGTCTTCCCCCCAACCAGAATCATAAGATGTTACTAGTTCCCTTCCGCGCCCGACATATTTTGCATTGTCAGTTGCCAACAGATATAACGCGCAACTGTCTCTAGCTTTTTTGGTTTGACATATTAGATCAAATGATTATTTGTATTACACCGGATGGTTTGTAAGTAGTTATGCAACAAACTTCAGAAGGCGCAAAAACGTCACGATCGAATGCCTGACAGATATGGAATGTCAATATTTCCAAAATTGTAAATCAGACACAAGATCGTATACCTATCACCATTGTTCTCTTAGTGATATGACACATTTCGTATCACCATGTATAGTATATCATGTAATAATTATTTTTGGAGTCTGTCTTGGCACAAGGTCAAGTCGACTGAGACATTATACCTGAAATTTCAAAACGAATAACACATTCTGGCATAAATCCCGAATCGGCATGAGTGTGTACTGCCCCACCTCAGCGGCAACTGCGCCCGCTTACTTTACCGACATCATCCCTGCTATCCCCGTAGCCCCTCCATCCGATAAAACCCCCTCCCGAGACCATGCATGTGACCGCGGGACAGGCTCGGACAGCTGTTACGCACAACATCCTCTCATAATTCTGTCTGACGCAAACAAGACTGCGTCAACCCGTGCCACCTTCTCTGACGACCTGACCTTGTACGTACTACAGTACATACTCAGGTTGATTCGGGATTCATGCCCAAATGTGTTCAGAGTCAGGTATAATGCATTAGTAGACCTGACCTTGTACGTACTACAAATAGAAACAAATATATGGCCAAGACGCTATAATAATATTGTCTAGGCACGGCAGGCAAGGACCCGTGCCGTGAAAACTCACGGCACGATACTCCTGCCTCCTCTTAAACAGGAATCATGCAGAGTATAACATGGTCTGGACACCGCTAGAATAAGGCCGAACAAAACCGAATGCATGGTGAACTGAATAAAGATCCGATAATTCTTGCAGGCTCTTATGATTATGTGCTTGCACTCTTCTGATCATGTACTTGCATATCTGCCCGTCCACTAAACTGACACGCTCCGGGACGCGTCGACCATGCACGCGTCACAGGCGACTGGCACGGCCGGTCCCGTGCCGGGCGTGAAACCTGCAGGAGTGTGCGCAGTCAGGCGCACTGCCGCGGGTAGCGCGGGCAACGCGGCTACCGCGAGATTGGCGCGTGGGAGGCGCCGTCCCCCGCCTTTTTTATTGCGTCGAGCATGTACTCGAACAGCTTTGGGACGCACACCTCGCCGCCGGAGACCATGCGCAAGATGGACCATTTCATCTGGTCAAAGCCACCCTCAAAATACCTCCCCGCAACGGCGCGCTTTATCTCGCGCCACAGCACCTCGATCGGGTTGTGCTGGGGCGTGTA
>CAZDQM010000021.1:0-53452 GCA_964507825.1 uncultured Nitrosopumilaceae archaeon | reverse complement strand
CTCAAAAAAATTGAATCTAGGATCAACGCCAATGTCGTGTACTGTACAAACATGGGGTGGAAGAATGCCATGAAAAGACTGAGTCCCAGATCCTTGTTGTGCCATCTAGGATGGAAAGCATGCCCATAGTAATCGCAGAGGTGTTTTATCTCGGTGTTCCGGTGGTGGCCTTTGATGTGGGCGAGGTTTCAGAACTTGTAAGAGATGGGGTCAACGGAAGGCTGGCCAGGCCCGGAAACGAGGAGGAGCTCCTTGCACACATCAACGAATTGCTAGATGACAGGCAACAGGCCCAAAAGATGGGGCAGAACGGGCACGATAGCGTGATGGAAAGCATGACCCAGAGAACCCAGATACCAAAGTATGAGCGTTTTTACAAGAACCTGTTATCATAATTCTAAAAAAAGAACTTGCGCAATCCGGTCTTGAGATCCGTCTGGTACGACCAGTCAATCATCTCTCTTGCAAGGGCCGTATCTGCCTGGCTTTTCAGGACGTCGCCGGGCGGCAGTTGCCCGAATACGGGCTTTAGATCCCTGTGCGAGAGCTCAATCATTATCTCTGCCAGCTTTATGATTGATGTTGTGATTCCGGTTCCGATGTTTAAAAAGCCAAAGTCGGCCTCGCCAGTCATGGCCTTGTAGTTGGCATCCACTACATCCTCGACTGATACAAAGTCCCTGATCTGGGAGCCGTCGCCAAATACGACCGGGGGGCGGCCTGCGCTTATATCATGATTGAATTTTGTGATGACGCCGGCATAATCGGCAGTCTGGCCCGTGCCGTAGACATTAAAGTACCGCATGCCGATTATTGAGGCGCCGGATTCATGATACCGCTCGGCTAGTCTTTCACAGTCAAGCTTTGTCTTGCCATACGGATTGGCCGGTTGCTTTTCGGAATCCTCTGAAATCGGAATATCTGCCGTGTCCCCATATACGCTCGAGCTGCTTGCATAGACGACCCTCGCGCCCGTTTCGCGCGATACTCTAAAGACGTTTTCAGTTCCATTAACGTTTACATCATGGTATTTTTCCGGATTAGAGAATGATTCTGTAACCGATGTTAGCGCGGCTTGGTGGAATATCCCATCTGCCCCCGATGCCGCGTCCTGTAATGAGGTGTAATCGAGTATATTGGCGCGTTTTATGGTGATGTTATCCTCTATACCATCCAAATTCTCCATTCTGCCGCGTGTAAAATCATCAAGTATCGTCACATCATGCCCGTCTGCAACGAGCCGCTTTGCAATATAGCTTCCGATAAAGCCCGAGCCCCCGGTCACCATGTATTTCATGCTGTTTGTGACGCTATGACATCTTTTTAAGTTGACGGATACGTTGCTAAAAGTGTAATTGCTAACCTGATCCGTACTGCCTAAACGTACTTTGCAACTTTCTGCAGGTAGTCAAGCCCACGATTCTTCCATATTGAGACATAAGAACCGATTGCCCATCAACTCCATCGTCCTCTCGGCCTTCTATTACCGCGTATCTTCCTGTGCACTACTATCCCGTGCAGGCCGCGTTCTGCCGCGTTGTATGTGGGGGGTATTGATGGATTCATGATGAATCAGGACAGGTTGGGCTAGGGCGTCCTGCCGAGATTTTCCATGAATTTTCCGATCGCGCTATGGTCGTCATATCTGCGTATCATCGCGCGGATCTGCTTGTGTAACCCGTGATGTTCCATTTTTCGTCTGGAATGCGCCGGTGCAATACTGCACGCATCATAGTATATGCATCGTAACATCGAGAGTACCATGGAGTATTTCTTGCATCCGCATTTCTCCGTGTAATATTCCATCTCCCTGATTATGTGGTTCTAGCAACGCTGTATGCGGTATGATTTGTACGATATTCATACGTCACAAACGAGGATTTCGTCCCATACATCCTCGAGCACCTCCCGGGGCACGTCCGCACCCCGGGTGGGACGCATTACACATTGCCTGTAACGGGATCTAAGATTCACACGATGGAGCTGTTGAGGCGCATGAACGTCTCGTCTGCTGTATTACTAACGCGCGGCGTATTGATGTCGTCCGTGGGCTTTAGACACGTTCGGACACGGCTCATTATGTTATTGGGCATAGTTTATGACATTCTAATCCTGCGCATAGCGGCCGCGATACAGCGGAACGGCATGAAGCTCCATGTGGTTTGACACCACTCGGGTGATTATATCGTACCCATAATTTCCGGCCGACGGCAGGCATGTATCTGACAGTATGTCTTTTTTCCCGCACGCCCTATACGAGCACGTGCTGATTTTGTGGCGCGCGGTGACCACCCTTGGCGGCAGTGATACGTCGATAATGTCTAGACAATTCGGACTAGTGGTTTTCAGGTTGCTAGAACCGCACCGCGGCGCCAAAAAATAGAGTCACAGGTGGAAAAAAGTGATCTGATATGATGAATGACGCGTTCAAGGAGATATTTGAGCAGATGGAAAAAGGAGAGTCAGTGCAGGTGACACTGACAACGTAGAATATGAAAGGTACACTCGAACAAAGTAACGAGATAGGGGAACTGATCAATATCATCGAAGAGGCAACCACCTGCCAACGATCTTATTCTTTACTCTGACTCAATGCATGTCCACTTGTAATAATCAAGTTTATCACACCCAAGTATTCAATTACAAGCACGAACTAGGCCCCAGCTGTTTGCACCGAACCTGATCTAGTACGATTTTCCCAATCAATATTTATTGATCTGCATAAATCCGCTTCAGGTTGATGAAGAAGAGAAAGAGACACTTTACATTCAGATTAGATGAGGATTTGTACAATGAATTGAAGATGGAATCAGAAAGAAAATACATCACACCAAGCTTCAATTTTGAGGTAGGTTAAACTGGAGTTGTTACAGGCCAACACGAGATGTCATTACGCTATCTTGGTAGCGATACTCGTGCTATCAGCCTACGTCCATTTGTGGAACCCAGTGGGATACCCGGACATCTTCTTTGATGAGGGGATTTACATGAGACGGGCTATGATCGTTTTGGAAACCGGCAGTCCCCAAGAAGGAACATTTTATGATCATCCTTATTTTGGCCAGATGTTTCTGTCTGTATTTCTAAAGGCTGCAGGATTTCCACAGACAGTGGAGCAGTCGCTGGAAATGTCGTATATGGTGCCGCGCGTCCTCATGGGGTTTCTCGCCATTCTTGACACGTTTCTAATCTACAAGATAACGGAGAAAAGATTCGGTAGACATGCCGCAATACTGGCATCGATACTATTTGCAGTGATGCCGATGACATGGATGCTACGGAGAATACTACTTGACGGCATTCTGCTCCCATTCATGCTCTCTTCGATACTTTTGGCCCTACATTCAAAGAATTCTGAAAATAAAAACGTCCTGATATTGGGTTCGTCCGTCCTGCTCGGGCTCGCCATATTTACCAAGTTGACTGCGGTTACAATGATACCCGTGGTAGGATACATCATAGCGTCAAACCACGGGATCAGGGCGCTTAGTAAATGGCTACCACCAGTTTTTGCGATTCCCTCTGCATGGCCCGCGTTTGCAGCGCATCTCGGCCAGTTTGACTATTGGCTCCGGGACGTATTCTGGCAGACAGGACGGAGCACTGGTGGTATTCTGCCAGTTACGGGATACCTGTTTAGTATAGATCCCGTGATGACGGTGCTAGGTGCCGTGTCGTTCGGGTATGCGGTAGTCAAGAAGGATCTCTTTCTGGTGTTCTGGTTTGCGCCGTTTCTGATATTTGTGAGCAGTGTAGGATTCTTGCAGTATTTCCACTACATATTGCTGATGCCAGTGGCTTGCATCGCCGTTTCGTACATGATACATGACAACCTGCAGCGGATAAAATCAAAGATTCCACTCACGATCGGCCGCACAGTCTCGGTCCTCGGATTTGCCCTGTTTGGCGCCGTGGTTTCCTCTATGCTCATTAGCACCGACATGAGTTCGGCCCAGTTTGACGCTCTTGAGGACACGATAATGAACTTTGATGATGACAAGATGACGCTACTTGCCAGCCCCGTTTATACGTGGATACTGTCAGACGTACATGGCATGGACAACGTCTTTTTGGATTATGCAGACGTACTGTACTATGCGCCTACTACTAGCTACCTGTACGTTCTAGCTGATCCGCACTACATGTACGATCAGGCAAGAGGGGCCGAATTGGGTGATGCGTATCAGAACACAGAACTGATCAGGGAATATACGGGGAACGTGGGTGGATACGACACCAGCAAATACCCGTACACCAGCCTAAAGTTCACAAACGAAGGTGGTACGATATTTGCACGTACCAGTGTGGTGACACCTTGAACCTCAGTCTAATCATGATCATTTCTAAAATGTGGCATATTATTTGATTCTTGATTTTCTGTTGCAGATCCGCAAGCGTATCATAAAATAGATCTTTGAAAGTTCGTGTGAGCGTGTACAGTATATCGGAGTTTGATATTATGTTGTCTAGAATCTCTATTATGTGAAGAAAATTGATTGGCATGGCGTATGTGTGTCTTTTTTTACCAAATTCTGTACTCCATAATGCATCTTCTCGTGCAAGGCGTTCCTTGAGCCTTTAGTTAGCTCGTTCAAGCTTTACTATTTTTGCCTTGAATTGTTCCCCCATTCTCACACCGTGTTTACTTGGCAATGGATTTTTTGTGAGTTCACATCATGTCTAATTTTTTATACATTTGGCCGTCGTTTAGGCACAAAATCATCTTGTGACGTGAACTCATACAATATGAGCAGATATCGCGATTATTCATAAGCTCTGTTATTTCTGCACGTCGCATCCAAGAAACTGCCTGCCCGTATCTTGACATGCCTGCATGACCGAGTAGGAGCCTGCCGTTGGGTCAAGTACTATCTCTCCGGGCTCGGTTACGGCCTCTATGAGGCGTGCCTGTAGCCCGATGGGTTTTACGTGTTGGTAGCCGCGTGCAGAACTCTTCACCTTCTCGTCCCACACGTCCGGTATGTCCCGGAGCATCCACACACCCTTGGCCCTCTTGGGTTCCTTTTGGAGCACGATCAGGAACTCGCTGGTGTGACGTGTACGATAGCCGAGGCCGATCTTTTTCTTGTTCCATGTTATCATGTCCACCACATGTAGGCATGTATTATCAAGCCACGTCTGATAGTCCGTGCACAGGTGAAACTTGTCAACCCACAGGAATAGATGCCCTGATGGTATCAGAACACGTGACAACTCGGTGATAAACTTCCGGATGACATCCTTTGTCATCTGCGGCTTTTCTACACGACGCCAGTTTCTGGACGTGGATGCGTTGCCATACTCCATCATCTCATACACGCCCCTGTACTGTGGATCCAGGAACGCGGCAGGTATAGTATTATCTTTGAGCTGCCGCACGAATTTGAGGCCGTCTGCCCTGTTCTTTCTATTGACGGGGAGCTTGCCTGCCTGTACAATCTGCCTCGGAATGCGCGTGGTAGTAAATACACTAGACACATCTGTACCAAACGATTCTAGTTTATACTTTTTACGCATGCCCGGCCTGTTCTAGATGTACACAAGACAAATCACTAATCCTAGTTTGCATACACATTTTGTCACGTGTAAAGTGATGAAACTATTCAAGAAAACAGATCAGCACGATATCTGATGGAATTAAAATCGCCAGTATCCGAACGCTGGATGAAAAAATCTAGTTGCTTATTGCCTGTGAGGAATCATGAAACATCTGACTCTTTGCACAGCCCGCTGCAAGCTCGTCACCTGCCCCGCGCCTCATCAGACCGCGGTAAAGGCCGTCCTCAAGCTTGACACCCTCTCTTTGCTCCCATTCCTCAACGGTAATGGAATATTTCTTTTGAATTCTGTCCCGGTACCATTCCGGAATTACGTTGAATGCACAAAAGGGTATGATTCGCAGATCCGGTGTGACATAATGAATGTCACATCTTTGTAATCTTTCAAGATCCTCGTTGTACTTGTCCTGAAAGTGCATCATGCCCAAGAATAGTCCTTTGACATGCCAAGAACCCACGGCATCAAAGGACCTCTTCATCAGGATATTGCCGAACATCTTTGCAAGATCAAGGCCGGCAGGTTGTTTTTTCTTGTCTACAAAGCTTGAGAGTTTTCTGACCACCTCTAGCATTGTAAAGTACTTGTTCTTGCCGGAACGTATCTCGTCGGACTTGTCCTCAAAGAGCTCCAGCATTCCCTGGATATCGCAGAATTTGGTGAGTGGTACGAACTTTTTGGTCTCCTCGTCCTCAAACACGTATGTTCCCGCGCCGCATGCAAAGTGGATCGAGAGCTCGTATTTTGGCTTGCTTGAAAATGCCTCGATGACGTTTGTCAGTGGCATGCAGCTGGGCACCGGGAACCAGTCGTCGACTGTCACCTCGCCGTTTGTCTGCTCTTCTATTCTTTGAATGCAGTCTGGAATCGTAATCCTGTACTTTTCACGCTCCGTCTTTCCCATCCTGCCAGTCAACGAGACCGGTTGGAAGTTGACCGCGTGAACCACGTCCATGTTCTTTTGCGCATATCTGATGATACCGCCTAACTCGTGGTCGTTGATTGATTTAATCACGGTTGGTACGAACACAACGGTCGTTCCGGTCTTTCTGCAGCTGTCCAGCGCGTACGGGATCTCCCAATGGTTCTTTGGGTTGGTTCTTGCAGTCACGCCGTCAAAGCTAAGATACAGGTTGTTGCACCCTGCAAGCCTCACCTCCCTTGCGGCCTCTGGATCCATCGCATGTCTGATTCCGTTTGTATTCATCTGTATGTGATCAACGCCCTCCTCCTTCATGATCCTAATTACATCCGTGATATCCTCCCTCAGCATCGGCTCGCCGCCGGTAATCTGCATTGAGTTTCCTGGAATGGGTCGCTCGGCCCTGAGGGTCTTCATCATTGCCCTGACCTGATCCTTGGAAGGCTCGTACATGTATGCGCCTTCTAGGCCTTTTTTAACGTAAAAGAAGCAGTACCAACACGTCAGGTCACATCTGTTGGTAACAATCATGTTGGCCAATCCGCTGTGGGACAAGTGGTTTGAGCAGAGTCCACAGTTGTTCGGGCAGGAACATTTGTCAATCATGACGTTTGGCGCATGCGCCCCCTTGCCGTCCACCCAGTATGTACTAAACTTGTTATACATGTCATAAGAGCCGAAATAGAGCTCTTCACATTCTCCGTGGGTAGGACAGACCTTTGACATGTATACCCTGTCATCCCTTTCAAACACCTCTGCGTCCAGAATCATGTTGCAGTCAGGGCAGATGCTCTGGGTAAACCTGATGGTGGATTTTTTGGAGGTAGACTTGGTGGTTTGATTGGAGATTTGAATTAATGCCATCTATGTTGCAAGCCAAAATATAGTATATAATGCATTTCCCACTAGCCCAACGGTGACGAGGTGGAAAACACACCTCATTGGTATAAAGCGTCAGGCACGGCATTCATGACGGATTTAAATAATATAATCGATCGACTAAATCGCGTGAGTATATCGGACAAAGCCAGAAAATCAATGGAAAAGATAGGCCTGACCAGCTATGAGATCAGGACGTTTTCGTCCCTCCTAGTATCCGGAGAGCAGACCGCATCCGAGACGAGTCAAAAATCAGGCGTGCCGTATTCGAAGATTTACGAGGTTCTTGGGACTCTAGAGGAGAAGGGGTGGATAGGCTCCGATGACTCTAGGCCGACGAAATACTTTGCAAGGTCTCCGATAACCGGGATCGAGGCAACAAGACAGAGAATTGAAGAAGAGTTTGACCATAACCAGAGCATCATCATCAATGAGCTGATTCCGCTGTATGAAAAGAGCGGCACCAGTGAAAAGCCGGACATTTGGGTGTTATCCGGAACCATCAACATTGCAGCCAAGATCCTAGAGATGGTGGACAACTGCAGGAACGAGGTGATGATAGCGTTGCCAGAGGCAAGCCAAGAATTAGTAAAGCAGGCGCTACCAAAGCTAAGGCTACTTCACGACAGGGGTGTAACAATAACCATACTCACCTCCGATAAAATGGATAAAGAGTCCCTCAAGGCCGCATCAAGGGTTGCAACCGTCAATGTCCGAGAGGGACTGTTCGGGGGCGGGATAATATCTGACAAAAGATATGTCGTGATATTATTAGGCTCGGAGATCGGAACGGTAAACTCGTTGGAATCCGTGGCAATCTGGGCTGATCACACCGGACTGGCCGGATTTGCACGCGAATACTTTGAATACTTATTAAAAGATTCAAGGTAACGAGTGGTATGGATTCACTAGGAGATGAAGTTTTGTTTGTTGGTACCGCGGAAGCAGAGCACGTAGAGATGTACCTCAAGGCAATCTGGCACATCAAGGAGCGCGGCGAGGATGTAAAAATCAGCAGTATTGCAAAGATGCTCAACGTAAGACAGCCCAGTGTGGTTCAGATGCTCAAGAAGCTGAGCCGCCAAAACCTTGTAAACTATTCCAGGGCAGGCGTGAGTCTTACGGAAGAGGGCGGCACGATAGGCGCCTCGATGATGAGGAACAGCAGGTTGCTAGAGGTATTGATGGATAGTGCGCTAAAGGTAGAGATCGATGAGGAGATGGTATGCGGTATAGAACATCACATGAACAAGCAGTTTACGGACGCGTTGTGCACAATGCTGAACCATCCTAGAAAGTGCCCGCATGACCGCGATATTCCAATGGGCGAATGCTGTAAAAAACCCACAGAGGAGACGCCATGACGTGCTTTTGCGGATGCGCAAAATACGAAAAGAATACGGACGGGTTCAGGCTCGAATGTACAAGGTGCGGACACGGTCGCCAGAACCATGACGACGAGTTTCGCGCGTCATCCAGGGCAAATGAAAACCAGAGTCAAAAGCGCGATGCCGACTTTGGATGATTATTGCCCGATGATCTTTACAAGAACCCTCTTGTCGCGCATCCCATCAAACTCCCCGTAAAATATTGCCTCCCATGGGCCAAAGTCCAGATCCCCGCCGGTTACCGCAACTACGACCTCACGGCCCATCACTTGCCTTTTCAAGTGCGCGTCGGCATTGTCCTCGCCGGTGTCGTTGTGTCTATAGTCACCGACCGGCTCGTGCGGCGCAAGCCCCTCAAGCCACCGTGCATAGTCATGGTGCAGTCCGGACTCGTTGTCGTTGATGAACACGCTTGCCGTGATGTGCATTGCATTAACCAGGCATAATCCCTCCTGTATTCCACTCTTCCTGACCAGCTCCCTCACATCCGGGGTAATGTTTACAAAATCGACGCGACTTTTTGTGTGAAATGTAATGTACTCGGTCAGCGACTTCATAATTGCCGTCCGTAATATACCTCTTAAAAATTCTGGCAGGCTCAGAACTCAAGATCCAATTCATCAATCATCGGGATACGTTCATCACTGCCCGCGGGCCGCTGTTATGGCGCATGCTAATTGAATCTTTCAAGAAGCTTGATAAGTGACCGGATCAATGTTCATATCCATGGTAGCGATAGACACGCCGGCGTCACTTGAAAGTTTTAGACGATTCATCATAACAAGCACGTGCAGCTCGTTTGCCCCGCAAAGCTACCTAGACGATTTTGAGGTGTTTGCGGAACGGGAGGAAGATCCGGGCTCAATCTATGTCGAGGCTGCAGACAAGGTCACCCTGAAGAAGATTCGCGAGATCACATTTGTCAATGCAAGAGACGTGCTTGGAATCATATACACGTCAAAAAGTGGAAACACCCTGCTCAAGTGGAGGCAGATCAGAAGATATAACGGAAAGGTCACCGGCCACGCGTCATCCAACTCCCTAGTAAACCTAGCAGAGGCAGGAGTAATCACCCTAGAATGGGTCGAAAACTATGTCAAAACAAAGGGACAGGGCGATTCCAAGACAGCCGAGCTCCAAGCACATGATTACCAGGAAGATTGACGACAACACGATCTCGGTGATCGCAGGAGATGCAGACGACCTGCTTAACCTTCGGCGCATAATCAAGGCAGGTGATCGGATAACAAGCGATACCACGCGTGTAATAAAGCGCGACAGGGAGTACGCTAGACCCGACAGGGGGGAGCGAACTAGGGTCAGAATCTCCCTACATGTGGAAAGAATATTCCTAGACAGTACGGTTGACCGCCTGAGAATCTCCGGTACCATACTAGAATCAAGCAATGATTCCATACCGCGCGGCTCCCACCACTCCATGCTGATCAGGACAGCGTGCCAGCTTGCAATCTACAAAAAGCGGTGGAGTGACGTGGAGCGAAGACTTGCCGCCGCAAGAAACAATGCAACGGGATTCATCCTAGTTGCAATCGACAGGTCCGAGTGCGGGATAGGCAGGCTAGACGGAACGCATCTAGATATCATGCCCAACATCTATTCGGGCGCAGGTGGAAAGCGGTACAAGACGAGCTTCAACATGGAAGGATTCTTTAGAGTTGTGAATACGGCGATGATCTCCGTAACAAGAAAAGGTGACAGAGTTATAGTCTTTGGCCCCGGCGAAACAAGGAAAAAGTTCGTAAATTATGCGGCCAAGTCCGGGGCAGATAACGACATACGTACCATAGACGGCATAGATACGGGGGGAGAGGACGGCATACACATCTTCACGAGATCCGAGATGATGAAGGGCATGATGTCGGACAGCAAGATTGCAATGGTGGCAGGTATAATTGACAGCGTGATGGCCATGGCAGGCAGGCAGAGCAAGAGGTTTACTATGGGATTTGAGGAGACAAGCAGGGCGTCTCAGAGTAACGCCGTAGAGTCGCTAGTCTTCGCCGACCGGATATTGGAGGTCGCAGACGAGGGGCGCATAGTGGATCTTCTCAACGATGCAGAGTCCAAGGGGGCACGCATATTCGGCGTGGACTCGTCGACGGACCTTGGACTGCGTGTCGCCGGGCTTGGCGGAATTATATCAACGCTAAGGTTCGCAGTGGAGGCCTAGCAAGTCGAGTCAATAATCCATTTCATGTACGACTCGTTTATGGAATCAATGTAAACTTCTGCAATCTCTGGCACATCGTACGGGTGAAGATCCGCTAGCGCCTTTTTGAGTATACCTTTGTTTTTTTGCGTCGTCTTGAAGATTGCCAAGTACTCGTCCGCGTTCTCAACCTTGCCCTTCCAGGAATACACGGACGAGACCCTGCCAAAGTTCACACATGCGACGACGCCGTCCCTTACCAACTGGTCTGCGACTCTGGATATGGAGGCTCTGTCCGGGAATGTGGACACTACAACTGCCGGCTTCATAGTAAGTGATAAATGGCGTGGTTAAAAAAAGTACCAATAATTGGATCTTGACTTTCTTTCACAAAATGCAATCATTTACGTATTAATCGGCTGGGTAGTCGTTCTAGCAGTCGCCAAGGGGCTGAAACTAGACAAGCGTGGGTTTGAGATCAAGATATACAGCCTCGTATACAAGAACTACCAGGTCCAGTCGGTCCTCACCAAGATGCTGGGCCGCACGCGCAGGGGGATCCGAGTCTTTGCAGACGTAAGCGTGGTGGCGGGCTTTGTAATGATGGGTTTTGCATTCTGGTTTCTGCTTGACAACATATTCAAGTTCATCTTTGCCCCATCCGAGGCCGCCGAGCTGACCCT
Organism: uncultured Nitrosopumilaceae archaeon; assembly: GCA_964507825.1. Lineage (GTDB taxonomy): Archaea > Thermoproteota > Nitrososphaeria > Nitrososphaerales > Nitrosopumilaceae > JAWVZS01. The sequence continues at coordinate 41,854 of CAZDQM010000021.1, read as the reverse complement.
CCTCATCCCTGGAATCACGCTGACCTCTGGTTCGGCGATCGCCGCATTTCTGATGTCCCTGCCAATAGTACTGATCATGCACGAGGGGGCGCACGGGATAGTGGCCACGCTAGAAAAGATCAAGATAAAGTCAGGGGGATTTGCTGTCCTGATTGCAATATTTGCCGGATTCGTAGAGCCCGATGAGGAAGAGTTTACAAAGGCAAAAAGGATCTCCAAGCTCAGGGTCATCGGGGCGGGCGCCACTGCAAACGTCATATTCGCCTTGGCGCTAGGAGTACTGCTCCTTACAAATCCCGTGTTTGCGCTAGTACTTCCCGAACAGGTCGTCGACGCGTTTTACGTGTTGCCAGAAGGCGTAAGGGTTCTAGATATCATGGACGGCTTTGGCGCCCAGAGTGCCGGCATGGCCGTGGGGGATATAATCACGCAGATAGGCGATGTAGAGATAGAGACGGCCGCGGACTTTGCGAATATAGATCTGCTACCAGGACAGATTACAGATATTTCGGTGCTACGCGACGGGCAGGAGATAACCATGCCAGTCCAGATAATGCCATCACCCGATGATCCAGAACGCGGGTTGATGGGAATAATCAGGGATAATGCGTTTTACACGCCGATATACGACTTTATTCAATGGGACCCGCAGGTCTCCATGTACCTGCTGTGGCTGTGGATGATCTCGTTTTTCATCGGCATCATCAACATGCTACCGCTGCCCATCCTAGACGGCGGAAAGTTCATCCACAGTATGATTACAGACAAGATTTCAGAATCTCGGGTGAATGGCATAATGTGGGCCATATACGCGTTCACGTTTGCCGTGTTCGGCCTGAATATCGCCCTCACATACATCAGTTCGGGCTGGTTTACAATATGAGTCGTCCCTTGGGTAACCGTAACTTGCAGGCGCAATATAAGAGTAGACGGCCTGTTTGCCACAGGATGATTCTAGAGCCGGCGCCTAAAGAGTCATAAGGATAAAAGGCGTGTGGCCATTGTGCAGTGCGACAAATGTGAGAATACGGCAGTATACGCAAGAAGATACTCTGGTGAGGGCCTATGCAAGGATTGTTTTACGGATTCGATCATGGCCAAGACTGCAAGGACGATTTCAAAGTATAAAATGATAAGGTATGGCGATCTTGTCGCAGTAGCCGTGTCAGGCGGAAAGGACTCACTTGCCCTGCTTCACGTCCTAAATCAGATGTCCAAGATGCATGACTTTGGTATTCATGCAATAACAATAGACGAGGGGATACCAGGATACCGCGACGAGGCGCTCGGCATTGTAAATAATTACTGCAGAGAACTGCAGGTCAAATGTAGCGTCATTTCCTACAAGGAATTATTTGATCTGACGCTAGAGGACGCATTGGAAGAGAGGGGTGATGAAAATGTGTCATCGTGTTCAATCTGCGGCACCCTAAGACGGCGCGCCATGGATCATGCGGCAGAAGGGATCGGGGCCGACGTATTGGCCACTGCGCACAATCTAGATGATGTCCTGCAGACTCATCTAATCAACATGCTATCAGGCAACGTGGGCAGGATTGGGTGGACGCGGCCAGACGCGCGTGATACATCGTTAAGGAAGGTCAAGCCGTTCTCTGAGATTTACGAGTCAGAGATTGTATTTTATGCATTTTCCAACAAGATACCATTCCAGACGGAGCCGTGCCCGCACACAAACGAGGGAATCAGGACAGAGATTCGCGAATTTTTAAACTCGCTAGAGCAGCGGCATGCCGGAATCAAGAACAACCTGTACAATTCCGTTACAAGGGTTTCAGAGATAGTCAGGAGTGTAGACGACAGGACGGGGGGCAGGTGCGCCAATTGTGGGGCCCGGTGCACAGGAAAAACCTGCTCCGTATGCGGCATAATCTCCAAATTCAGGGGAAATGGGCCTAATGCAAATATAACAAGACGTCGTAGTATTACTGGTAGTAGGTAGGATCGGGGTGCCAGCCGTGCCCTGTTCTGAAACCGGCTAATGCAGAGATCAGTAACTACTGGGTAAATCTCTAGAAGGGCAATTCCCACTTGACATGTGGAAATGAAATCACGCCGAAGCGGGCGGTTGCAAGGCTGGAAACATCCGAAGGGATGATTTTCAAGCCTGAGCCATCGAAAGGGACGAGGTCCGGGAGGGAGCAGTCCTAAGGTGGGGCATCCGCGCTTCTTCGTCAACGTGGCGGATCTTACATGCCTTGAAACGGGGTTGTCAGTCTAGACCGGAACCGGTAGGGCTACTACTATATACCATCATATCAAAATCTGGTTGCATGTACGGATCGTTTTCGGCCGGGGGTCGAAGCTACGAGGAGTTCAGGAACAGTATACCGGAAGGTACGCGTCCATTGTATGATGCCGTCAGGGCATACTGCCTCGACCTAGCCGACAACGTAGTCGAGGACGTAAGGATGCACAGGATAGTGTTTGGCAAGTCCATCGCGCTTCGATGGTTTGCAGACGTGGCGCCAGAAGACGATCATGTCGTCATCAAGATTCAAAGGGGCCGCAGGGAACCGTTTGACACTGTCACGGTCTCATCGATGGACGACCTTGAAAGCACAAAGCCGTTGCTAAGAGGGGCATTTGATGCCATGCGCTAGTACAGCACGTCAAACTTTGAAAATTCTCCCACATAATCCCCGTTTCTGATCTCAACGTCCTCCACCCTAGCATTTGCAGGACCCGCGTGCGCCCATTCTACTACCTTGCTTACATTGAGATCCTCCCCCTCTAGGACCGCCTCGACGCGCCCATCCTTGAGGTTCTTGACCCAGCCACATACGTTGTTCTTCCGGGCGGTAACCTTGAGCGCCTGCCTGAAGAAGACGCCTTGGACCTTGCCGGTTACAAACAGGTGAATTCGCTGTGCCATTCAAGTGCATTCTTGGAAGGCCATTAATCAATTTTAGGCCGAAATGCTACCTTCTGTCCTTGATCCTAGCCCTGCCGGTCTTTCTTGCCGCAATGCTTCCAACCTTGGCACCCGGGGGTGCATCGCGTGACACAGTTGAACTCTGCCCGACGTGCTGGTGCCTTCCGCCTCCATGCGGGTGTACGTAGGCGGCCTGTGCAACTCCCCTGACCAGCGGATATTTTCTGCCTCGTGCGCGGAACTTTCTCCATTTCCCGCCCGCGCTCATCAGCGGCCGTTCAGATGCTCCGCCGCCAGACAACGAGCCGATCATTGCGCGGTTCTTTGGGTTTAATGTAATGAATTTGCCAGATGGCAGCTTTAAGGTGACGCCGTCATCACCGTGGGAGAATACCGTTGCGCCGGTCCCTGCCGACTTTACGATTGCGCCGCCGTCGCAAAAGTGGCGTTCGACGTTGCACACGATCGTGCCGTCAGGAATATTTTGAATGCTGATTACGTTGCCGCCCTCAATCTTTGATTTCAGTCCGAACTGCATGACGCTTCCTACCCTAGTCCCAATGACCGCGGGTACGAATGAGATCGAGCCGTCCTCAAACCTTACCTTTGCAAGTGGGGCGTCGCGGCCCCGTTCATGGACAAGATCAATTATCTCTCCCTCGTGCTGTTCACGGAGTGGATAACCCGGATACTTTGCATCGGCCACCTTGCCGGTGACAGATGCCCTGAATTGCATTCCTCCACGTCCACGCCTTCTGACTAACGGTCTCTTACCCATGTGAATTGTGGGTCGCAATCCTTCCGATTTTAAGCTTATGATTGCAAGGTGCCGGTAAGTAGTGACCAGAAATTCTTTGGAAGGTTGGTGATCTGATGCCTTCCCGAACCCATGCTGACCGAGCTATATTTTTACCACAACTTCATGCGTCTGCACCTTGTCCCTAGTGGTAGGACGTCGGGCAAGACGGCGGGAACCGGCATGCCAGAGACAGCAAGTGGAAGATATTCAGGCGTCGGTCGAGGTCGATGCCTCTTAGGTCACGATAACTTGCCGTACTCCTTTCCCAGACATTTTCATATACCATTTTCGTCAGATCGTCAACAGATGGATGGATTGAAGCAAATACATATGGAAAAAAGGTCATGTGATGGTTATTGTGTAGGTACGTGCAGAGTACCACGAGTTAATCGTATGAGTGGAAATGACGAGAAATTATAACGATTCAAGGCTAGTTCTCCATGAGGACGCGTTGCGGCGGCACGACATAACAAACGAACCGGAGAGTGGAGATAATCTCTATTGACAGGAAGGACGTGGTCTAGTAGTCATACCTTTCAGCAATTTGTCACGGAATTGTTTGGATGCGACGTAGAGGAATCTACCCATCCCAACATGATTGACATTCACAATCCAACACGAGTCAAGATTGTTGCTATTCCAAATGCAAGGTATCTGCCGCCGGAAGTAGCATGATATACGATCAGGTGGTTAGTACTGCACCATAAAGTGCGCAAGTTTATGGAGACTGCAGATTCCACCTCCACCTAAAAATTCTGTTTCTGATTCGGCTACATGGTAGACGTGTTTGACATCCGATGTCCCGACTTGTATGAACTCGACAGTGTGTTAGTAAGGACGTGCCCATATCATGAATTTGCACCAGACCATCATTTGAATCTGATTCTTCTAGACAAGATGCGGTCTTTCTTGCTTGTGTACACCCATTCGACATAGATTCCTTTGTCGATAGACATGTATCCTTTGACCATATCGGCGACTAGTCCAAACGTAGACAGTGTGTCGATCCAGCGCGATATCGATTTCGATGCCTGCATTGCTCTTTTCTGCGCGTCAGGACTGAGCCTTTGATCCCTAAGGTCATCCTTGAAAAAATTCGAGGGTGAGAACTTTCTCCCCATTGATTCTCATTCCCCTTTCTGTATCCATGCCTGCATTACGGCCTTGAATTCTTCGTGAGTGTCATATGTACAGGCGATTTCATCCTCGTAGGATTCATCAAAGTCATCGTATTGTGGGTTCATGATATCAACTATATAGTTCATAGTCATGTATATCATTGAGTCGGATCAAAGTACACACTTAGGTTAATTCGAGATTCATACCCGGATGTATTATTCGTTTTGAAATTTCAGGTATAATACCTTCAGTCGACCTGACCTAGTACGGATCAAATTATACAATATAAAACGGCAAATATGCATGGAACCAAATCAGGCTTCGTGCCTTGTCCCTTTGTGTTATTCTAGCAGAGTGCCTGTCCAACCAGCGGGTGATTCTACCCAAGGATTTTTCCGTATCCGATACACAATACCGCGCGATATTACATGCAAAGTTGGAGTAGTTCTACGGGATTATCATTATGTGCTTGTTGCTGTTGAGAAACACCTAGACGACCGTCAGGGCCGTCCTCTTGTTGCCGTCAACGAATAGGTCTAGCCTGATGATCCCCCTCAAACAAGATTGCCGCCTTTCTAAGTGTGGTCAGCTGTTCTGTCGAAAATGGAACACCTTCGCACCGAGCAACCAGCGTCTCCAGTTCTCTCATCTTGATGTGTCCAAGCGGCTGATCGTATTCTGAATGATGTGATAGGTGACGATGATCTCTTCTGAGGTTATGGAGTCTATCATATACAATCTTGTTGCGGCTTGTGATCTCCATTCGCGTTCTAACTGTCTCTTCTCCGCTGATGTCATCATATTATCTCTCAACTAATTTAGTACAAGGTCAGGTCGTCATATGCATAACCTGTCTATGATACGGGATTTGTGAATCATGGAACGACTCTTCCTGTACGTGCCAGCCTAAAACGGTTTGACAGATTGGCCTAACATGTTCCATCACAACATTTTGATCTTGAAGGATATCTAGACCGCGGTGTTACGAATGGAGATGGTGACGCTGCACGTTAGGCATGACGGGGCGCTAGCAAATAATACAAGGCCCGGCTTGCCTATTATGAGGCCCCCGACTTGCCGACGTCACAGCCCTCGCTTTACAACGCAAGGCGGATGGCGTTCAGAAAGGGCCGCGGCGAAGATCCCGTTGGCAGTCCAAGGGACAAAGAAGTCAGGTGAAGGAAGCAGGACGGGGCGCGAAGGCGAGAAGATAGATTACCCAGTAGGGCACGCCGGCGTGTCGCATTGCAACAAGGCCACGCAACCGGCCCGCCGCCATAGACTTGAATTCGACGCGTCCCCGTGTTACGGTCTCCCGCTTGTCGGACTCAGGCCCGGGACCAAGATGATCAGCTACCCAGACGGGGCACGCCACATGCAACACATGGTAACACTAGCGACGCGTGAATGGGATGCGGACGTACGTACGAGATCGTTTATCGACTGCACGTCGTTTGGGCCCGTGATGCTTGGAATAATGCTCTTTATGTTTGGGATCGGCGTCACGGACAGGAATGTGACCGACTTTTGAGCGGTTATACAACAAACTCTACCCAACGCCAAAGATATAAAAAATAGACAGTAGCCATTTTGGTATGAGTAGTAACGCCCTTTCCCTCAAGGTTTTAGAGGCATACACTAGGGATGTCGGAAGAGGGGTTGCAAGAATTGATTATGACTCCATGGATACGCTGAGCGCCTCAACGGGTGACGTCATTGAGATCAAGGGAAAGCGCAGGACCGTTGCAAAATGCCTGCCGCTGTACCCGTCAGACGAAGGGAAGGGAATAATCAGGATCGACGGGCTAGGCAGAAACAATTCGGGAATTGCCATCGGCGATACGATATCAGTCAGGAAGATAAAGGCAGTAGCCGCTGAAAAAGTAGTAGTCGCGCCGCTAGAGTCAATCCCTCCCATAGACGAGAGGTACCTTGCCGATGCGCTCGAAAGCGTTCCGCTGATCAAGGGAGATAATGTCATGGTCCCGTATTTTGGCGGAAGGCTTACCTTCCAGGTGATAGGAGTGACCCCAGCGGCCGATGCGGTCCTAGTAACTCAAAAGACGGTATTCCACATTGCAGAAAAGGGCGAGACGTTAAGGGGCGTCCCCCAGGTGACCTACGAGGACATCGGCGGGCTGACAGACGAGATAAAAAAGGTAAGGGAGATGATCGAGTTGCCGTTGCGCCATCCGGAGATATTCGAAAAGCTTGGAATAGAGGCGCCAAAGGGTGTGCTGTTGTACGGACCCCCCGGGACAGGCAAGACCCTGCTGGCAAAGGCGGTTGCAAACGAAAGCAACGCCCATTTTATCAGCATATCGGGTCCCGAAATAATGTCAAAATTTTACGGTGAGAGTGAGGCAAGGCTTAGGGAGATCTTCAAGGAGGCGAGGGAAAAGGCGCCCTCAATAATATTTGTAGACGAGATAGACTCGATTGCCCCGAAGAGAGAAGAGGTGACCGGCGAGGTTGAAAGGAGGGTGGTCTCGCAGATGCTTTCTCTGATGGACGGCCTAGAGGCAAGAGGCAAGGTCGTAGTTATCTCGGCGACAAACAGGCCAAATGCAATCGATCCGGCACTAAGACGTCCCGGAAGGTTCGACAGGGAGATCGAGATCAAGGTGCCGGACAAAAAGGGACGCAAGGACATCCTTGCAATACATACAAGGAACATGCCACTATCCGACGGAGTAAACATGGACAGGGTTGCGGGGATCAGCCACGGATACGTGGGTGCGGATCTAGAATACTTGTGCAAAGAGGCTGCCATGAAGTGCCTGCGAAGACTATTACCCGAGCTCAACCTAGAAGACGAAAAGATACCCACCGAGACCCTAGACAAGCTAGTGGTAAATGCAGACGACTTTCAAAGGGCCATCATAGAGGTGACGCCGTCAGGCATGAGAGAGGTGTTCATCGAGAATCCCGATGTAAAATGGGAGGATGTAGGCGGACTAGAGGAGATAAAAAAGGAGCTTCAAGAGGCAGTAGAATGGCCGCTAAAGCATCCGGAATTATATGACAAATTAGGACACAGGATGCCCCGAGGAATCCTGCTACACGGGCCAAGTGGGACAGGCAAGACCCTGCTGGCAAAGGCAGTTGCCACACAAAGCGAGGCGAACTTTGTCTCCGTAAGGGGGCCAGAATTGCTCTCAAAATGGGTCGGAGAGTCCGAGCGAGGAATCAGGGAGATCTTCAAGCGAGCAAGGCAGTCCTCCCCATGCGTCGTATTCTTTGACGAGATTGACTCAATTGCCCCAGTCAGGGGCGCGGGCGGCGAGACCGCAGTTACAGAAAGGGTGGTAAGCCAGCTGTTGACAGAGATGGATGGAATGGAGAACATGCACGGCGTGGTTGTCCTTGCCGCAACAAACAGGGCAGACATGATTGATCCCGCACTGCTACGTCCCGGACGCTTTGATAAAATCATTCAAATCCCGCTACCGTACAAGGAGAGCAGAAAGAAGATACTGGAAATAACCACAAAGAGGATTCCAATGATCGCCGAGCCCAAGAACAACGAGTTCGTTGACTTGGACAAGCTAGCCGCAATGACCGACGGGCTTAGCGGTGCCGACGTGGCAGCCATTGCAAACACGGCCGTATCACTGGTAATACACGAGATCCTAGACGGCCACATGGAGATCAACGAGACCGAAGAGGAAAAGCCTAGGACTGGAAAGAAGAATATTGCCGCTGCCACAAAGACCGAAAAGGGCATCACCGACGATATCAAGGAAAAGGCCGAGAAGGCAAAGGTTACAATGGGGCACTTTGAGGAGGCCGTAAAGAAGGTCCGTGAACAAAAGGATCTCAAGATAGGCGAAAAGATGGTAGCCTCTTACTACAGGTAGTTTTTATAAAATAAGCCGCAATAAACCACAATGTCGGAATTTAGGGGCTATTTTGGAAAATCACTTGATTTTCTCAAAAAGTATGATATAGTAGTGGGCGATTCCGTAAGGATCTCAGCAGGACTCACATATGCCGGGATTGTAATGCCGCGGTACGAGCATGCCGACGACAGGCATCTAGTACTCAAGCTAGACAGCGGGTACAATGTTGGGATAGAACTAGAAAAGATAAAAGATGTACAAAAGATTCCGGCAGGACAAGAGGACTCTGTTCAGGATGTGCCGGAGCGGCAAAGGAACCCAGAGCTGCCAGACATCTTGTTGCTGTCGACTGGTGGAACCATTGCCAGCAAGATCGATTACAGGACAGGGGCAGTCACGCCCACACTGACGGCGCAGGAGCTCAACGACTCTATGCCAGAGCTTGCCAAGATAGCAAACATCGAGGCGCGTATGCTGTTCTCCGAATACTCGGAAAATATGGTACCCGGGCGCTGGTTGGAGATTGCCCGGAGCATCGAGTCAGTTGACTCTTCAAAGTATATCGGAATAATCGTGGCGCATGGGACCGACACGATGCATTATACCTCGTCATTTCTTTCATTTGCGCTCTCGGGGTTCCCGCTACCTATCGCACTGGTCGGTTCGCAAAGATCCTCGGACAGGGCGTCTTCGGATGCGGCCCCGAACCTGCTCGGAGCTGCACGATTTCTCGTACAATGTAGAACCAACGGCATCTATATAGTGATGCACCGGGACGAAAACGATGGGACGGTTGCGTGCCACGCGGGGACACGAGTCAGGAAGAGTCATACAAGCAAGAGGGGCGCGTTTCAAACGGTCGGCGGCGACCCTGCGTTCCTAGTATCCGATGACACCATACAAAGGAACATGCGTGACGGCTTTTTTACAGACGACAAGTTCCGGCCGAATATAACACTTGATCAAAGAGTCGCGCTTGTAAAATACCACCCCGGATTCAATCCGGACATTCTAGATATAATGATTGATTCGGGTTACAAGGCGATAATCTTCGAGGGAACCGGGCTAGGACATGTTGGCAGGGAGATTTATCCCGCGATAAAAAAGGCAGGTGAAGCGGGAATATTCATGGGAATGACGTCGCAGTGTATAGACGGAAGGGTCAGGATGACAGTTTATGAGAGCGGCCGGGACCTGCTTAACTTGGGAATAACGCCGCTTGAGGACATGATTCCGGAGACCGCCCTGACAAAGGCCATGTGGGCCGCCGGCATTTCAGAAGACAGGAATAAAATACGCAGCATCATGCTAAATAAGACGGCCTCAGAGTTTTCATGACGGATGATTCGATGTTTTCAATAAAAGATGCTGGCACGATGGTGGGACTAGAAGTACACCAGCAGCTGGCAACCGATAAAAAGCTGTTCTGCGGCTGCCCCCCGGCCGAGTCAGAACAATATACGATAAAATTCCAGAGAAGGTTACGCGCGTCAAGAGGCGAGCTAGGCAAGACGGATGCAGCTGCGCTCTTTGAGAGCGCAAAGTCAAACGTGATAATGTACCTTGCCAGCCCCGCGAGCAGCTGTCTGGTAGAGCAAGATGAAGAGCCGCCGCATGATCTAGATGCAGATGCAAAAAAAACCGCCCTGATAATATCTGCCGCGCTAAGATCAAGCGTATTCGGGGAGATATTTCCAATGAGAAAGACGGTTATTGATGGATCAAATACCTCCGGATTCCAGCGGACCATGCTAATCTCCCAGGGCGGATACTATGAGGCATGCGGCATGAGGATTGGAATCCAGTCGGTCTGCTTAGAGGAGGATGCGGCTAAAAACCTAGGGGACGAGGGTTCGACTAGGAGATACGGGCTAGAGAGGTTGGGAATCCCGCTTGTAGAGATAGCCACGGAGCCATTTGAGGCCGAACCCGGACGCGTCCGAGACGTTGCACTGGCGCTTGGGCGCATTTTAAGGGGGACAAAAAGGGTCAGAAGGGGCCTAGGTTCAATCCGCCAGGACGTAAACGTGTCAATCAGGGACGGGGGTGCCGTCATCGAGGTAAAGGGGGTACAGCAGCTAGACCAGCTAGAAAAGGTCGTCGAATACGAGGCAAGAAGACAGCATGGGCTGTTAAAGATATCTGGCGAGCTTCAAAAGAGGGGCTGGCCGGACCACGTAGATTACGTAGACGTTACCGATATCATGGCATGCTGCGAGTCAAAGATTGTGCAAAAGGCGGTTGCAGATGGACAGAGGATCTTTGGTGCTACATTTGAAAACATGGCCGGCATGTTTGGTTTTGCCCCGCATGACGGGATACGGCTCGGAAGGGAGGTTGCAGAACTAGTGCGGTTTTTTGGAATCGGAGGGATATTTCATTCCGACGAACTGCCAAATTATGGGATCACCGAATCCGACGTGGACCGTGCAAGGCAGGCCCTGAATGCTACAGATAATGATGCGTTTCTGATGCTGGCTGCCCCCGCAGAAAAAATAGATGTAATCATCAGGCAGATTGCCTCTAGAATATCTTACATCGGCAAGCACGGGATACCGGCAGATACCCGGCTGGCAACCCAGGCCGGGGAGACTAGATTCCTAAGGCCTAGGCCCGGCGCCGCTAGGATGTACCCAGAGACGGATATTCTGCCGGTGACTATATCAAACAAGGATCTTGCAGACGCTCAGGATTGCATTCCGAGGCCGTGGGAGGAGGAGGTCAGAGAATTTCAGGAGAAATACAAGCTAAATGCGCAGCTGACAGGTCAGATCTTTGACTCCGAATACATAGAAATCTTTGAAAAGGTTTGTGAGACGACGAAGAGCTCCCCTAATTTTGTCGCATCCACATTATGCTCCACCATTACGAATCTGGAGCGCCAGGGACTCGACAAGACAAGGTTGACAATGGATGTCATTTTGCGGATCTTTGCGCTGTTATCTGACAAAGTAATCTCAAAAGAGTCCGTCGAGATGATTATCGATGGAATAATGTCTGGTAAGGATCCAGAACAGGTGATACGGGAGGCATCGGGCAGTACGCTGTCTGATGCAGAATTAGACGAGATGTTAGAGCAGATTGTAAATGAGAACATGGATATTGTGAACAGTCAAGGGGAGAGGGCATCGGGCCCGCTGATGGGCATCGCCATGAAGTCGCTAAGGGGCAGGGCCTCTGGTGAAAAGATCAGCAAAAGACTGGGTGAAAAGATACGTAACATATTATAAAAATTGAAAAAAGGCGGTAATTTATTCTATCTTTCGTCTTCCGGTTCCGCGACCCATTGAAACATATCTTCCCTTGGCAGATTGTGTTCCAGAGCCCTCTTTTAGATCACTGAATTTAATGGTCTTGGTTCCACGACCTACCGTAACATAGGTGTCCTTGGCCGCTTCTTTGATCTTTTTCTGATATGCCTTGTATGCATCACCGGAGACTGGAGTCTTTTTTAGTTCCTTGACAGGTCGGCGTGATGTACCCCGGCCCCCAATAAATCCCATGAAAAGTATTGGGAGATATAGTTTTTAAAGTTGTTTATAAAAACACGAAGAGAGCGGGCCGCATCCGGCCATTTTAAACCCGTTTTTGCCAAATGCTTATAATATAAGCGCATGATGCAGAATCAGATCATGAATTCTGTACGCGGGTTGATGGCACTGTTAGTAGCCATGGGCGCAGTGGGCGCAGTTGCAGTAAGTATAGGCATGATACTGGACCAAGAGGATTACTGGTTAGTTGTAGACACCTATTCCATAGCAGCATTTTCCATAATCGCGGCAATATGCGCCGGACTGATCTGGAAGGGCCGGTCCGGTCAAACATAGTCGCGCGTGATAAATACAATACCGGTATATAGTACTGTACATCGGTATTATCGCTACAAAATGGCGCGTGTAATCCGTCCGATATCATGTAATCGATACAAAATGCGGAAATGTACCAAGTCTGTATTTTTACATTTAAATTAACAATATCGCATCACAATATTATGGACGGAGGTTCGAACCTATCGCGCCGAGACTTTTTGAAGCTCTTTGCCGCGGCCGGTACAGGACTGGCATTCGCGCCCTTTGTGCCGTTTGGAAACTTTATGCCAAACCCAAGCGCCGCCACACTCGAAAGGGTGCCAGTATACCTGACAAGTACTAATGTGCAAGCAAGCGTGCACACGTTTCCGGTAAACACTTCTGAGGTAATCACGTATCCTAGAACGGGTGACTCGGTCCTCGACGGGGAGGCATTCAGGCAGTGGCAGTTTATCAGGTTGCCAGAACAATTAGGAGGCGGCAACAATGACGCGTCCGCATTCAGGGCATACAGCATGGTCTGCCTGCACCTGTGGTGCCTGTGGAAATACAATGGTGATAACAGCACGTCCAAGACGAACAAGGGTGACTGTCCGTGCCACGGCAGTTCCTACGAACCTGTAAACGGGCAGGCAATACAGGGACCGGCATCTGTCCAGGCCGAGCCATCAAACGTACTGCCGATGCTAGACTTGGAGGTGGATAGTGACGGCCTAGTATGGATAAAGCCTCCCAAATTCACCGCGCATGAAAACGGCGTGATTGGATACGGCAGATTCCTGTGATATCATATACCATACAAATTACAACATAATCATGATACGCGCATCAGCAGCAAGTGCACCAAGAATATACCAGACATGCTTTTGCATTTTCCTCAATTATAATGCGGGAGATGGGATTTGAACCCACGAACTCCTAAGAGATAAGGACCTGAACCTTACGCCTTTGACCGGGCTTGGCGACTCCCGCATTCCTCGAATTAAAAACCTAGCATAAGTTTCTTTGTTGTTGGTGTGATCGGTTATGTATCTTGGCGCGCGCATCCAAATTCTAAAAACATGTACAGGATAATATGGAGGTCAAACATTACAAGAAAATACTCTACGTGAAAAGGAGGCACCTGCCAAGGCATGAAACCTCAACTCATACACTAGCCTGTGATGGATACAAATATGCCGCCGTGATAGTTTTGCATGTTGGATTACCGTGAAATATACTGTAAAAACTGCAAAAAGGTCATAGGCAGGTATAACAAAAAGTTTTACACCGAGGACCGGATCGGTGAGCTGTTAAAGTCAATCCACATACAGCACGTAAGGGACGGGCATCAGATCGAGATACGCATAATGAACGGCTAGCTGATCAATTCTAGCGCCTCTTCTAGCGAGGATATGCGCACCGCCCGTCTGTCCCGAAAGTCCGCGTTCCACGGTTGCTCGTATAATAGTACGGATTTCTTCTTTTGGATAAAGGCGGCGGCGTTGACAGGGGAGTCATCTATGAATACATCATAATCAAGATCGGCCTTGAGTGTCCCTTCTGCGACCGAGACATACCTGTCAAATGTGATACCGTGAAAGGCCAGCCACTGCCTCACATGCCCGCCAGTCGATCTCTCCCGTGCAGTGACTATGTCGACCCCGCCTATGCCCGATAATTTTTTCGTGCTTTTGGACAGGTTCTTTTCCGTCGGTGGAATCGACTTCCAGTCCTTCCAGCATTCTGATAATTCCATGAAAAAATCATTCCTGCTTATGCCAAGATTCCTCCAAAAATCCCAGCTTGTGATCTGTTTCTTGGTCATCCGGGCGCGGTGCCGGTTGCTTTTCTCTATCCAGGACAGCATTACATCTGCCAGAACACCGTCCACGTCAAGGGCTATATTCATGTATCATCAGTCAAACGTGCGCTCAAATTCCTGCAAAAGCCTCTTTTGATCCTTGCTCAACTTCTCTGGCACATGCACTACAAGCCTGACAAAGAGATCACCGCGCCTGCTCGAGTTGGGATGCGGCAAGCCTCTGCCCTTTAGTTTTTTGATCGAGTTGGGCTGTGTCCCCGCGTCAACACTGACCTTCGCATCCCCATCTAGCGTGGGAACCATCACCTCCATTCCCAGCGCGGCATCCACAATGGTTATGTCCTGGTCATAGAACAGATCCACGCCATCATACTTGAATTTGGAATGCGGTATTACTCTCACCCTGACCACCAGATCCCCGCTCATGCCGTCTGGAACATACTCGCCCTCACCGGGAATAGTATAATCGCCGGTCTGTGTTCCTGGCGGAATCTTGAAACTAATTCGCTTTTTTCCCCTAGTCCTGCCGCTACCCTTACAGGACTGGCACGGATCCGTGATCGTCGCTCCCTGGCCGCTGCATGTCCGGCAGGGCGCGACCGTTACAAAGGAGGTAAAGCCCATCTTCCGCCTATGGCTGACTTGGCCGTTGCCGCCGCACGTAGAGCACTTTACCTTTGATGTTCCAGGCCTGCATCCGTCCCCGTTGCATGTATCGCACGGGATCTCCTTGGTTGCCTCCATATCTAGCTCTTTTCCATGCAGGATATCCTCTAGCGTTATCTGGGTTTCATATAGCAGGTTAGAGCCTCGTTGCTGGGCGCGTCCTCCAAATCCGCCCCCTGCTCCAAACAGGTTCGCAAAGATCGAGTCAAATCCGCCCCCGGCTCCAAACAGGTCGTTAAAATTAAAGTTGGCCCCACGGAAGATGTCCTGCTGGCTGTACTGGCCATCTATCCCCTGGTGTCCATATTGATCATATGTCTGACGTTTTTGCGGATCAGACAGGACCGCATACGCCTCGGAAATCTCCTTAAAGTGCTCGGCTGCCTCCCCGGACTTGTTCCTGTCGGGATGGAACTTTAATGCAAGCTTTCTGTATTGTGATTTAATGTCGCCTACCGAGGCCGACTTGTCGACCCCCAATACCTCGTAATAGTCACGCTTGGAGCTCATTTCTTCCTAATGGTACAAACCTGTCATTAATTTGCCTTGTTAGTAGAATCATCCTGCTGTGATTCGGACGGGGTGTCTTGTTGCTCCTGCGGGGTTTCCTGCGGGGTGTCTTGTTGCTCCTGCTGGGTATCCTGCTGGGTATCCTGCTCCGCACCGGGCGGAGGAGTCATGTTCTTGTACAGTTCCGTTGTGACCTCGTTGACTAGGGCCTTTAGTGACTCTAGTTTTGGTCCGATCTCATCACCCTTGTCTAGGGCCTCTCGTACCTCCTTTATGGCATCCGATACCTTGATTCCCTGTTCCTGTGATATCTTGTCCTTGAGTTCATGGTTGATCAGCTTTTCAGTGGTATAGATGTAGCTCTCAGCCTCGTTCTTTAGCTCAATTGACTCTTTCTTTTTCTTGTCCTCGTCGGCAAACTTTTCGGCGTCCTCCTTTAACTTTTCAATCTCGTCTGGAGATAGCTTTGTGTTGGACTCTATTGTAATCTTTGCCTCCTTTTTGGTCCCGAGATCCTTGGCAGTCACGTTGATTATTCCGTTGGCATCAATGTCAAACTTTACCTCGATTTGCGGTACGCCGCGCGGTGCGGGAGGTATATCAGTCAAATTAAAGCTTCCAAGCGAGACATTGTCTGATGCCATTGGCCTCTCCCCCTGGACCACGTGTATGGTCACAGCCGTCTGGTTGTCGGCGGCAGTCGTAAAGGTCTTGCTCTTGGAGGTTGGAATAGTAGTATTTCGTTCAATTAGCGGCTCTCGTACCCCGCCCAAGGTCTCAATGCCCAGCGTGAGCGGGGTCACGTCCAAAAGCACGATATCACTCTCAACGTCACCTGCAATGATTCCAGCCTGGATTGCCGCGCCCATGGCGACTGCCTCCATCGGATCTACTCCCGATTCGGCCTCCTTGCCTAGGGCGTCGCTTACGAATTTCTTGACCAGTGGGATCCTAGTTGGTCCTCCGACAAGGACGATCTTGGTGATATCCGATGACGACAGCTTTGCGTCTGCGAGCGCCTTGTCGATCGAGGACCTGCATCTGTCCACGACGGGTTTGATAAGATCCTCTAGCTTTGCCCGCGTCAGGCGCAGCTCGAGGTTTTTTGAACCCGTCGACGGATCATTAGCGATAAACGGCAGGTTGATATCGGTCTCCATAACGGTAGATAATTCAATCTTGGCCTTTTCTGCCGCCTCCCTTACCCTTGTCATTGCAGTAGAGTCTGAGGAGAGATCCGTTCCCTCCTTTTTCCTGAATTCATCTACAACATAATCAACTAGAACCTTGTCCATGTCGGTCCCGCCAAGCTGCGTATCCCCGGAGGTGCTCATTACTTCAAAGACGCCGCCGCCCATCTCCATTATGGTGACGTCAAGCGTTCCCCCGCCAAAATCAAATACCAGTATCTTCATGTCCTGCTTTGCCTTGTCTAAGCCGAATGCCAGCGAGGCGGCCGTGGGCTCGTTAATGATCCTGACAACGTCAAGCCCGGCAATGGTGCCGGCGTCTTTGGTCGCCTGCCTTTGATTGTCATCAAAATATGCAGGTACGGTGATTACTGCCTTTTCCACCTTGTCCCCGGTAAATGCCTCTGCGTCCTTTTTGATTTTTTGCAGTATAAACGCGGAGATCTGCTGCGGCTTGTAGTCCTTGTCACGTATCTTGAAGAGAAAGTCGCTTCCCATCTTTCGCTTTGCCGCCATTATGGTATTGTCCGGATTTGTTACGGCCTGCCTTCGTGCAGGCTCGCCCACTAGCAGATCACCATCCTTGGAAAAGGCCACCACGGAGGGAAACGCCTTGCCGCCCACGGTGGCGCCCTCGGCGGCAGGAATGATTGTCGGCTTGCCGCCCATCATGGCGGCCGCCGCAGAGTTGCTTGTTCCTAAATCAATACCTATTACTTTTGCCATATCTTCTAATCACTGCCTTTTGATATCTCCACAAGTGTCGGTCTTATAACCCTATTATGGGAAATATATCCTTTCCTGATTTCTTTTGTTATAATATTCTCATCCAACTCGGAATCCGATGCAATGGAGATTGCCTCATGAAAGTTTGGATCAAACGTCTTGCCCTGCGCCTCGATTGGAGTCACGTTATACTTGGCCAGAAATGATTCCATGTTCTTCAGGATGGAATCTAGGCCCTTTGTGTCTACATTATTGTGATCAAAAGAGTCCTTTGCCCTGAGAAAATCGTCATAAATCTGCAAAAAGTCCAAAAAACACCTGTCAACCTGATTGTTCACGCCTCTTTCAATGTCGGCGGCGGTCTTTTTCCGAAGGTTGTCAAAGTCGGCTAGGGAGCGCTTTAGTTTCTCCTCATAGTTTTCCAGCATTGTTTTTTGCTCAGAGATCAATGTAAGCAGTGTCCCCCTAGACGGTTGGTGGGGCTCAGAACCTGTCGAGGAATTATCTCTGATTTCTACGGGAATCTCTTCGGGAATCTCGTCAGGTGTATCAGATACCTGGACGGATTTAGTACCATCGATTTCTTCGGACAATGTGGAAATCTTTTGGTTTCTAAATTTATTCTTTTATTCCATACAACGGGTTTGCCTTGACTACTATCAACTCATCATCTGACTTGGACGCCGCTAGGTTGTCGTAATCCTTTTTTGAGCAAGATACTATTATCATGGTCTTGTCGCTGTGAAATATGTCTAGGTCCGGATCCGCATATGCCGCCACGTCACCGATATAGTCACGCATCTTGGCCTGAAGCGTCTGCAGCATTTCAATCTTGTCACCCCGCATCTCATACATGTCCAGCGTCCACGCTAGCGCCAGCTTGGTCTTGCTCGCCTTGAGCTCGTTCCTTTTAAGAATCGCGCGTATCTCATCAATGAGCCGCCTGACATAATTGTCTATACCCTTTATGCTGCTGTTAATCATGGTCATCATTGTATTCGCTCCCTCAAATGACGCAGACATGAGCCTTAGGTCGTACAGTCCGTTAATCATGTCATCAAGAAAGATATTTTTAAACTCGTCTGAGGCAAGATCCCTCCTCGTAACGTCTTCCTGGGCGAACTTGCATACCTCAAGGATGCCGCAGATCTTTGAGAACCGGGCCATCACGTCAATGGCATGAAAGTGTTCTGCAGATGACAGGTGGACGAATCCCTTCTCCTTTTTCCCAGAAGCCAGCAGCTTGGCTAGCCTCTCATCGGACTTGCCATTAAAGGATCCCATGACTCGGGGTGAATTTGTCGCAGAAGCCGGATAATAAAAATAGCCGACTGACTTGCCCGCCCTGAATCCGGTAACGTGCTCTAGCAGTGCAATGTTTTCATTGTTGCCGCCAAAGCCGGTCGGGACTCCGTACACGACAGCACTGTTTTTCTTCATTGATTGGACCGCGTCCTTGAATTTTGAATTGACTTCGATTTTTGTATCCTGGCCGGTCTTTCGTATCATGGGGGTAAAGAACACGTACTGGGCCTTTGATATGGCCACGTCTATGGGCATCATTGGAAGTAACAGCTCGTCCTCCTTTAGGGCAGAAACGTTTGGATATGTCTTGGCAATCTCGGTCTTGAGCGATACTGCCGACGAGGCGGACTCGTCGATCATGGACACGTCTGCACCGTTTATGGCCATCTGGCATGCAAGCGCATACCCTTCCGTGCTAAAGCCGTAAACTGCAACCTTGACTCTCATCGTGATTAGTCTAGATTGTCGCACTAAAAAAAACTTATTTAAGCGGATCAGGAGGCGAGTTTTTAATTGAAGATTTGGATAGACATTCTGACGCCCAAACAGCTGCTGTTTTTTGAGCCGATTGTCAAGAAATTACAAAAAAGGCATACCGTACTGTGCACCGGCAGAAGGTACAGGGAGCTGACAAATTTGTCGAATATTAGAAAGTTCAATCTGAAATTCGTCGGGATGCACGGGGGCAAGAGCAATGGCGGCAAGCTAAGGGCGGGAATACAAAGAATATCGATGCTCCAGCGCTTAGTCGAGAGGGAAAAGCCGGATCTGGCCGTCAGTTTCTGCTCGCCGGACGCGGCAAGGGTATCATTTGGCTTGGGAATAAACCATGTGGGGTTCGCCGATGCCGTGCACGCAATCCACCAAAACAGGCTGTACGTGCCGCTGGTGCAAAAGCTGCTGATCCCGTCAATCACCCCCAAGCGGATCTTTGCGCGGTTCGGGATAGACGAGGAGGATATAATACAGTACAACGCAATCGATGCCTTTGTAATCATGAAGCACCAAGTCTTCAAGGATCAAGAGGTACCATACTCCAAGAACAAAAAGACCGTACTGGTAAGGACAGCCGAGGAGCAGGCCGCATATGTTACTGGCATGGGAAACGTCGATCGGATTCTACGCGAGCTCTCTGAAAATGTTGACGCGGAGATAGTCGCCCTAGGAAGATACGACGAGCAGATCAAGAGACTCAAGAAAAAGTTCGGAGACAGGATAAAGGTTCTAACAAAGTCATACGACGGCAAGATGCTACTGACAAACGCCGACGTGTTTATCGGCACTGGGGGCACCATGACCACCGAGTCGGCCCTCTTAGGGATACCAACTATATCATACAATGCGGTGCCAAACCGCGAGGAAAAGTACCTGGTCAGAAAGAAGATCATAAGGAGGGAAGAGGATCCGAGGAGGATTTCGGCACTGGTGCAAAAGATTCTCCTAGAGAAGGGAAATGCTCATGGCAAGAGGGCGAGGGAGCTGCTAAGGCAGATGCGGGATCCATACCCAGTACTAGCAAAAACAATAAAGTTGTTTGAGGGATAATAGAAAATATCATTAAGGGAGTAGGGCACGGTTATGATGCTAGCCCGGTAGTGTAGAGGTCAAGCATAGGGGCCTTTGGAGCCCTTGACCCCAGTTCGAATCTGGGCCGGGCTATTCAAAAGTCTAGCCGAGTCAAGAGTCTAGTAGCCATGAAAAACAAGACAAGCGCAAGTGCCGCCAATATGATCATCTCCATGACTACAAACTCTGTAACCGCGCCAAACACGCCTGCACGAATCACGTCGACTAGGTAGGTCAGCGGGTTCAGGTAAAAGGCCGTTGCCAGCGGCTCGGGCGCGCCAGATGCAGGATAAAACGCCGTGCTAACGAATGCAAAGAGCAAAAAGATCGTATTAATCACTACATTAAAGCCCTCGCTTGACTTTAGGCGCGTAGATATAATTGATGCAACGGAACCAAACAGTATTGATCCAATAACGGATGCAAAGATTATCATCGGAATTGTATAAAACTCAAAGTTAACAGCCCCTGCAAAGACCGGAAACCCGACTAGTGCTATCAGCGCGGCGCTTACTAGGCCTACAATCCCAATCGTGCATATGTTGCCCACGATATAATGGGCCCTAGTAAACGGTCCTGACATTATCTGCTCGAACATTCCATGCCTGCGATCATTCCAGATTATGATGCCCGATACCAGCGTACTGTTCATGATGTTGAACCCAATCATCCCGGTAGCCAGGAATGTAGGATAGCTGATATTTTTATCTCCCAAAGATACACTGTCTATAAGGGACGTGTATGCAAACCCGGCCACAAATATGTAGATCAGCGGAAATATAACCTGCCAGATCAGGAACCCAGGGTTCAGCGAGATGGTAAGGTTCCGGTTCACCAACCTAGCTACCGGATGCACCCCTTCCACCCGTCATTTTTAAAAAGATCTCCTCAAGATTCGTGGGAACTATGGAGAGATCTTCTACTGTAACCTTGCTCCTGTCTAGCGCATCAAGCACGTGCGGGATGATTTTTTCGGAGGCATTGGAGTTGATGGTTAGCATGCCCGGCTCTTCATTTATGATGCAGTCGGGAATTTCCTCCAATTCCATACGCGGAGCGGATCCTGAAATCCGAATCTTGATGGTTTTTTCACGCCCGTACGTCTCCTTTAATGACTCGGGCGTGTCTATGGTGACAAGCCTGCCCTGATTTATGATTGCTATATTGTTGCACAAGTATTCTGCCTCGGCTAGTACGTGGGTGGTGTAAAAAATTGTCAGTCCGGATCTCGTCTTGTCCCTTAAAAAATCAAGCAGCCTCCTGCGTGCGGAAGGATCGAGGCCTACTGTGGGCTCGTCTAGGAAGAGCAGATCCATGTCGTGCATGAATTCGCGTGCAACCTGGACGCGCCTGCGCTGGCCAATAGACAGGTCCTCATTCCTTTTTTTCCGGATATCAACAAGCTCAAAATCGGCAAGCAGCTGCTCCACGCGGTCCCTGCGCATACCCGCCGGAACATTCCACATCATGCCGTATTTGTCAAGGGACTTTTCGACAGAGAGCGTGGGCTCGTAGCTAGGCTGCTGCAGGACAACGCCTATCCTTGACCGTACCGCCAGCGGTTCACGTATGGCATTGATTCCAAGTATATCCAGCGAGCCCGACGAGGGCCTGATCAGGGTCGTAAGCATCTTAATTGTGGTGGATTTGCCCGCGCCGTTTGGCCCTAAAAAGCCAAAGACCTGTCCGGGCTCCACCGACAGGTCCAAGGAATTTATCGCAATAGTCTTTCCATACGACTTTGAGAGGGAGCAGGCGTCGATACACAGCATGATGTGGGATCACTACTGCTCACTAATGTAGTTAATGAAATCTGCCGCATGCGCACAAAATGAAATTTTTATTAATGCAGGAATGTCACAAATACTGTTGTCAACGTTTGAAGAACTCCAGTCAAAGCTGATGGAAAAGAGTCCCGGACTGACCGTTGAGAAAGTCCAGGAGATGATCCAGGCGAAAAAGAACAGTGTTGGCGCGGGCTATCTTACGGATCAGGGAGCAATATTCCTCATAGCCGCAGAGCTGGGAATTACCATAGACGAGCAGCCACAAATGGAGATTGGCATAAAGGATCTCTATGCTGGTGCAAAGGAGGTCTCGCTTGAGACCAGGGTATTGAATTTATCTCCTGCCAAGCAGTATTCCAGAAAGGACGGCACCCCGTTCCTCCTGAGAACCATGACCGTATATGACGGGGACTCTACTGCAAGTGTAAAACTGTGGGATGAAAAGGCAAACCTGCCCGGAGTCGACGGATTAAAGCCAGGCGACCTGATAAAGATCATAAAGGCGTATGTAAAGTCGGACATAAACGGTTCGCCTACAATCAACATAGGCTCCGGCGCCACGATAGAGCAAAGGGAGAGTAACAGTAGCATACCGACAATTGACTCCATAACAAAAGATCCAAGCGAGATAAGTGAGAATGATACAGACGTGGTCGTTTACGGGGTGCTTGATGGCGCCATATCCACCATGAGATTTACAAACTCGAGGGGACAGCCAAGCACCGCCTTAAAGCTGTCGATGAAGGGAAAGGACGGAATATCGACGCGCGTGGTACTGTGGGGAAAGGACGAGGCGTCAATACCCAAGATTGTTCCATCACAGGCCGGCATAAGGCTGTTCGGAGTGCGTGCAAAGCCCGCGATGCAGGGGCTCGAGATACACGGAAACGACTCCACAGTAATCATGATAGACGGTCAGGGAGAGTCAGAGCCGATCAAGGTAAGAATAATTTCCAGTACCAGTGACGAGTCCGGCGGCCGTACGATTACCGGGATAGACAAAAACGGAAACATGATATACATAACTGATTCGTCAGAGAGCTCGGCAATGCTAGTCGAGGGCGACATCATGGAATGCATGCCGTCCAAGGCGTATGGTAACTCGATCTGGCTAGACGAGGACTCTTTTGTCAGAAGGGCCGACGAGGACGCTGGCATTCCTACAATCGAATCACTCATCTCCAAGGTTGCAGATATTAGACCAGAAAGTAGCGCGTGCATAAAGTGCATAATTCTAAAAAAGACCGACCGCAGGGACATCCAGACTAGGAGTGGGGAGACAGTCAGCCTGTCCGAAATGCTAGTAGAAGATGACAGCGGGCAGATATGGGTCAAGGGCTGGAGAAATCAGGCAAGGCTAGTTGACAAATACGAGATTGGTGAAAAGATATCAATTATCGGGGCCGGCGCCAAAAAAGGCTTTGATGACAGGACCGAGCTCGTGCTAGGCAGGTTCTCAAAGATCACGCAGATAAACTAAGAGTCCCAGAACCCCCTCGTCATTACATACTGCCTTTCGGCCTCGTATATCTGCCGGTACAATATTTCCTCATCAACCATGTTGCGCAAGATTCGTGCGGCGGTATCGGCGCCGACCCCGTATCCAGACAAGACGATTAGCGCGGTCCTGCCAAAGCTCTCTACTAGGGACGAGACCTTCCACGCCCTTTCAAATCTGCGCTCCTCGTCCGCGGTCAGGCGCCCCCCGCCATGCTTTTTGCGGACAATCTCGGGCAGGGAATAGTCGGAGTAATATGTAGCGGCAACCTGGCGCGCCCGGCACCGGGGGCAGGACAGGGAGGACGTGACCTCGTCGGTCCGGACCGAGCGCTCCCACCTTCCGCACCGGACGCAGACGAGTCGATGCCTAGTCTTTAGTAATCGAGACTTGACCATGTCCATCATTCCAGTATCCAGGCTAGAGGGATTGGAATAGTATTTAGTAGTATGATCCAAGATTGGCTCGGCCAGCTTGGAAAAGGAGTCCAAGTCATTCCAGATTATGGTGATTTTATTGTCGCGGATCTGCTCCAGTATAATTCCCGTATTCTCCAAGTCATACTTGTCATGGAATAGTTCGCGCAGTGATTCGATGACCAGCGGGGTCTTGCGGTACCTGTCGTAAAGAAAGTGCGCGAACCGGCCCTTAAAGACGGAATCACGGCCGACGATTCCGAACTTTTTTGCAACGCACCATGTCCTCCAGTTTACGTTATGTGTTCCAGATAGAGAGGCAGACACCACATCATAAAGATCATACGTGTCATGCAGTATACCTACTAGAATCTTTTCAGAGATTCTTCCGCGTGAGTTAAGCGCAATCCGGTATGCATCCGAGCGCCCGTCCACCCGGTATCCCAGAATGGAGGATAACATTGAGGAGATCAGCGCGGTCAGGGTGCTGTTGATCTTTGTGCCTAGGCAGGAATGCATGACTATTCCCTCGCTGCCTACGGATTCGACAACGATGGTCTTCTCGTCTGGAACAGAGCCAAGGTTCAGCCCCAGGATTGTTCTGCCGGATACCGCTAGTTCTCCAGATGATACCATGGTCCTAAAGCGTCCGACGCTGCGCGCCGTGATATAGTCGACCGGAATGCTCTCGCCCTCCCAGTATGGGACGGTTATCTTGGAGCCGCGAACCGGCTCTACGTTTACCAGCAGCGATTTTTCATCAACTATAATAATTCGCCAGTGTGTCCCCCTCAAAACAAAGACGTTTCCGGGATCGCCGTAATTTCCCACAAACCTTTGATCCAGCGTGCCGATTACCCGCTTGCTTATCGTATCAAAGACGCGAAATCGCAGTATATCTGGAATCGTCGACAAGTTTTCAAAGTGATACCTGAACGTTCTCGCCCTTGCCCGGAAGCTCATCTTCTCACGATCAAATAAAATTAAAGAGCTAGAGTCCAGCGTGGATACCACCGACGTGAATTCATCCTGGGTCAGCCCCCGAAATGGAAACGATCTCCGGACAAGCTCAAGTGCCTTGTCTAGTGAAACCTCGCCGAATTGCAGTGTCATGCCTACAAGATGGTGCGCTAGCACGTCAAGTGGGTCAGAATGAATGCGTTGCTCTTCAACGCTGCCATCACGGATCTTTTGCAGGATGGCTAGCGCCTCAAGCTCGTCATCGGCGCTGTTTGTAATGATTAATCCCCTAGCAGAAGAGCCGCGATTGTGCCTGCTCCTTCCAATCCTTTGGATGAGCTTCGAGGCCTGCCTTGGAGAGCCATAATGGATTACAAGGTTCACAGAGCCGATATCTAGGCCTAGCTCAAGTGAGGATGTGCATACTACAATCCCCGAACTGCCGCTCCTAAGAGAGTCCTCGGTGGATTCGCGCACCTCCCTTGACAGCGAGCCGTGGTGCAGTTCCACACCCGATGGGGATTTTTCCTTCAGTATGGATGCTAGGAATTCGGCCTCCCCGCGGGTATTTGCAAACAGCAGGACCGGGGAGTCCAGTTTCATGCCCGCAACGTACTCGATTATGGCATCAGCAACATCAGTTATCGTGCCGTCTACATACCGTACGTCCACATCATACTTGCGAACCGACGTGTCCCTTGCAATTGCAAACTCCCTGCCGGTTCCTGCAATAAACCGTGCCGCGTCATCCGGGTTGCCGACGGTGGCAGAAAGACCGATCCTGACAAATTGTTCTTGAGAGTTCTGTTGTAATCTTTCGAGGCTCAAGGCTAGCTGCGCGCCGCGCTCGCTTGAAAGCAGCTCATGCACCTCATCTATAACCACCCATTTTACCTCTGAGAATGCGGCTAGGTACCTCTTTTGTGTAAGAAGGATGACGACTGTCTCCGGGGTGGTGATCAGGACGTCGGGCGGATTCTCGACGATCTTGCGCCGGGCCTTTTGCGTGGTGTCGCCGTGGCGTATCTCCACGGAGAGTCCCTCGTCGTGCGCGTATCTTGTAATCCTTCTAAAGACGTCACGGTTAAGGGCGCGCAGGGGCGTGATGTACAGCACCTTGATCTTTCCAGGAGTCTTGGAAGATCCCACCTCTGAAAAGATTGGGATTACCGAGGACTCGGTCTTGCCCGAGCCGGTGGGGGCTACTAGGAGTGAATTTTTCCGGTCCAGTATTAGCGGAATTGCCTTTTGTTGGATATCAGTCAGGTCGTCAAATCCTAGGGCGGAGAATCTTGACTGGATGCGCTCAATCCGTGCCCTGTGACTCTGCCTGTCTGATTCTGGTTCTCTCATACACCATCACGCCAGCGAGGCCCAGGGCAAACAGCACCACGGTAATAACAGGTATGGAATCAAATATGCCGGCCATGTTAGACATCATCTACCACCATATAATTAATCTTGGCACGCAGAGATTCCAGACTGGGTGATTTCAAAGTCAAAGGTTTCCTGTTCAAACGCGGTATAACACGCGCACCTGTACCCGTCGTCCTTCTCAAGCCTTATCTTCACGTGCGTAAACAAGTCGATAATCTTTTCAAAACTCTCCACATTCTTGCCGGCAAAACTTCTTATCGCGTTGGTCATTATTACAGTAAAGTTATTGCAGGTTGCAAGGAGGGACAGATTCCTCATGTATTCTGAAAAAATCCTGTTTCGCCTTGCAAACTGCCCCCGGTCTGAATATTCAAATGAAAATAAATCCGAGATATTATCTATTATAAGACAAGAGAACTCTTGCGGCCGTATCGTGTATAATGAATTGACCTGCTCTGACGCGTTTGTGATTCTATATACTATAATGTTATCAAGAATGTCTGCGCCCAGACCATGCGAGGCGGCCACCTCTAGCATCCTTTCGGGCCTCAGTGCACCGGTAGTATCGTGAAACAGGACGGTCCTGCCAAGCGCGGCAGTGTGCACCGCGATCTGCAAGGCGAGTTGGGATTTTCCCGTGCCGCTTGCACCAAATATGTCGATCATGACCCCGTCGGGAATCCCGCCGCCAAAGAAATTGTCAATGAACGATACCTTGCTGGCAATCATGCCGGTGGTAACCGATGGTGGAAAATTAAAGTATCCGGAGTACAATAGGCAAGGCTTTTATTCTAGAGAGCAGGCAATGCACACAAGTGATTAACGCATGTCACAAAGCTCAAAAAGACCTCTGACCACATTACAAAAAAGCACGAAAAAGCTGGTAACGGTCCGACTCAAAAACGAGGTCGAATACAAAGGAAAGATAGACAACGTAGACTCTTACATGAATTTAATCATGACCGATGCCGAGGAACTGCAAGACGACAAGGTGGTTGCAAACTACGGGCGGGTCATAGTCAGGGGGAACAACGTGTTGTTCATAAAGCTGGAAAACGAGCTCTAATTCAGTGGTCCTGATGTCCAGAACATTCCTGTTTACGTCAGAGTCCGTTACAGAGGGGCATCCCGACAAGATCTGTGATCAGATATCGGATGCCATTTTAGACGAGTTGTTAAGGCAGGATCCAGACTCGAGGGTGGCCGTGGAGACCATGGTATCGACGGACTTTGTCGCCGTGGCAGGCGAGGTGACATCAAAGGCCCTGTTTGACAGGGACGCACAAGAGGAATTAGTAAGGAGTGTGATCAGGGATATCGGATACGATAATCCGGAGCTGCGATTTGACGATAAAACCTGCACAATTGATCTAAGACTGCATTCACAGAGTCCGGATATTAGCAAAGGCGTCACGGCTACACATGACAGGGAGCAGGGGGCCGGAGATCAGGGTCTGATGTTCGGTTATGCATCAAACGAGACTAGGGAGCTCATGCCACTGCCGATACTCTTGTCACACAGGCTTACCGCAAAGCTTGCTGATCTAAGAAAGTCAAAGAGTATATCATGGCTCCGTCCTGACGGTAAATCTCAGGTTTCCGTACAGTATAACGACGACAAGCCGGCAGGGGTCAAGACTATAGTGATCGCGGCGCAGCATGCGCCCGGCATCCCCATGGAACAAATCACCAAGGAGCTAATTGAAAAGGCAGTAAAGCCGGTCTGCGGTCAATGGTGGAACGATGATATCAAAATCCACATAAACCCGACTGGAACATTCGAGATAGGCGGGCCCCATGGCGACGCGGGACTTACAGGAAGAAAGATTATCGTGGATACATATGGTGGGTTTGGAAGGCACGGTGGGGGGGCGTTCTCCGGCAAGGATCCGTCCAAGGTTGACAGATCCGCCTGCTACATGTGCAGGTATATTGCCAAAAATATTGTCGCCGCCGGACTAGCAGGTAGGTGCGAGGTCCAAGTGGCATATGCAATCGGCGTTGCCGAACCAATATCCCTGATGATTAATACGTTTGGTACAGGCATCATACCCGAGGAGAAGATCGAGGAGCTTGTAAGGGCCAACTTTGACATGAGGCCCTCAGAAATCATATCCGGCCTCGATCTTAAAAGGCCAATTTATAGAAAGACGGCCGCATACGGGCATTTTGGCAGGGAAGAGCCGGAATTCAGGTGGGAGTCCACCGACAAGGCCGCCGTATTAATGCAGCAGGCAGGATTATAAAAAATCCCGCACCGGAGTGAGTGGTCGGCCATACACCTTTTGCAGTTTTTCTGGGTCTCCCACATATCCACCGTAAAAAAGATTCAGGTCGCCTATAGTATATGCGGCATCCCTGCCGGAGAACGCGTCATGCAGGCAATCCTCTAGCGGCACTTTGGTAATATTTACAGATTTATGGCATAACCGTGCAAAATCCCTCAGTGTTACAGTTTGCGGCCCGACAAGATCAAATGTCTTGTTCTGGAACCTGCTATTCAAAAACGAGCTGCATATTATACTAGTTACGTCATGTATGAAAACAGGTTGCAAGATGCATTTGCCATTGCCGGGAATCAGCAGCCTGCCGGCCCTAGCCTGCCTGTCTAGTAAATTTGTCAGATAGTCGCCGGCGCCTATTATGAATGAGGGCCGGAATATCGTATAGGCCATACCAGAGGCGCGGATGACTTGCTCCGCCTTAAACTTGGATGCAAAATAATCCGAAGGGTTTGCCCGAGAGACTCCTAGGCCGCTGAGAAATATAATCTGCCGGATTTTCGCCGACTTGGCCGCCCGTACTACAACGGATGTAACATCCACGTTTGCTTTCATATATGAGGAGCAGTCGCCGCCGTCCCCTATTCCTGCCAGATGTACCATGATATCACAACCGCGAATCTTCGATGCTAGTTCTGCTGCCGAAGAATAGTCCGTCTTTATTATCGTCTCGTGTAATCGCGCCCGGAACTTGCGCCTAGATATTCCACGGATATCGAGGCCCGACAGGTGACGCCTGAGGTTCTTTGCGACAAAGCCGGTTGCGCCCGTAATTGCTATGCGGTAATTTTTTGCAGAGTCATCACGCACGAGATGGTTATCTTGCATATCAGTACCCATGATATCAGGTACAACTATTCCAATTTTAAGGATATGTCGGGACAAGAGATAAAATCTTATCTGAAATACTAAAACATGTGTCAGGTAAAAGTGAGTTACGTACCGGCTTTACGACAGGCTCGTGCGCGGCCGCCGCGTCCAAGGCCGCATTGACTGCGATAATAAAACAGGAATGTGTAGAATCTATTGATATCAGGATTCCCCGGGGCGACTATATCCGCATAAATATTGCAGAGTGTAATTTTGATACTGCACGTGCCGCATGCGCGGTAATCAAGGACGGGGGGGACGATCCGGATGTCACGCACGGCGCCAAAATCATCGCGAACCTAGAGCTGACCGGTATCCCGGGGCAGATAGAGATCGACGGCGGCGAGGGGGTCGGGACGGTAACAAAGCCAGGACTAGGCCTGGAAATCAACAAGCCAGCAATCAACCCCGTGCCAAGAAATATGATTACAGAGAATATAGCCGAGATCGGTGGAGAGATACTGCAGAAAAACGGCATCCGGACGGTAATTTCAGTGCCGCGCGGGCAGGAGCTTGCATTAAAGACGGACAATCCTAGGCTGGGCATACTGGGAGGAATTTCAATCCTTGGTACCAGCGGCATCGTCATACCGTTCTCGACTGCATCATATGCGGCTTCAATACGGCAGAGTCTTGACGTTACAATTGCCGCAGGAGATAAAATTATCATACTTACGACCGGAGGCCGCAGTGAAGAGTTTGCAAGGCAGATTATCAACCTGCCGGATCACTGCTTTGTGCAGATGGGGGATTTTGCAGGGTATACGGTCGGCCAGTGCGCCAAAAAGGGTATAGAGAAGGCCGTCGTGGTTGGATTCATCGGCAAGCTGGCAAAGATGGCGGCGGGGGTAAAGCAGACCCACGTCAAGGGTTCCAAGGTAAACATGAAGTTTCTGTCCGAGATGGCGGCCCGGTGCGGCGCAGATGATACCATAACCGCTCGAATCCTTGGCGCGAATACCGCAAGGCATGTGTCTGAGATAGTCAAGGAGGCAGGTACAAGCGGATTCTTTGAGGACGTGTGCCGGCATGTCCACAGGCACATGCGCGACTTTGGCAGTGGTGCCGTTATTATTGAGGTGATACTGTTTGATTTTGACGGGTCTATCCTGGCGCGAAGGTAAGACATTTTATGAAATGATGTATGTGATATTTGTGGAAAGGGTTGCGATTCTAGCTATCACCCGAAACGGAATCGAGGTGGGCAAGAAGATCAGGGATATGTTCGAAGGTTGGAGTCTTTATGTTCCAGAAAAATTCAGGAATTCTGATTCGGGCATATCGTGGTTTTCAGAACCGACTGCGGCAAAGATTGGCGGGCTCTTCAGGGAGAACGAGGCGCTCATCTGCCTGTTTTCGCTGGGCGCAGTCATCAGACTAGTAACACCGCACCTCGGGGACAAAAAGAGTGATCCGGCCGTAATCGTAATAGATGACGGGGCAAACTTTGTAATCAGCGCCCTGTCCGGGCATCTGGGCGGTGCAAACGGCCTGGCAGCAGAGATTGCATCAAGGATTGGGGCCGCCCCGGTAATCACCACGGCGGCAGACGTAAACAAGACGATCCCAGTAGACCTAGTCGGACGGGAGTTTGGATGGATTATAGATGATGATTCAACCGTTACTGCCACTAGTGCGCACATGGTAAACAAGGAAAAGATCGGCGTCTTTCAGGGGTCCGGTGAAATGAATTGGTGGAAGGGGGATCTTCCAGGCAATGTGACGATCTTTGAAACAGTAAAGGATCTTGAGAGCTCAGATTCCCGGGCCTTTTTGATAATATCTGATGAAATAGTAGACAGAGATATTTCATCAAGGGCAGTCGTGTACAGGCCCAAGTCACTGGTAGTAGGCATAGGGTTGCACGGGGACACCACCAAGGAGACCATCTGGCGCGGGATTCAGGAGACGTTTGACAGGAATCGTCTGAGCACGAAATCCATATCTGCGCTTGCATCGGTAAAAAAGCCGCGTGACGTACCGGGACTAGTCAAATTAGGAGAAGGGATGAACATTCCCGTAAAGTATATCGACCGGGAGAGGCTGGCCGCAGTGGATGCCCCAAACCCGTCACGTGTAGTTGATGCCTTTGAGGGCACGGCCAGCGTGGCCGAAGCCGCCGCCATCCTAGTCTCAGATGGACGACTAGTAGTCCAAAAGCAGAAATTCCCCCCGGACCTGACGGTTGCCGTGGCAAGGAGGTTATGATGAGACGCGGTATGCTGATAATAGACAGGGGAAGCAAGGAAAGAGAGGCCTCCGAGGAGCTAGAGGCCATCTGTGAAGAGATAAGGGGATACAATAATTACGAGTTTGTGGACTTTTGCTTTCTTGAGGTGATTCCGCCGTTTATCGAGGACGGTATGCGGCGGGCGCTCTCAAAGGGGGTAGATTACCTAACGATTGTTCCGTATTTTCTATACCCGGGAAGAAAGGTCAAGGCGGCCGTAACGGATGCAATGAAATATCAGAGTGATACCGATACAAGGCTGGTCGTAACAAGGCCCATGAGCATGCACCAGTCCCTGATTGATACAGTAGAGGATAGAATTAGTTCGGCCCTAAAAAAGAGTAGAGTCACCTTGCAAAAAAGCAAAGTCGACGTGCTGATTATAGGGCACGGAAGCAAGGATCCCAACGCCCACATGTCCATAAAATATGTAGTAGACGGGCTAGCCAAGGTATACAGGAACGTAGGACACTGCTTTTTGGAGATAGAACAGCCGGACATAGCCGCCGGGATAAAACGGTGTAAAAATAACGACCCAAAAGTCCTGGTGATAGTATTTTACTTTTTACACGAGGGCGCGCACGTAAAAACAGACATTTACGCGGATCTAAATCCCGCACTAGAGGAGGCAGGAATGGAGAATGTAATAATAACAAAGCACCTAGGTGCGGACAATGGCATGGTCGAGCTTGTGATGGCGCGCGCAAGGGAGGTCGAGGATGCAGACTGAAAAGGGCCAGTCCATCGAGGATGCAAGCATGAAGATGATCGAAGATGAGGTGGGGCCGCATGACTTTGATGCATTGCAGTGGCCGATAGTGCGGCGCGTAATCCATACCACGGCCGACTTTGACTTTGCGGGGAAAAATGCCATGCTGTTCTCTCAAAATGCAGTCAAAAGCGGGATCGACGCGCTAAGAAGCGGTTGTGATATCGTAACGGATGTAAGCGGCGTGGCCGCAGGAATGAACAAGCAAAATCCGGCAGATTACAAAAATGATATAATCTGCAGGATATCGGATGCCGATATAATGAAAAAAGCAAAACTAGAGGGGAGGACTAGATCGCAGGTCTGCATGAGAATGTCGGCTGCGCAGATAGACGGTGGGATAGTAGCAGTTGGAAACGCCCCAACCGCACTACTCGAGGTCCTTCAGATGGCAGGGGAGGGAGTAGTCAGGCCCGCGCTAATCATTGGAATCCCGGTGGGATTCATCAGGGCGGCCGAATCAAAAAAAGAACTGGCATCTTCGAATATGGAATACATCTCAAATATCGGCAGGAAGGGCGGAAGCGCCGTGGCGGCCGCGATAATCAACGCGCTATACAAGATGACACGATCACCGCCTTGAATAGTGCATGCAGTTAGATACGAGGGCCTCAGAGCCCTTCTGCCCGAGGAGCAGGTGGCAGTATGATGCCAGGGTGTTGTCCTGTATGATTCCGTCTCTTTCTGCCGATATTCCGCATCCGATCTTCAGGTTATAGGCAAACTGTAAATCCTTAGCGATATCAGATAACCTTGAATAGTGGAACTCGTGACCGTGGATCTGCCTCCTAGTGCCCGATATTATGCAACGGGTAACGACATCTGCCTTGGTATAGTTGAGTAGTGCCCTGCCCGTCATTACCGTCTTGGCATCTAGCAGGCCCACCATCGGATAGCGCTTTTCATCGTGTATTGACCTTGTCAGGTACATCAATCCGCCGCATTCGGCATAAAGTGGGAGCCCGGCGCCTGCCATCCTTTTAATCGCGTGCCTCATGCCGGAGTTTTTTGCAAGGGCCGACGAGCGCACCTCCGGAAACCCGCCGCCTATGTATATCCCGTCGCATGCGGGCGGTTT
Organism: uncultured Nitrosopumilaceae archaeon; assembly: GCA_964507825.1. Lineage (GTDB taxonomy): Archaea > Thermoproteota > Nitrososphaeria > Nitrososphaerales > Nitrosopumilaceae > JAWVZS01. Next base: position 8,358 of record CAZDQM010000021.1, on the reverse strand, counting down.
TTTGTCAGAGACCGGGCTGAAGAACTTGATTCTTGCCCCCGCCCTCTGCAAGGATTCGAGGTTTGACGGATAATAGAAGTTAAATGAATCATCAAGAGCTACTGCGATGGTACACGTGGGTCTTTTGGACCTAGGCTTGGGATACCTTGGCAACGGCGCAGATTCGTGTGCCATGTCAAGTATACACTCTAGGTCAAGGAATTCAGAGATCGCCGCGGCAATATCTTGTACCCTGTATTGTAAATTCTGGTCAACTGCGGGAATCAGCCCGAGATGCCTTGATTCTAGGGCAAATTCGGGGGATTTTGGAACGACCCCGACGATTGGAATTTTTAGGGGGGATAATGCGTCCCGGCACAAGAGCTCGTGCCTCCGGCTGCCGACCCGGTTGAGGATTATTCCGGCAATCCGGGAATTCCTGTGAAACTTTACAAATCCCAGCGCGGTTGCGGCGATGGATCTGGCCGCCCTTGCCGCGTCAAGCACTAGGATCGTCTTTGACTTGGTTATGGAGGCCACGTGGTGGGTACTAGAATGATTATCACTGCCCGAGAACCCGTCATAATAGCCCATCACGCCCTCGATCACCGATATGTCAGACTGCGACTTGGTGGTAAACTCCTCAAGGAGGCGCCTGCCGCCCATCAGCCACACATCTAGGTTGTGGGCCGGCCTGCCCGATACCAGTGATAGGTATCCGGGATCAATATAGTCCGGACCCACCTTGAATGCCTGTATATCATAACCGAGACGGCGCAGGCCGTGTATGATTGCGCATGTTATGGACGTCTTGCCGGCCCCGCTTGCAGTGCCTGCTAGGACGATTCGGGGTATCTTCAATGTATCATATCTGGTTCTGTTCCATTATAGTCTGTTGGTTATCTTTTTACCAAGCGCCGTTACTGGCATGTCATGGGAGGTATGGTAATAGTGTACACCGGGGGCGGCAAGGGAAAGACTACGGCCGCGCTTGGCATGGCCATGCGGGCGGTGGGACACGGCAAGAGGGTGTGCATGATCCAATTCATCAAGGGCTCATGGCATTACGGCGAGATGGACTCGTCTAAAAGACTAGAGCCGGAGTTTGAAATGACTGCGATTGGAAGGGGGTTTGTCGGCATTATAGATGACAAGAGCTCAAGAGAAGAGCATGAAAGTGTTGCAAGGGAGGCAGTCAGGATAAGCAAGGAGAGGGTCTCGTCGGGTATATACGATTTAGTTATACTAGATGAGATAAATTATGCGATAAACATGGGCCTAGTCAACGTAGATGATATAATGGATATAATTGGAAACAAGCCGGATTGCCTTGACCTGGTCCTTACCGGGAACCATGCGCGGCCAGAAATCATCGAGGCCGCCGATCTGGTCACCGAGATGAGGGAGATCAAGCACCCGTTCAGGTCCGGAGTCCGGGCTAGGAAGGGAATAGACTTTTAGCTCGCCAAGCAACATTAATTTACGCAGGATTGGACTTGAGCACCATGTCTTCAGACTTGGATCTGCCCGAACGCGGCGAGATTGTACTGGCAACAATATCGAGAATCATGGATCACGGGGCGTATGTCACGCTCGACGAGTATGACGGGATGCAAGGATTCTTGCACATATCGGAGATTGCCCCCGGATGGATTCGCTCCGTCGGCAAGTTTGTTAGGGTAGGGGAGAAGAAGGTCCTGCTAGTAAAGAAGGTGAATCCGGGCAGGAATGACATAGACCTTTCGCTAAAGCAGATATCAACGGATCAGAAAAAGAAGAAATTGTTGGAAGTAAAGCGCGAGGAGAAGGGCAGGACGCTGATGAAAAATGTAGTAGAAAAGGCCGGATTATCGGAGAGTGGCGGCGAGGAGATAGAGGATCTATTATACTCAAAGTATGACTCCCTGTTTGACGCGTTCATGGATATCGCAACTAGGGGAATAATAGTAGTAAAGGCGCTAAAGATTCACAAAAAAACGCTCGCGGTGATCGAGGAGGTGTGCTCAAAGATCAGGCTGCCTTCCGTGGAGGTGAGAGGGATAATGGAGATAACCAACCCCAACTCAAGCGGGGTCGAAATAATCAAAAAGACGCTACAGAATGCATCAAGTGGACAGGATGGCATCAAGGTCGAGATCACGTACCTGGGAGCGCCAAAATACAGGCTTGGAATCACGGCGCCCGACTTTAAGTCAGCCGAAAAGGCAATCAAGCCGGTTATTGCAGATATACAGCAGGGAATAGAAAAAAAGAAGGGCACGTTTAGATTCGAGCGAGAGGAATCAAAAAAGACGCGGGTGGAATAGCATAAAGTTTCAACTGAGAAAATGTACAAAGTGTAATGTATATACGACAAGGTCCGAGTGCGCAAAGTGCAGCGGCCAGACGCGTTCGGCGCATCCAGCAAAGTTTTCCCCGGACGACAGATACATGGAATACAGGTTGGCAGAAAGGTACGGTCAGGGTACGGGTACCGGTGCAGGTGCAGGTACGGGGACGGGTACCGGTACGGGTACCGGTACAGATTCCGGCTCGATAACTAGCGGCTCTAGTGGCGCGTAATCCTTGTTGACCTCATAAATGATCACGCCTAGCACCGGTGATGCCCCAGGTATATTGTAACTTGGTGACGAGTATGCCAGTTTGAATGGGCCGTCGCCGTCGGCAGGATACTTGATATCCTTGACATGGAGTGGGATGGAGCCCGGCTGGTACTCATTATAGGGCTGCTGGGTCATCGGATCAAAATACAGCAGGGGTGAGAACGGGAACAACTTGCCCAGTACGGTATTATCCCAAAAGTGCGGGGTTCCACTGATTCCGTCATCATGGACGTATGTCGACGTGGACTCGCCTGCGATACGAATGATCCAGTGTTTCTTGCTCTCCTCGCCGCCGCCCTGCAACGTATAGTATCCCAGATTTGCGCCAGTATGCACCGGCTGAGCCACAACAAATATCAAAACATAATCGGCGCCCATCTCTTGCAACATCTGCCACGCGTCATCTGGCGAGCTGATGAACATCTTGGCCACCTTGGCAATCTGCACGCTATCAATCGTCGCATTGTCCACTAAACTGGTCCGCTCCCCTACGGTACTGATCCAGTACCCATAATCCCACCATGCCGCAATGACAGAGTCCTCTGGCGTGTTTTGCCGCATCCATTCAAAGGTTGCGGGCCAGTCAGGATAGGAGATCGCATACGATGTAGCGCCGTTTAAGATGGTGGGGGGAATATCCGATACATTCGACCAGTTTCCCTGGGCGGGGATATTCAACGGGGAGAGTAGCATTATGGCAATTCCCACGGAAAACACTATCTGTATTATGGGGTTGCTTGCGCTCTTGGTGCCTTGGCGCCTAAATATATTTGAGAACAGGATGGATAATCCAATGGACCCAAGTATGATTATGGCAATGGAGGCAAATACCTCTAGCCTGACAAACGCGGAGCTGATGTACACCCCAAAAAATCCAAAGATCAGCGCAAACCCATACATGTCACGGTTACTAGGATTGGCCTTTTTGCTTAGGATAAGCCATATCCCTATACCGGCAAAGACCATCAGTATGGAGTGAAAGTAAAAAGACTGTGTAAGGGTAGTCGTCGCATGCTCAGATACAGAGTCCACCAATGGATCCTTTGAAATTAGGAATGGGTTTATCGCATTTAGGTACCTAAAGCTGGGGATATACAAAAATGTGCCAGTAAAGGTTAGTACTATTGCGGCAATACCGGATACCAGCGTGCCTACCAGGAACAAGATGGCGTTGCGCATTGCCTTGACCTTGCTACTGTACATCTGAATCAGATTACATATTACAAGGAATATCGTTGGGCCTATAATCGCAAGTCCGCCGAGCCCGATAAAAGAGCCTAAACCTGGGCGCTCAAAGAGCGCCGATGTCGCAATCATGGATGACACAAATACTGGAATCGCCCACAGTTGGAATTTATGATTCTTGTTCAGAAATGGGAGTGCAAGGAAGAATATCCCCAGTGAAAGGACGAAAAACTGATCCCCGCCCCATGAAGACAATCCCAGTGAAAGGATTACGCCGCCGCCGACTAGCTTGGCAAGGGCGATCTTTGGATTAGACGACTTTAAGCCGCTAAGAAGTAGGTATATCCCGAGAATCCCATAAAACAGCCCTAGCGGCTCGGACTTGAACCATCCCGCTACACCCCTTACCAGCACCGGCACCGATATCGCGTAAAGCATTGCGGCAAACAGGCCGGCGGTGGTGCCCCCGATCACCCTAACTAGTGCAAAGATTATGATCGCGGTGAGCGCGCCAAAGACTACCGGGAACAGTATGATGAATTCGTACAAGCTCGTGCCTCCTCCGAAGATCCAATAGGTTATCGCGGCAGTAGCGTGCAACATGTTTTGTGACGTTGCCGAGATATCGCGTCCATTCGGATACCAGCTCATGTCGTCATGCCAGTCTAGGTATGCGGCATAGCCGTTCTCTACGAGGTATTCGGTGGCCCTATAGTTGAAGAACGGATCAAATTCATTTAGTTCAAAGCCGTAATTTAGGGGCGCGCTGCGCAAAAGGAATGATATTGAGAAGGATAGTGCAAGGATTCCGATTAAAAGCAGGTGTCTTGGCGTGATGACAAATTTGCCTTTTTTAACCAAGTGTGTCTGTGACAATTAAAGGAATCCAATAAAACATGCTTATTATTCTTTTGAAGAGTCTGGGGCAAACGTTCCTTTTAATCGGGCCTCTGCAATTACATGGCCCCGTATAGAATCCTCGAGCTGTTGCTTGGTGGAACCGCTTTTCAGGTCCAGTATTGAGTTCAGGACGTATAATTTGAAGATGTATGTGTGCCGCCCGTCCGGTGGTGCGGGGCCGCCATAACCCACCTGGCCAAAGTCGTTGACTCCCTCCACGGCGCCCTCGGGGACAGCCGACTCGCCTAGGACCAAGGACTGTACAGGAATGTTCCAGATCAACCAGTGCGTCCAGATTTTTCCGACCGCGCCCATCGCGTCAGGATCATCCATGATCAGCGCGATGGATTTGGAGTCTTGGGGGATACCTGCAATGACTAGCGGGGGGCTGCGGTTCTCGTGCTTGTAGCCGAACCTAGCCGGAATCTCAGAGCCGTGCGCAAAGGCCGGGCTCGAAAGGGATACGTTCATGTGATATAGTAATGGTAATACCAGTTAAATTTTTCTAGGATTCTAGGACCATTTTATCGTTTGAGAACGAGATTATGCTGCCGCCTGCGGCCTTTACTAGTATTTTTAGCTCCCGGTCCATGGTAGCAACGATTCCGCCGTGTGATTTTACATGGTTCAGGATCTCCTTGTCGGCAAAATCCCCGTTTATATCTAGGATTTTTTTATTGCGGATATAGTCAAGCGCCGCGGCAGCTTTGTCGGATTTGGAATTATTCCTAGAGAGTGTGTTGAGCTCTGATACTACGATTCTGGGTATCACAAAAGAGATCTCGCCGATCTCAACTCCAAGGTTTGACATGTTTTTAATTCGGCTGGTGGCCAAGTGGATAAGAAAACTCGTATCACAGATGACGTCAACCAACTGTACCAGCACCTATCAAGCGCCATCTGTCGGCGATCCGCCTGCTTATGGCCACGTTACCGCCCTCAAACAGGCAGACGGGTCTTCGAAATTCTACGGTGACGCGGCCGTCCCTAGTACCGGTCACCTTGGAGAGAATCGGTGCCGTGCCTATGTTGAGCCGGAGGTTTTCGCCCTTTTGTATTGGCAGTACCTTGGTCTCCTCGTGCGAGCCCACCGCCAGATCAAACAGGCTCACCTTCAGGGTAGCGCCAGTCGAATTGTCGGGAAGTGTTCCGGGCTTGCCCATTATGGAGCCGATAAAGGAGTCGCTTCTAGTAAGTGCTGGATCCAGCTTGGTCCCGATTGCGACTAGTCCCCCGGGCCGGACAGAGTCCACCATGCCGGCGCCCGTACCCAAAGATACGATCTCAGTCTGAATCGGGACGTAGGTATTTTTTTTCGGGTTCACGATTCCGGGCTTTATCTCGACCTCGTCGCCTACTGAAAACTCGCCCTGGACTAGACTTCCGCCGATGACGCCGCCCCGCATATCCTTGATCCGGGTTCCAGGCTTGTTTACATCAAAGGAGCGCAGTACGTGCATGATGGGATCCCGGGAGCTGTCCCGCTTTGGGGTCGGGACAGTCGACTCGATGGCCCCGATCAGGGCATCAATGTTGAGTCCGGACTGCGCCGATATTGGAATCACGGGGGATTTTGACGCGTTGGTCCTTTTTACAAACTTGGATATCTCCGAATAGTTTGAGACTGCCTCCTTGTAGGTGATCAGGTCGACCTTGTTTTGTACCAAGACGATCTGCCTGATTCCAAGTGTCTGGAGGGCGAGGAGATGCTCCTTGGTCTGAGGCCTTGGGACCTTTTCATTGGCCGCCACGAGTAGTAGGGCCCCGTCCATCAGGGCGGAGCCAGAGAGCATGTTGGCCATCAGGCTCTCGTGACCGGGACTGTCTACAAAGCTAACGACCCGGGACAGCTTGCTTGGCCCCTTACATCTAGGGCATGAGGGGCTAGTAGAGTATCCCGTCGGTTCCTCGCACGTGGGGCACTTGTAAAATGCCGCGTCCGAATAGCCGACACGGATGGTAATTCCGCGTTTTAACTCCTGACTGTGGACGCTAGTCCAGCTGCCGGTAAGCGCCTGAATCAGCGTGGTCTTGCCGTGATCTACGTGCCCGGCGGTGCCTATGTTCACGCACGGCTGGTAACCGTGTTTTTCAATGTACCAATCGGGAAGTGTCTCTTTCCAATGCAATGTTAAAAATTCAGAGTCCGGGTATCTTAAGTTATGCCTTTGATTCCTCTGGCTTTTCTTCGGCAGGCTCCTTTACGGGCAGGATGCCGTCATAGCGGCAGTTTATCTGGTAGATTTCCTCAGATATCTGGTTACCGCGTACAAGCTTTCTTACGCGTTGTCCTGTCTCGGTCTTTTGCAGTCCCACGCCCTTGGATAGAAGGACGTACTTTCTTGCGCTACCATGCACGTCACCGCGAATGGGCACGCCGGACTTGTCGCTTCCACCGGTTATGGTGATTTTGCCGTCTAGGCCCACGGCGGATGCGTCCGCCTGGCTGCCAACAGTGAGTCCAATCATGGCGTTTGCCTCGGCATCCTTTAATTCCTTAGTGACGGATCTGCCCTTGGTATCAGAGACGGTTATCTTAAAGTTGGTCAAGTATGAGACGGGCCATCAAAACTACTAATTAAGGTTTGGACATATTTTTTGTACAAGGTCAGGTCGTAGGATATAAGATGATTTGATCGTAACTGTTAACGCGATTTTGAGATGATCATTTTTAGGCAAAGTTCAATGTATAGTGCAAAAATCTAGGCACGACGTTAACAGTTACGCATGACGCAAACATGACGGTGTCAGCATCTCGCGCCATGCGTGCAGATCTGGACTTGAGGTGATATAATCGGGCGCGAATTACGCATGTATCACTACTGAAAGCATGACTGCTCCATTATACAGAGTATATCAGATTTGATGAGATGACTCTAGTTTGCGCGGCAAGCCTCTAGACGGTCTAGTTCATCATATACACGATTCCAGTTCTCGTTTGGGCCGCGGTCCTGCCAAGCAGAATCCTGCCTGTCGGGGCGCGCCTTGATATCAGATATAGTATAGGTATCGGCGCCCTGCATGGTACGAAGCAGGCGGTCAAAGTCACCTGCGCCGCTCTCCGCGTGCTGGGCAGCCTTGCGGGATGCAAACTCTAGTAGGAATGTATCCGTCGTTACGCAGGAAGAATCGGGCGCGCCGCCGTACACTGTAACCGTAGCAGAATCCCTGGTACCTGACGCGTTGTATCCGGCTCCGGGGGACACGGTAACGGTAACAGAGCCGTCAGGGCCGTCGCCGTGTACGGTGGGCACGCCGAGTATCGCGGTGCCTCCCGCGGGAATCGAGACGGTCTTGGTACCGGTGGAGGCCGTATAGTTGCCGGACTGGCCCACCACCACATCTACGTCAAGCGCATATACGGGTGAGGCAGACAGCAGGAACCAGGCAGTTGTACCCGAGTATACAGCAGGTCCCGCTAGGACGCCGACAGTTATACCCGTCACAGACACGGCGCGGCAGGTCTCTAGACGGTCTAGTTCGTCATATACACGATTCCAGTTCTCGTTTGGGCCGCGGTCCTGCCAGGCAGAATCCTGCCTGTCGGGGCGCGCCTTGATATCAGATACGGTATAGGTGCCGTTGCCCTGTAACGTCTGGAGCATGATCTCAAACGTGGCGGCGGCCTCTATGTTACCTGCCTCGGTATGTTTCACCACCTTGGCTGCCGTAAAGTTGAGCAGCCACGCGT
>CAZDQM010000020.1:0-64360 GCA_964507825.1 uncultured Nitrosopumilaceae archaeon | reverse complement strand
CCTGCCCCCGATTCCCTCCTCTGTCATCCTGCGTAGCCAACAGCTGATGACGCTCTGCGCGCGTCCCAAGCGCCTAGCGATGCTGCCCTGGCTTTTGCCCCTCTTGCGCATCACTGCCGCCTGCAACCTGTCGCGAGACTTGCCGGAAGGCTCGCTTTTGTACGCCGTTATCAGTTCCAGCAGGGCGACGTCGGGCAGGAACGCCTCTACCGTGCCCACGCGTTGGGCCGTCTTCAAAAAACGCGCACCTCGGTGCGAAACGGCCATGCGCGGGTGTTAAATAGTTCGACATCAAGTACTAGTCGATGTATGGTGTTGTGTATCATAACCAATGCCCTCTACATCACTTTTTGACACGCAATGTAGAATCGTCATGACAACCTGCTCAAAATAGGACGCAGAACGGCCGTGCCAAGATGCCGTCTTGGACGCACCGTCAGGCGTCAGCGGCGATTAGACTGCAAGCGTCAGTTCCAAGTGCACGATCCAAGCATGTTGCGGCAATTATCGGATCTTTATTCCGAGTACTATGCATAACGAGTTTCTAGCCACCACAAAACGCATGCGAGACCAGCAGGCCGACGGTTCGATACCAAAGCAGGCCTATCAGTACTATGAGTGGATGGATAAGCAAGAGGTATACCTAAACCTAGAGATTCCACCCATGATGGAAAAGCTAAAGCAGTACTTCAAGCTTGATCGTCGGATGGAGGCCTAGGTTTGCCCGTCTCTATCCCGTCACCCATAGGTACAGATACAGAGTATGGCGGGGGAAGCTCCCGATCCTTATAAAACAGTTCCTTGATCTCCTTTTCTATCTCTTTGACTTTGGCATTTGCCATGTGTTAGGTTGTACTACCACTTATTTAAGGCAGACTGATGGGAGTTCTGTACAAGGTCAGGTCGTTAAACAGGGTGGCACGAGTTGACGCCGTTCCGTTTGCATCAGACAGAATTATGAAAGGATATCATGCGCTGTATCTGTCCGAGCCTGTCACGTGGTCACAGGCATGGTCTCAGGAGAGGGTTTTACAGGATGAAGTGACTGTAGGAATGGGAGGGACGAGAATGATAAAGCAGACACGGTTGCCGCCGGGATGTAGACCGATACGTTAATGGTGGCATTTGGGTCGGTGGCGGTATGACTAGGACAGAGCCGACATCGCAACGTCGTCAAATATTGAATACCGCGAGCCGTCCGGGTTTACGAGTGAGTACGGCACGTCACCGGCGTTCTTGGTGATGTCCCATCCGGGTCTAGAGGGAGTAGAACCCGCAGTGGGTTCTAGTTCCGTGTGGTAACGACAGAAAACAGAACGGGGGCGCTTAATACCCCTCTTCCTTTTTTTGTGCGTGTGGCAGAATATTTTCCCTGTGCGCTAGCGCGGCTGCAGTTGCTACCATCATCACCGTATTCATATCAGCATACAAGCATTTCAAGGACAAAAACAATGAAAAGATGAGGGCATCTCAAAACCTGTATCTTGAACTTGGTGACACGTTACGTAGCCTGGACTATGACAAATCTCCTGAAAATTTTGGCCGTGTGAAAGTGGAAGGCCGTGCAGAAGGGAAGGACTTGTATTTTATGAGTATGTATCTCAATCATGACTTTTATGACAGTCTAATCTCTTCTGGCAAAATCAATTTTCTGGAACCTGATCTGCAACAACCCATACAGAACATCTTCAAGCGGATAAAGATGCATAACGAATTTCTAGCTACCACAAAACGTATGCGAGACCAGCAGACCAGCGACTCGGTGCCGAAACAGGCCTATCAGTACTACGAGTGGATGGACGAGCACGAGGTATATCTGAGCCGTGAGATCCCACCCATGATGAAAAAACTGCGGCAACACTTCAAGTTTGATCGTCTGGTGGAGGCCTAGGCTTGCCCGTCTTTATGCCCGGACCTATCGGCACTAGTACTGAGTACGGCGGGGATAGCTCTTGGTTCTTATAAAACAGGTCTTTCATGTCTTTTTCGATCTTTTTGACTTGCTCGCTTGACATGTATTAGATTGGATAACCGCCTACTTGATGGAGATCGACTGCTACAAATCTTGGGTAGTTTGCCAACTAGATTAGCATGTGGGCGTAGCGCTATGATCCAGTGGGCCTGTCTTGCAGCTGTGCAAAGACAGACTAGGTAATTTTAGCGCCACCGCTGCCAATGACAGTCACAGTTACAGCCAGGCCTGCACCGGATACGCCTACAGTCATCACATGTCTTTGATCGCCAAAATGGGGCGGTATTCATGGCATAGTTACGTCAATCTAACTCATAAGGAATACTATGCTGGAGTTCAAGAATCATGCATTTTTCCGATCTTAAACATCCGGACGCCGCAGACGGGGCAGGTGCCTCGCATGGCAGGCCTTCCATTCTTCATCGTGGTCTGTACCAGATCTTCCATGTCTCGTCTAGTCTTGCACTTTAGGCAATAACCGCTTACAATCATGCCTTGCTGCCTGTCAGCTAGTTCTGCAATCTGTTTTTCAAGTTTTGCAACGCGATCTAGCTGCTTCCTCGTGGGGGCATCATCCTCCGGCTCAGATACATAACTAGTAATTCTGAACATCCTTGTCCCACAGACAGAGCATGTGCCCCTGACTGCAGATCTACCGTTTTTCATCACGGTCTTGGTCGGATTCAGCATTCCACGCTTGGTCCTGCATTTTACACAATAAGCCACGACGTCAGATACCTTACGTTTCCGCTTTTGTTTCTCTAGTGCCGCAATTTGTTTTTCCAGGGATACGACCCGATCAATTTGTTCCTGTGTCGGCGCCATCGAATCGGCAATTCTTTCTTCAATTGCGCCCAGCCGGGCCTCTTGCCTACGTAATTTTTCGACTAGGGCCAGTTCAATATTTGAATCCTCAATTTCTGCAATATGGTCCTCTAATTCTTCTAGCTGTTCGATTTGCCTGTCTGCCGTCTCGTCAAATTTTTCAAGCATTCCCTCAACCGTGTCAGCACGCGGATCGGGCGCGACCACAGTCTCCCTCTGTGCAAGTATAGCAGACTCAAGCTCGCGGACCTTGGTTGCAAGATTCTCTAATCGTTCATACTGTTCCGCGGTTACCGCCTCTTCTGACGTAGTTGACCTAGCACCTTCATGCAAGTTCTCTGTGATGCCGTCCGCGTATTCCGGCCGAATTTCGCGTGCAGGTACCGTATCCTGCCGTGCGTGCACCACCTCCTGATCCGGTTCGCCGTCAATTAGTTCACTTTGCCGAATAGCCTCCTCTAGCTGCCCCTCAAGATCCTCAAACCTAGCCAATTGCTCTGGCGTCGGCTCTTTATCCTCGTCATCATCATCAAAGTCCATCTCCTCGACTTTTGCAGCACCGCCTTGATCATCATCTGCTTGCGGGGGCTGCGCCTGTTCAAATAGAATATCGACATCTCCCCCGGCAGGCAGGGTTCCGTGCGGGTGGCGCGTCCTGACTGTATCAAGAACCGATGCCTGCTCGGGCTGCATCTCTTCAAATGGTACTTGAATCTCCCCCTCCATTGGCAACGAGCCGCGCGACGAGCTTGCAGGATTCGCTTGCTCCGATGTTTCAGTTCGAAGTCTTTGTCTCTGGTACTCTTCGCGTTCTAGCCTAGCCCGTCGCTCAATCTCCACGATTTGCCGTTCTTTCTTAACTCTAGCCTGCGTTGTAAGCTCGTCTTGTTTTTTTTGTTCCTCTAATCTTCTAAGATAATCCCGCTCATAATCCAAAAAGTTCATCTCGGATCTCTCCTTAGGGTGTTCCGTGGGTTTTGCAGGTTCTGGATCGGGCGCGTCTGCAATAGGGTCGGGTTGTATATCCTCAAACGGTATTTCAATCTCGCCTGCTGCAGGAAGCGTTCCGTGCGGGGATGCCGGTTTCTCTTTTGGTTCAGATTTTAGCGGTGACTGGACATCGGACTTGAGCTCCACGTGCGGTTCTGGTGCCCTAGGTTGAGTCGGCGGGGGCAGTGTAACGGTCTTTTTGTCATCGGCGCCGGCCGTGCTGTCTAGTCGGGGTTCTACCTTTTTGGTATAATCGATGTCCGGAAGATCCCCTAGGTTGTCTAGGCTGACCTTGTTCTTGTCAATTCTAAGAAACGGGTTGCCGTTTATCAGGTACAGATGGATCTCACGCCCCCTCTTCCAGGAGTCAAGCATTTTGGTGATTGTGGCGTAGGTCTTGCCCCTCCGCATGTTGTGTGACATTGTAAGCTTGTCGATAATCTCTACCGGGCCCATTTTGCCGCCAAGGTCCTCGCGTACCTCAACACCGGTGATCTCCCTGTCCGGATTATATGAAACGGCAGATACAAGGCAATCGGCCCATTTTTCCATTTAAACATACGTCAATAAGGCAGTAAATAAGCACTAATGTTTCAGGTGTACCAAGTGAGGTTTTTGGCCGAGGCCGCCGATCAGGCCGCACGACGTGCTTGTAGATCAGCATGAACATGCCCCCGCGCCCAGGTGAGGTTCACGTGCCAATAACCCAAAACTATAATTCAGCTGTACCATCTCAGATACATGTTGGATATTCAAGTTCTGCCATGGAAAAAGCTGGTAATCCACGAAGTCGTCGAGTACAAATTTGACGAGTGGACAAACCAGATTGCGTTTAACGCAAAATCATCAGGCGGGGGAATTCCAACCATACAGTGGGCCGATGGAGTCGTCTTCTCACCTGCGAATTTTCCCACCACAGATTCCGTAGCGGTTGAACAGATGAATGGTACACTTCACTGGTCGTCAGTCTCATTTGCAATCAAGGAAAAATTTGAAAAACAGATCGTGCAGGATAACGCTACGATCAACCTAATAGACGTAAGCATAAATGAGATCTTTAAGGATCTGGCAAAAATGCTAAAAGAGAGTTCCAAGTACAAAACAGAGTAAGATGTCCCAGGATTTTCTCAGAGTCATCTACAATGCCCCAATCATGTGGCGAAGAATCAATTCCATCGGAATAATACTAGACTGCAACGACACGTACGCCCAGAAGCTAGGGTATGCCAAGCGTGAGATACTAGGCAGGACGGTCTTTGAGCACGTTCCGGCAGACAGGCATGAGGAAATGAACGAGTCACTCAAGGCATGGTTTGAGACCGGGGAGGTCATGGGCAACAGGCTGACATTTAAAAAACATGATGGCACGGAATTTCAGGTAATACTTGATGCAACTAGCCTGTATGATTCTGACGGGAACCTGTTTGGAAGCAACACGGTGATTTTCGACATTTCGGACATCGATGAGCATGATATTAGAAAGTTCCTGACGGATGCAAAGAACAAGCTCGACTCGCTTGCAGGATCATATGACACTTTTGATGACGGCGACAGGATGGAGTTTGACGGAATGAAAAAAATGATAACAAAGCTGCTTGAAAGGGAAGTTTTCAACGCGTGACTTATTTTTGCGGCCACATTGAATTCCAAGTCTCGGCAAACTTTTTCATCGTGTCGCCATAAGCCTTCATGGATTCAACTCCGCCATCAAAGAATGATTTCTGCCATGATTGTGCAATCTGTTCTAGTCCGTTGCCGGACTGACCCATTGCCTTTTGCCAGTAATCATAAAATTCCTGCATCGGCCGCGTACCCGCATCACTCATTGCCTTTTGCCAGTTTTCCCCGAACCGCTTCATGGTCTCCATGTCGGATTCCTTAGAAGCCTTTTTCATTACGGCAGTAAACGCCGCCTGCATCTCGGAGTTTGCCCTTAAAACCCCGTCAAAGGCCCTCCGCCAGGCCTCAAGCGACGCGCTATAATCCTTCCATAATTTTTCCCATTCATTTGGTGCATCACTTGACATGATATGCCATGTATTAATCGGCAATTAAAATGATTGCTATGTCAAAAAAAATGGGACATTGTAAAGACGACCGTCCTAGATTTTCCTGAGAATTTCGCTCTTTTTGTCTTGAAATTCCTTGTTGCTGATGATTCCCTTCTTGTTTAGTGCCGCAAGTTTTTCTAGGATTTCAAGGCGCTTTTCAGGCGAGTAGGCCATCTTCTTGGCAGTGCTTACCCCGGAGGACACGGTATCAGATGCATGCTTTGCAAGCTTGGCGCTGATCTCGCCGCCCTTGGTAGTCGCAATCTTGCGCAAAACGTCGGACTGTTGCTTGGCAATCTCCGTCTGAACCTTGAGACGGTCGATTATCTTTTTAGAGTTTTGGGCGTTGAACCGTTTCTGGTACTCCTTCATGATAAGAACCGGGAACGCGGTCCATTCCAGATCCTTGTAGTACTGCTTTACCTGGTCGTCACTCATATCCTTGAGCATTTTCTTAAATGATGCTTCGGACTTTTCTACCAACGTATTGTATATGATATACTGCTATTTGAAATAATCCCCAAGATCATTTTTACCCCGGTGTGGAATTCGCGCTAGTTCGAATCCTTCTGGTCTCTTATTCAGGGGACGCGTTGCATCAATCCCCATCTTGGCGGTTTTGAGACTCCGCTGGTTGCTAGATGGATCCAGGCTTGAGCCGCGCACGTTTTTGACGATTACGAGATCCCGATCGGCCTGGAATCGAGTTGCCATTGCATATTCGACAGCTTCGGCGTTGTTGGGGTCGATATCCTCGTCAACAACGATAACCTGTTTGAGGGAACGATGCGTTGCAAACGCCTTTTTGATGATTCTTTTTCCATCAGAGGCAGACTTTTTTCTGATTTGTACTACTGCATGTAACCAGTTGCACCCGCCGCCAGTCATCGAAACGGCCAAGGTATGTGGATGCGCCTTTTTAATTTGCCCATAAAGCTTTGACTCTATTGGCATTCCCATTAAAAGCCGGTGTTCAGCGTATCCGGATAATATGTCATGAAATATTGGGTCGTTTCTATAATACAGGTTCTCCAACTCAAAGACGGGCTGCCTTCTAGGGTGATCATACGTTTGAAGCATTTCAACCATCCATTCCGTACTCGTCTTGTCCCTAAGAATTCTCCCCTCCATTACAATTTCTGCGCCAGCTGGAACGTTCATCCCGGACCAAGGCGCCCTAGCAAGGGTAAGCTTGCCCCCAAGCAGTGAGTTTGCAATGTCCAGTTCGTCCTTGCCCCATTCGTGCTGGTATGCGCCAGCAATGGAGATGGCAGGATGAACTCCCACGGTGATTGCAACGCGAAGGTCCTCCCCATGCGCCCTTGCATCCTCAAAGCACCTGTGAAGATGCCGGCCCTCAACCATGCGTATTGAGAAATGGGTTTCGTCAATCGGCATCATCCTGTGAAATGAGGAGTTTTGTCTTCCCGTTTCGGGGTTTTTTGCATATGCGATTGATGACGTGATAAATGGGCCAGACTCTTTCTCAAAATGAGTTACAACCGGAAGGATGCTTGCGTCTCTGGAATGATTTTCTGCAAACTGCGCCCTTGGAACCACCTTGGGTCTGCTTGCGCGAGCTATTGCCTCCAACACTTTTTGATGTATTGCGTGTTCATCCGCGCCGGCCGCCCGGGAAAAGCGCTTTCTTGTGCCGACAAGGTTGGCCACGAGGCGGAATTTGCTTTCCCTGATATTTTCAAAGAGTATCGCGTGGAGGCCATCTGTCCTAGCAGTGATTGAGGCAATCTCATATTTGACAGAGACGGGTTTTTTGATCGTCTTGAGATCCCTGCTTTTCCTGATTGAAGAGATGTAGCTTCGAAGATCAGACATTGCGTACCATATCCATAACATCGCTCATGATAACCTTTGCAGAATTGACGTCAATCTCATTTTTGGCGCTGACTGAGACTATGGCTATACCGCGGATCGCCGTGCTGATTTTTTCCGCTGTTAATCTAAGGAAAAGGGATCCGGTCTTGGCCGGAATCACTGTAGTAGTGACGGGTTTTGGTCCCGTTGCCAGTGAGACCACCATGGATCCTATCTTTTCATCCCCCTCGGTCACAGACACAAAGATTCCATTTTCGAATCTCAGACTTTGCACCTGAAACATTCGATCACCTACACTGGTACTTTTTTTCAAAAAAGCAGATGGAAAAGCCATTGCATTGAATTTCTTTTATGTATCAACTGTTATTGCTTCTTCCTTGGAGTCGGCCTCTACTCTCGCGCGGAGTTTTGCTTTGTACTTTAAGTTTCGTGGTTTGGTCCTAAGTCTGTATCCACAGCAGGGACACCACAGGCCCTCCCATTTGATGAAGATTTCACAGATTTGACATCGTCTTTGACCCGAGGCATATCTGCCGGTTCCAACAGGTTTTTGAGCTTTGTATCTTACACAAATTCCTTTACATGTCATTGTTTCTCTGTAATATTGTAGAAAATGTAACTATATAAGCATGGATCGCTAATTATTACAAAAATTAATTAAAAATTTCATGGGTTTCTTAATTAAATACAATATTGTTAAAATAAATCATCATAAAACATCTAAATGTTGTATAAATATCTATAGCTGTTTTTGCGATTACAGAATTATGTCCCAGCCAGAAAGCCTACGCGTTTTAGGCATGCAGTTGTCTTGTCACGCGCCGCAAATCACCTTATTAAACAGAATAATTCCACGAATTGGGCGCGATCATGATGCAGGCTCTGTATGCACGTAAAAGACGCATCCTCAAAACACGTGACGCATATAGGGCGGCATCCAAGTCGGCGGGGCCTATCCGATCATGGACAATGGCAGTACATGTCTTGCAAACCCGTCCCGCTTTGAAATGAATTTGGCAGAAAGTACGTCCCGCTTGCCTCCCTGGTTGTAGTTTTTGCTCTTCACGCTAGTCCCACTTTCATCAACAATGTGAAGCTCAAACGCCGAACAATACCTGAGATTCAATAGGGTTCCGATCCGTTTGGCAATATGCATCTTGCCGTTTCCAATCTTGACGATCTTTCGCTCTGCCCGCAGCCCTCCCAAGACCTCAATCATGTGAAGGACTAGTTGATCAACTGATGAAAAGATGGAGCCTTCGATCTCACGCCCATAATATGAAACGGACAAACCAATGCGCTTTCCCGGATCCACCCCAAAGACAAGATTTGGCTCCTCGAACCGATTGTCAAGCGTCTGTACAAGCATCCCGCGGATGACCGTCAAGTGCTGATCAAATGCCTCCTCGCGTATTAGGCGGACGTTGCAATTTTGCGGGGATTCATCAGTGGTGGTAAAAATGACATTCCCAGTATAATTCGGTATCTCGTCGGGAATAAGAGAGTCAAAGCGGAGTCCTAGCCGACCAAGCGCGCTAGAGAACTTGAAGTAGGGCCTCCCATACGCGGTTGCCACCCCTATGCGGATAAGGTTTAACGGATCGATATTTTGCAGGCCACGTTGTATATTAAAGGTCTATGCCTTCAAAACAGTTGACACAACGATCTCAACTGCCTCATCAAAACTAGTATCAATGGCAGACTGTGTCTTGACCAGACGTGACTCTCCGTCCTGGGCAATCTGCGCGGCCTCGGATTCGGCCCTAGATTTTGCCGCGTTGATGGTGGACTCGGCCTCCAAGGTCGCCATTTCCCGGGTTTTCTCCCTCAAGGCGGTCAACTCTGACTGGGTCTTTGAATTGATGGATTTCTGGACGTCCGATATCCTAGCATTCAAAGAGTCAAGATCATCCTCCAAGGATGACAGGGCCTTTACAATTCCAGCAACCCGAGATTCTGCCACGCTCATCTAGTCAAAATCCACCCGTGCCAATAATTAAACCTTCAACCGGTTGTCAGGTTCATGATAGCCTGTGCCAGATCGCCCTTTGCCTCAGTGAGCGCCTCGATTGCACGCTCCTTGTCCACATTAGCTTGAAGACACACTAGGTCTATGTCATCATCAGAGAATATCGGAACCTCCAGCTCCTTTTCCTCATAACCGTCGGAGGTGATCGTAAAAATCGTATTGTCCTTGGACTGCATTTCAGTGACCGAGGGCTTGGTGATTATGATCTCTTTTTTGTCGGTCTTGATGATGACTTCTTGCACATTTGGAAGATCATGCATGTCAAGGCCCATCTTGTCCATCATCCTTCTCATCTGACGATTACCTCCTCGCATCATGCTATTCTTTAGCCCCCGTCTGACTTTTTAAACTATCCCGGACCCTTACGGCTACGCCTCTGTCAAAATCAGCAATCATCTCGGCCGATAAAACCGCCCTTCCCACGGCAATAACCTTGTCCTGGTATAATACCGGTGTGTCAGCTGAAATCCGGATGTTTTTACCGCACCATGTCACATGTTTTGCAAATACTGAACGCCCATCCTCAATGAACGGCTTGGCATCCTCGGTCACCTCCACGCAGTTTTCCCGAAACTTTTTACTTTTAAGAAGCATTTGTGCGAACCTAGGCGTGATTGCTAGTCCCCCGTCAATCCTCAGGGTACAAAGCAGGGTATCCCTGTAAAAAACACTTTTGAGCCTGCCCGTTTTTCTTGAAAATGTCATTTTAACGTCCCTAGGCAGATGGCGGGAGACGCCGCTACCAAACAGGGCATCAATGGTTTGCTTGAGCTTTTCAAACGTGTCCATGATTCTTGCAGTTTTTTTCTACATATTAGCTCAATGGAAAGCATGACATAGTGAATAATCTATATAGATCATTTCAGGTTTACAGCGCATGGAGGAGGTAGAGGAGACTAGAAAGATCCAGTTTACCGGCAAGTCTTCATACATAGTTTCCCTCCCCAAACAATGGGTTACAGAACTAGGCCTAAAACAAGGTGATCAAATCAGGATGCAGAGGAACGGCTCCATAGGATTGCAGGTGTATCCCGTCAAGCATCACACCGCGCCAAAGCAAAAGGATGATGCGATAATAGAGATTGGTACGGATGAGGAGACGTCCGCGGTTGTTCGAAAACTAATCTCGCTATACCTGCTAGGGTTCAAGACAATCAACATAAAACCAAAGAAAGGCCGCCTTGATCCGCAGCAGAGAACCATGGTCAAAGATGCGGCCAAGAGGATTCTGATGGGCGCTGAAATTATTTCAGACTCTACTGGAGGCATCACAATCCAAGTCCTGATAAACCTCACCGAGCTTTCAATCGATGGCGCGTTTAAGAGAATGATTCACTTGGCAAAATCAATGCTAGGCGATGCCGTCCTAGCGGTAAAGGAGAAGAACCTAGATCTGGCCGAGGAGGTCATCAACATGGATGATGAAGTAGACAGATTCGGATTCTACATCATTAGGCAGATCAAGATTGCCATTCAAAACGAGCACATGCTAGAAGAGATAGGACTAGACAGTGCGCGAAACTGTCTCGGATACAGAATCGTGGTGAAAAACATAGAGAGGACCGGAGATCATGCCGCCTTTATTGCAAAGGACATGCTAGAGTTCAAAAAGGGACTCAAGGGTGGAGTCCTAGAAGAGATCCAAGAGATGAGTAACTTTGCAATAGAGGTCCTAGATGAGTCATGCTTGGCATTATTCAAGGAAGATTATGTCCAGGCCGAAAAGACGATCATAAAGACGCAAGACATCTCAAGGTTTGAAAGAAACGTCATGGATGCATGCAAGAACCTCAGGGACGAGGAAACCCTGTTCAGGGTCAAGAGAGTGACTGAAAACATCAGGAGAATCGCGGAATACGCAAGCGACATTGCAGAAATTGTACTTAACATCAACATCGAAAAAGCCCTTCTAAGGAAACCCTAATTTTTGTCCGCCCACAACCAGCCCATGACACTAATGAATGCCAGTAACCTGCCCGGCCGGGATCACCATATAGAGGGCGTGACCGCGTCATGGTTTTTGGGAGGGTTGAACGCAGATGTGGCCAAAATGACCAGTTTCACTTTAATTGAATGTAATTTCCCTGACTCAGATGCAGGTTGCGTACAGGTATCAGAGCCGGCATGGCGTGAACCTGACAAAGTAAATCTAGGGCATGCGAACTTGGGCCATGATACAAGATTGCAGGATGCCGGCGCGTACAGGTATCAGCAATGCCAGATCAGGGGGGGCGCGTACACGGGTGGTTTTGGGCTCCAAGATACAGCACGTATAATTTACTCAGTAAATCCCCCGCCAAATATAGCATGTAATATCATGAGAAAGTAGGAAATGAAATCATCGATTCTAATCACATACGACAATGATGACGCCATAAGCGAGGCAAGATCACTCTGTGATGCGGCAGGATACCGTGTAGATTACATCATAAAGCAAGATTATCTGCTCAGACCAAAATACGGCATCAGTGAGGAGATAATGGGCCGGTTGGAAGACGTTGCAGAAAAGATCAGGCCCGATGTCATAGTGTATGACGAGATTCTAAAACCGAGTCAGAACTACAACCTAGCATCAAAGCTTCACAGAAACATCCTGGACAGGGAGTCGTTAATCCTAGAGATTTTCGAGATCAGGGCGTCGAGTTCGGAGTCAAAGCTGCAGGTAAAGCTGGCGCAGATGAGGTATGAGATGGGCCGTGCAAGGGAGAAGGTGCGCCTAGCAAAGATTGGCGAGCAGCCGGGATTCATGGGAATAGGAAAGTTTGAGGTCGATACATATCACGATGATATCAGGCACAGGATGCAGTATGTAAGGAAAAAGCTCGAAAAGGCCGGGAATCAGCGCAAGCTCCACAGAGAGGGGAGAAGAAAGCAAGGATTGAGGACCGTATCACTTGCAGGATACACGTCTGCAGGAAAGACCACGTTGTTCAACGCGCTGACTGGAGAGCAGAAGGAGGAGGGTGAGGAACTGTTCACTACGCTGTCCACCACCATACGAAGGCTGGGGGTTGGTAATGATGTATTCCTGATATCAGATACGGTCGGCTTTATCAGCAAGCTTCCGGCATACATGATTGACGCGTTCAGGTCTACGCTCGAAGAGATGCTTTATTCGGACGCAGTGATCGTCGTAATAGATGTAGGCGATACCATCACCCACCTTCGAAAAAAATTCCGCAGCTGTAAAAAGACGATAGACGATCTGGGCGTTGATATGGATCGCGTGATTTTCGTCCTGAACAAGTCCGACCTCTCAAACCCTCAAGACATCAGGTACAAGATGGCAGATCTTGGACTGGATAATGCAAGAAAATGCATCACGGTATCAGCAGAGACGGGTGCGGGACTCGATGGGTTGAAAACTCTAATCAGGGACGTCATCAGTGCGCATTATCCCGGCGACACGGCACACGGCGCAAGGTAAGATGGCCATGGAGATCGAGGTATTGCGAATAGGACAGAGGCTGGTCCGGGACGACAGGGCGACTACCCATGTTGCGCTGGTATCGAGGGCGCTTGGAGCATCACGAATCTACATGGACGAGGTCAATCCGGAGATCAAGGATACGATAGAGAGGATCAACGCCACATGGGGGGGAGATTTCAAGTTGGTCGTAATTGACGGATGGAAGAAACTGCTCAGGGCAAAAATCAAGGAGGGTTTTGCCGCCGTGCACCTGACAATGTACGGGGAGCTAGTTCACAAGATAGACAAGCAGATTGCAGGGGAGGAGAAGATCCTGATAATCGTGGGGGCAGAAAAGGTCCCAAGGGACGTATACACGATGGCAAAATACAATGTGGCAGTTGCAAGCCAGCCGCATTCAGAGATAGGTGCGCTAGCAGTTCTGCTTGACAGGATACAAGACGGTAGGCAGTTTGACAAAAAATTCAAAGGCGCAAAAAAAACCATCGTGCCAGAAAGCAGGGGTAAAAACGTCCTAAATAGTGGCTCATGACCCCCCGCAATGCCGCACGTTTCTAATTACGCCCAATAACAACATGCACTCGTAACCGGCAAGCCGGACGCGCCATCAAATGATGGAATTAATTCCTGTATAGGTTGTAGCATACCGGGTAAGGGATTAATACAGGACTCTGGAAAGAATAATAATTGGTCGACAAGTACGAGGATCCCTTTGTAAGAATCGCAGCCATGATCGGGGGCGACGAGTATCTCAAGGTTGCAAGATCACTTCTCAAGGCAGAGGACGCCACCGATGAGGAGATAGCAAGCTCTACGGGCCTTAGGATCAACATGGTAAGAAAGGTCCTCTACGATCTTTTTGGAAAATCCCTAATTACCGGAATTAGGGTAAAGGATGAACGAAAGGGGTGGTTCGTGTACAGGTGGAGAACTAGAAGGGAAGAGGTGGAGAACTTCATCGAAAGTCAAAAGAAAAAGATCCAAGAAAGATTGCAACAAAGACTTGATTATGAAGAGTCCTCGGATTTCTACCACTGTGGAAACGAGGATTGTTCTAGGGTGACGTTTGAGACCGCGCTTGAGGACATGTTCAAGTGTACCTCGTGCGGCAAAGTCCTAAACCTCAAAAAGAATGCCAGATCAAAAAAGGCATACCAGAAAAAGATCATCGATATTAAAAAAGACATGCAGCAGATATTCTGACCTAGTTGTCAGACGCGTGCTTTTCCAGACTGTCTGCCAGATCCTCATAATGCTGGCGTGACTTGCCGATTTCCTCCAGCTTGGCATCCTCAATTTCCCCAAGTTCCCGGTCCACCTGCGATGCAACATGCTGCAACCGGGCCTCGGCCATCATGAACAGGCGATTGTTCTCCTTCCACAGGTGTTCGGTAACATGGGAGATGTACTCTTCCATGATTACAATCAGGCCTGCCGGATCGCCGGAGGCAATGTATTGTTTTGCGGCATCGGCCATGTTACTGGCAATTTCCCTCTGCCGGCGGTGATCCATCAACATCATTGCAATCGGTCCCGTGTCCTTGGGCATCCCGGCCCTTTCCAGTGACGGAAACAACGAGCCCTCCTCCTTGCCATGGTGACAGACGTCCGTAAAGTTGCTCGAAAAATCAATCACCTGCGCCAAGATTGGCTCCGGAATATGCTTGCCGTCGCGTAGCATTTGAACGGTGGACTTCATGGCTCGGAGCACCTTGTCTATGAGGTCGTGATCCCTTCTCAACGATATAGTTGACATGGATGGAATCCCTCAGGTGCATGGTATATGTGATTCGCCCGGCGCATAATAGAGTTACACTTTTTGCACGCAATGCGTCCCATACCACCCAACATATGGGTAAAAGTTACGTGTAATCATGGCCCGTTTTGCACCCCGGGTTCAGTCCGTGCTTTTTGAATAATGTAACACAAGCTCGTCTCCGCTTTTCTTCACCTCATCTAGGCGCAACTCAGGTGATCCCTTAATGCGGGGGAATCCAGAGCCCTGTACCAGCGATATCGCGCCCGCCCCCCCGATGATTTTTGGGGATATGGTAATGACAAGCCTGTCAAAGATGCCGTTTTTTATAAAATCCCAGTTTGTCGCCCCCCCGCCCTCCACTAGCAGGGTTCCAATACCCCTTGAGGCAAGACGCCTTAGTAGCTTTTTGGTATCTACTCGCCCGTCGCCGCAGACCATTATCTCCACAGGAAGGCGCTCAAGCCGATCCAGGTTCCTTTTGGGGATGGACTCAGATACTGCAATTATCGTAGGGACTCGTTTGGCAGTATGAATTATTCTTGATTTGGTCGGGATTGTCCCGCGTGAATCCAATATGATACGCGTCGGATTTCTTCCCTTGGTGTGCCGTACGGTAAGGAGTGGGTCGTCCCTGCGCATCGTATTTGCACCGATCAGTATTGCATCAACCTCAGAGCGGAGCTTGTGCACGCGTACTAGATCCTTTCTAGAAGAGATCCTCGAATCCCCGCCTTTTGTCGCAATCCTGCCGTCAACTGACATTGCCGCCGAGATGATTACGGTGGGTCTAGATCCTGCCATGAATGATCCTCCCTCCAATCATCACCGCACGGACCGAGGTTTCAGAAGCTCGGTGAACTATAGAGGCATGCGGACTGTGCATGGGCTCAAGATCAATGGCATGCTTGTCCAAGAATACCGCGTCTGCAAGCATGTTACGGTCGATCACCCCCACGTTTTTGCCCAGAATCCGCCCCGCGTTGACGGTCGCCATCTGTAAAATTATCCGGGGATCAATCCTGCGCCTTTTGAGGCCCATGGTAACCTTCCAGATATAGTCCATTTCACGAAACATATCAGGCGAGTTTATCATTACATTATCCGTTCCAAGCGCTAGATTCACACCGGACTTGAGCATCAGTTCGATGTCCGGTATGCCCTCCGCTAGGGAGGCGTTTGCCCTAGGACAGACAACTATTCCACGGATCCTTTTGGCGGCCGCGTCTAGCTCGCTTGGGCTTGCATACGTCATGTGGACCATAAAGTGCGGCTTTGCCTCAAGGGCGCGTTCCACCTCGGATCTGTCCGTCATTTTTTTTGATGTAGAGATGCTTGCCCTAGTCTCGGCCGCATGTATTGCACGAAGCTTTGCCGTCCTAGAATAAAGCCGGAGCTGCGCCGTACTGTTCTCATTTGCCCCGCTGATTCCCAGCCCGTCGCACGCCCCAAGCAGGGAATCAAGCTCCCCCACCTTGGATCTTGGAAACCTTTCATTGGAACGAATCTGCCTTGCGTCATGATACTGCCCGGTTCTTCCCAGAATTATCGTCCGGATTGGCAGTGCAGAGACTGCCTTTTTTAAAAGCGACACGCCTTCCGTGCCGCCTTCCCTAAAGTCAACAAATGTCGTGATTCCCTTTTGAATCATCGACTGGCACGTGCTCCGCATAAAAGATACAAGGTGTCCCGAATCCGTGGTGGAAAGGATTTTTGATTTCGCGCCAAAAACAGGGTGTATTTTATTGTCGACAGAGTCGTTTAGCGTCACGTCCTTTCCTATAGAGTCACCGACGTGCGTATGACAGTTTACCAGCCCCGGAATCATCAAGAGGCCCTCGCAGTCTAGGGTCTCCTCCCCGGAGCGAGGACGCAGGCCGGCGCCAATTCCAGAAAACGTGCCGCCGGCACGGACTCTTGTCTGTTCAACATATTCAAGGTCGTGTCCCAATAACGCGCTTGTATTTTTTATCAGCATGCCATCTCATAAATCGAGGGCTTGGCACCATGTGAATCCCGTATTGCACGTATGGTATCAAGGGACTCTGTTGCAAGTCTGGCCGCGTCCCTAGAGGTCTTGGCGCGCCCAATTCCGCAGTTCAGGGCAATGTCATGCCTTTGTTTGGCCAGATCAATGAACTCCGTTGCAAACGACCTTGAATCACCGTGTGTTACGATCATAAAGTTGTCACCTCCCAGAAAAAATGTCAGAGAGTCTCTTTCCATAAAGAACGAAGACATTTCTGCCAAAAGCGAGAACATTGAACTAGAGATCTCATAAGGTGACATGGTTTTTTGCGAGGATGAAAGGTTCTCCACATCCATGTGCATGATCGTAGTCTGCTCGTCTGGCGAGCTGCCTGCCCGCCCGTAGATGTCGTGTTCCTCGTCTAGCAACATACCCGACTTGTTTGCATCAAAGGCATCTAGATTTGCTTCAAACGGAGTGCTGGCGCGTCCTATCGACATTTCAAGGCGCAGGTCAAACTTTGATCTTAAATGCTCTTGTATTGCAACGTGATCCTGAATCGTCAGGCCGTTGGTTGCCGCAAAGTATTCATCACTGCGATTAAGGAAGGCCAAGCTGTTTTTTCTGGAAAACATGTCCTGAATCTCACGATACATGGACGCCTGGAGCATCTGCAGCTGGTGCTCTCGGTCGCTACCTAGGGTAAGCGTCCACGGACCGTATCCGGTGATCTTCATTATGGTCATCTGGATCATTTTGGGATTTTTTTCAGCTCCTGTGAGATTTTTAATACTGCATCCACCGCGCGTTCGGCAACCGGACGGATTCTGGCATATGCATGCCTTTGCTGCATTCCGGGCCCTGAGATTCCAAGGGAGACTGGCTTTTTGTGCCTGATGGATAGATCCGAGAGCGTCCGCGCCGTGGCGTGGGATATCACCTCGTCATGCTTGGTCTGCCCCTTGATTATGGCGCCAAGCGTGACGATTGCATCAATGTCCTGTCGTTGGAGTAGCGCATCGACTACTATCGGCATGTCGTAGGATCCCGGCACGCATGCTACGTGCTTTACATTAAGGCTCAACTGTTCTGCCCGCTCATGTGCGACTGCCCGCATGCGGGACGTTATCTCTTCGTTGAATTCCGCAATCACTAAGGCAATGTTCAAGATCAGTGCACCTTAGAGTATTCTAGCAGTTCCCTCCCGTCTAGGAACGGTATTGCGTTTTGCTTCGAGTATTGATGCGCCTTTTCCACAGACAGCGCAGAATATGTCTGCGCATCCATCATCTCACATATGGCGGCAATCGGCACGAGCTCCGCGATCTTCCCCATGTATACAGACATCTCCGTGTGTCCCTGACGCTGGGACACTAGGCCTTCGGCGGCAATAAGCAGTGGAACGTGGCCCGGGGTCTTGAACGATGAGATGAACTTTTTTCGTGGGTTCTCCACGCTGTACAGCTTTGCCATCTCATGGATTGTGGCCGCCCTATCATTATCGGTAATGCCGGTGTATGTCTGATAATGGTTTATGCTGATTGAAAATGTCGGATGGTCCCCGTAAGGGGCAAGTCCCATGATCATTTCACGGCTCTCTGGAGACAGCGAGCCGCCCAAAATATCGTGCATGTATCGAAGGCCGAGTTTGTCTGCAAACGACCGGTCGACTGCAAGGCAGAGCAGCCCCCCCGCATGCTGCCGCATCCTTGCAACATGTTCCGGGGTCGCAAACTGTGCCGCGACAACCATGTCAACCTCATTCTCCCTGCCTTCTGAATCATAAAGAAGGACAAATTCCCCGCGCCTCAACGAGTCTATTGCCGAGCGCATGCCCATATGAAAAGCCGCTGACGCTCTAGTTATAAGGATTACTAAAAAATTGGTAGTTACCAACAAAATAGTAGGTTACTATCCTCGTGACAAAATGTATTTGCCAAGAATGTCGGTTTCAATATTAACTTTGTCGCCTACCTTTTTTGTCTTGAAATTCGTAACCTCGATGGTATGCGGAATAAGGCATATTGATGCCGTCGTCCCCCGTACGGTAGCCACGGTCAGGCTTATGCCGTCGACTGCAATCGAGCCCTTTTTGACTATGTAACCAGCCAGCGTTTTTGGAAGCTCAATCCAGAATTGAACCTCCTTGGGCTTTTTTTGGATTCTGGTTATAGTGGCGGTGCCATCAATGTGGCCTAGGACAAAATGCCCCTCAAGCCGGTCCCCGGCCCTTAGACTCCGTTCTATGTTTACCATGCCACCCCTTTTGATGCCTCCTAGATTGGTCCTCTTTATTGTCTCCTGAATCATCTCAAAGCTGCACTGGCTTTTATCCACCTTCGTGACGGTCAGGCACGCCCCGTTGAGCGCCACGCTCTGGCCGATTTTTATTTTGTCCGCGCTTTTGCCAAGATCCACTGTCACCTCGACTGCACTCCGATTCGCTGTACTCTTGGATACTTTATTTACCCTGCCGACACCCTCTACGATACCGGTAAACATGATCATAATTTCAGTCCTTACCTTATAAAATGACCTACGGCGTCCTGCCGATTTTTTGACTTGTAGAGTCAAACTCCTCGCAACAGAACTGATGGAACACGGAACATTTGTTCGCCCTTGCATCATCCTTGAACTTTTGCATCCTTTTTATCAAAACCCCCTGCGCCGCAAGGAACGACTCATCTTCTAGTCCCATCCTTGAGAACATGTATGACTTGGCCTCAGACACTCCGGGTATCTCAAAGTCGGCCTGCTGTACAAGGTCGTAGGTTTTTGCCGCCTCTTCAAACTCGCCTAAAAGGCCCAGGGAGTTTGCCTTGTTCAACAATGCCGTGATGTTTTTTGGATCGGATTTTAAGACCTGCTCGTAAATATTTAATGCGTCCTCGTGCCTGTCGAGCTCGTTTAATGCAAGGCCCTTGGTATTTAGCGCCCAAACATCTCCCGGATCAACTGATAAAAGGTCGTCTGCGCATCTGATCACCCCGTCGAATTGCCGCATTCCCTCCAAGCCCAGGATTTTGTTGTGCAATGCATGCTCGTCGGTAGGGCTCTTTTCAAGTACGGCATCACAGTATTCAATGGCAGCTGCATACTCTTTGACTTTTAAAAACGCCGTCGAGATGTTTTGCAATGCAAGGGGATTGTTCGGATCACGATCCAAGAGTTTCTTGCAGAACACGATAAGATCCTCGAATTTTTCTGCTTCAAACATCCGCGTAATGACGGCAAGGGGATCAAGGTCGTCAGCCAATTGTATCACAGATTCCTAGGGCAACGTTGCCTTTATGGTTGTCTCAGTAACAAATACCCGTCCAAACTCATGTCATGCGCGTCCGGCTAGTTCAAGTAGCGCCTTTGCCTGCTTGTAGTGGACCTCGTCAATCATCTTTCCCTCAACGACCGCGGCTCCCCTTCCCCCCTTGGCGGATTTCAGATATGCATCACATACCTTCCTAGCCCAGCTGATCTCGGTCTTGTTGGGACGAAATATCCGGTGTACAGTTTTAATCTGATCGGGATGAATCACGCTTTTCCCGGCATAGCCGAGGCTTTTTCCAATCTTACAGTCCCGAGTCAGTCCACCTGCATCGTCAAGATCCTGCCAGATCGCGTCAATGGCAGGAACACCGGCCGCGCGCGAATCAACTGGAATCTTTGCACGCGAATATTCTGCCCCGACTGGATGCTTTGTGTATTCTATCCCCAAGTCATTTAATAGATCAAACACGCCAAAGATTACGGCGCAGACTCTGTTGAACGAGGAGATTTCGTATGTGTTTACTACTCCCCTAGCAGATTCGATGGACGGGATGATTGGAACGGGACCGATCCCCGCCTTTTTCTCGGCCGCCCCAAGCGCGCGCGTTATTGATGTCAGCTCTGCCGCGTCGTTTACCTTGGGAACCACGATGCCGTCAATTCCCTTGTGTATGATTTCTCTGATGTCGTCCCGGATCATTCCAGACTCGTGTGCGTTGGTGCGCACAAAGACGGATGTTCCGTACTGGGAGCGGTGCTCAAGTGACTCACGTACGAGTTTGCGCGCCGTGTTTTTTTCAGGCATTGGAACAGAATCCTCCAGATCAAGGCAGACTATATCGGCCTCGAGTGATTTTGCCTTTTCTAAAAACCGCGGGTTGTTTCCAGGCACAAAGATGATGCTACGAAAAGTCCCTGTCATAAAGTGGCTAGGCTCCCTCTGGCTTCATTAAGATTTTGCCAAAGAGTCCCTTTCCAGTTAGCATCTTGGTGTGCGCCTCTGCCGCCTGTTCAAAGCTATAAACAGAGTCAATGGCGGACTTTATCTTTCCCTTGCCCATCCAGTACAGGCCCGCATCAAGCTCCGCCTTGGTTCCCTGCGTAGAGCCTAGGATGTTGGTCCCCTTGAAGAAGATGTGCCTCAAATCCGTGTGCGCGTCATAGCCCGTTGTTGCACCGCATGAGACCAGAGTCGCCCCATATTTTAGCATGGTCAGTTGCTTGTTCCAATGTGTCTGGCCGATGTGATCAAATGAAATATCGATACCGGGGGCCTCGCCCTTTGTTTTTGCGATTTCTTTGGATATCCGGAATACATCCTTGCTCCAGTCGTCCTTTCGGTGATCCACCGCATAGTCTGCGCCCAGCTCAAGACACTTGTCTAGTTTGTCCGGGCTTGCAGTTGCAATAACGTCACAGTTGTATAGCTTGGCAATTTGGATCCCAAAGCTTCCCACGCCAGAGCCTCCTCCCATGATGAGTACGGTCTGTCCGGGTTTAATCCTAGCCCTACCAACTAGCATGTGCCATGATGTCAAAAGGGTCATTGATGCTGCCGCCGCCTCGTCATATGAGACACCGTCTGGAATCTTTGAAACGTTGACCTCGGGCAGGTGAATCTGTTCGCAGTAGGCACCCCATAGCGGGCCTGTTTGAAAGCCCCATACCTGCCTTTTTATGCAGTCGAATTCTCTGCCATCAGTACACGCACTGCATACACGACATGCAAGGTTGGAATGTGACACCACCCTGTCTCCAACCTTAAAGTTTGTGACATCATCGCCCACGGCAATAACGTCCCCGGCCACGTCCGAGCCGGACACGTGTGGAAGTGGGACTGCCACAGGGACCCCCCTCATTCCCCAAATGTCGTTATAGTTCAAGGCAGATGCCTTGTTTGTAAAAATAACCTCATCTGGCTTTGGTTTTGGATCGTCTATATCCTGGACTTTGAGGATACTAGCATAATTATCATCTGGCGCGTATTCGTTATACACTACTGCTTTCATAAGTACAGGCTCACAAATCCCATAATTATAATTTGTGATTGTGATGCCGGCGTGCGGGCGCAAATGATGCGGTGCCGAGCGTGGAATCAGCCTGCCTTATACACGGTTGATTTTAAAGTCACGCTTTGGTTGCTGCGCTGACAGCAGGATCTGCTTTAGTTGTTCATCGGTTATAGGGGACGGCAGCTTTCCCTGTGCCCCGGCCCCGATTAGGTAGTTTTCGACTGCGTTTGCTAGCTCCGGTCTCACCATCTTGACATTGTTCAGTCTCGACCTAGCTGCCGGCTCTAGGATTTGTCTTAGGGCCAACTCTTTTTGCGCCTCAATCTCCCTTTGCGCATTAAAATCCGCTCCGGCCGCGCCATCCCGAGTGTTAAATTCATCCGTGTTGGGTAGACTCATCGCATTTCAAGCATATATCTTGAGCATGGGATTTTCTGCGGCCATCCTTTTTAGAATTTCAGTGGCAAGCCTGTCAAGTTTCTGCATCCCTTGTTTTGACAGTATCCGGCCCTTCTTTTCAACCTTTTCCACATAGCCCAGCCTTTCTAGCTCATGCACCGCGTTCCTGATGATGGCCCCTCCAGCATCCCTGTGTTTTGCCGCCCCGTATCCGCGCGGTTTGCCGCCACCGTACTCTTTTCTTAATTCGTTAACTCCAATGGGTCCGTAAAGGTAAATTTTTCTCAGTAGGGATGCACATCTTGTATGCCACCAATCGCTTTCATGCGGGGGCTTGTCTGCATGAACCCCGGTCTTTACAAAGGATGTCCAGTCCGGTGCCGTAATATCTTCGCCCTTTAGTATCTCGGCTAGCTCCGAGATGAGGGCATCAGCCGGAACATCATATATCTTTGCCATTAGATCAAAATTCCGGCAGTCGCTTTATAAATCATGAAGGCAATATTTTACGGCAGACATGCCCGCAAAAGCGGCAGGTTATGCGTATTGATTTGACCGAGGACCCTCCTGTTCTGATTCGCGCATGGACTCCGGGCGCGATGAAGCTCTTGCATTTTTTGCAGAATGTCATCCTGACTTCATATGGCATGCGGATCTTGTATTTTGTACTAATTCTTCTTGCAAGCATGGCCTGCCGCTGTGCAAGTGGAGGGTTCTTCCGTGCATTGGATGCCGCGTTGAAGATTAAAATTCGCATTCTTTCAAGTGCAATTTGCTTGATCGCGGGCTTCATAATATTAAATCACGGTTCCCGTAAAAATTTGTTTTAGTACAGGTGCGGTCACCGGGATTTGAACCCGGGTGACGGGCTTGGAAGGCCAGCGTACTACCAGGCTATACTATGACCGCACATCAAAGCAAGCACAAAATCCTACATAAAAATCGTTTTTTCATATTCGTAAAGGACTCTGCTTGCTACAACGTGAGACTCCAGTGAAGCCTCGTCCACACCATACATCTCATCAATTGATTTTTTTGTGGATTCGGCAAAGTGTCCCTTCTGAAATCCGCCTATAATCAGGCACGCATCATCGTCAAGCATGCCTGCGACATCATGGCATGAGCTGCCGGCCCCCTCCCGAGTCAGGCCGACGGTTCTAGAGGGGCCGATCTCCTCGACAAGTTTCGCGAGCTTCATATCTTGCACGTCTAGTAGCATCCTAGATTCATCAGAGATGCTTGCATCCCGGAATAACTTTTCAAAGACGCCTTGGAACCTGTGGTAGCTCTTTGGAAGGTTTACGCCCCTGCCCACTCGAATTACCTTGTCAGCTACGGTATGGATGTAAACCTGGATCCTGTGCTCATGGTATAATGGAATGCACGTGGATGCCAGCAGGCTTTGGTGAATGATGTCAGGCCTGCCGCGCTTGATCTCGTTTTCCAGCCCCCGCATTGCGGCATGGTGCCAAGAGTTGTCCAGTAGAATCTCAGATGGATGCTTGCCCAGCCTTCTTGCGTATGTAGTTATGGATCTGTGTCGTTGCAGATTATCCGGGACGATCTCAAGTGCGGACTCGGCGAAGATCAGCGAGGTCATCATCAGTAGCTCTGCATTATCTGCCGAGTAAATTCATCCCATCCAGGTTTTGGATTTCCTTCCGAATCAATCAGGCCCGCGTTGCACACAAACCTGCTTAGGCGCTCAACCACATGTTCGTTGCCTCCAAGGCCAGAGCCGCCAGTTATGGAGATCTTGGAGTCATGCGCGTCTGTGCTGACGGCGCATGTTCCCTCAGGCCTATCATACTGGCGGTACCACGTAAAAAATTCAATCTCCTGGCTATATTCATTGTAAAAGTCAAACGAGTTGCTGATGAATTTTTGCTGATCAGCCTCTCCCCCGTTTACAAAGTCAGACGTGCTCCAGCCCACCTCAAAAAACCCAACATTTTTGTCTCCTGCAAGATCCAAGGCGTACTCTAGGTCCTTTGCCGCCTCATCAGGAGTCTTTGAGATCTCATTCAAAGAGTCCACCGGGAAATAGGTAAACCCAACAAAGTCGCCCACGTCAAGATCCGCCACTATATGGCGCAGATCCTTGTTTATTACCCCATGCAGGGAATAAGCGTTGCCAAACTGTACGTCCGGATGCTTGGACTTTAGCTCCCCGTATATCTGCTCGAAGAGTTCCCTATATACGGGAATGTTTTGCTCGTTGTATCTAAAGTGCTCGTCGGCCTCCCCCGCAATGATCACCGAATCAATAATGTGGTACCTAGTAAGAATCGCGTCTAGGGTGGATGCTACCTGTGCAGGGTTCACCGATATCAGGTTCGGATTTCCAATCCAGTCCGGGAACGGGCCCAAGGTTTTTCCGTTAATTAGTGAAAAATAAAGTGTCACCTTGAGGTTGTTGTTTTTGTTCAGGCTCATCAATATGTCGGACTGTTTCCAATCATACTCGCCCTTGTGCGGCTCGATAATATCCCAGAACACGTAAACGTTACTGCGCCCAGCGTGCGTCGAGGCGGCCTGCGCATAAATGTTGCTGATCTGTTCCACGTCAGGTATAGAGGTCGGCGAGTTGACGACAAGGCCGATTTTTGGGTTGTTGATCTGGGTATTGAGCGCCGCATCAAACGTCTGAAACGTAAGCGCCATTGACGCGCCGATTGCAACGGTAATCACCAAGATGCCTATGAGCGCTTTTCTGTCCACTCTGTACAAAAATGAAAAAGGGGGTAAAAAAGTTGTGATGTGTATCCTAGCCGGATGTGCATCCACTGTATCCGCATTCGATGCATATGCTGCACCCTTCTACAAAGACAAGGTTGTTTTTGCATGTGGGACAGAGTCTCTCCTCAGAAATCTCGCTCTTGACTATAGGCTTGCCTGAAATGGCCTCCACCGATGATACCTTTAGGCGCAGTGCATTGTCGACTTGGGAGCGGATGTACGAGTTGCCGATGTGGTTGGTTACAAAGTCTGTAACATAACGGGTTGGGGACACGTCAAAGGTCTTGGTTGCGCTTTCACTGGTCATATGAAGCACCTGTTGGTGCCGTGAACCGTCACGATACACGGTGATTCCCTTGAGCCCCAGCTCGTGTGCAAGCAGGTAAGACGCCTTGACATCATCTGCGGTCACATCGTAAGGCATGTTAATCGTCTTGGCAATTGCGTTGCCAATCCATTGCTGCCACACGGACTGTGCCATCAGGTGATCGGCCCAGTGAATGTCCATGGCAGTGACAAATACCCTTTGAATCCAGTCGGGAATTTCATCCATCCCCTGGACGGAGCCGTAGTTGTCTGCAATTTTTGCCAAGAGCGCCTCGCTGTACAGTCCGTTGTCACGCAATACCTGTTCAAAGACTTTGTTTGTATAGAAGAACTTGCCAACGGTGACGCGTTTTTCAAAAACCAGCGCAAAGGTGGGCTCCATTCCGTTTGTACAGTCGGCAATCATGGAAAGTGTTCCGGTCGGCGCCACGGTCGTGGTGAGAACGTTCCTGATTCCATGCCTTTGGATTTTCTCAATTAGCGCGTCCCAGTCAAACGAATGCTCCTTTTCGGATTTTTCATAGTATCCGGCGACGGGAATCTTTCCCTCGGGGAACTCCGTCTTGGAGCAAAGTGGAAACTTGCCTCTTGATTTGGCCAGTGCAACGCTTTCTTCCATGGAATAGTATGTCAGCGCCTCGGAAAGCTTGGACTGGAGCTCGTACCCCTCCTTGGAATTGTACGGGATTCGTAGTTTGTAAAGAAGATCTGCTACCCCCATTACTCCAAGTCCGATCCTTCTAGAATCCTTTGATGCCGTGGTGATCTCCTCAACGGGGTAATGGTTGACGTCGATCACGTTGTCAAGGAATCTCGTGGTCTTGCGGATCGTCTCCTCATACCTCTGCCAGTCAAATTCATACCCGCCATCGGCCTTGCGCTTTACAAGATTTGCAAGGTTGATCGATCCAAGGTTGCAGGACTCGTACGGATAAAGGCTCTGCTCCCCGCATGGGTTTGTAGCACGGAGTGGTGCGCCGCGTGCCTTGGCAAAGACGTTATATTTGTTGATTTGATCAAAGAAGATCAGTCCCGGTTCGGCGCTCTTCCATGCAGATAAAGCGATCAGATCGATTAATTGGTGTGCACTTACCTCCTTTACGGGCGACTTGTCACGTGTGCTTCTCAGCATATATTTGCCGTCCTCCGTGTTGACAAGTGCGTTCCAAAAGTCCTCCCATATCCCAACACTGACGTTAAAGTTTTCCAAAACGCCCGGCTCGGTCTTGTTCGTAATGAACCGTTCAACATCCGGATGCCATGCCTCAATGATTCCCATGTTTGCGCCCCTGCGCTTGCCGCCCTGTTTTACGACCTCGGTGACGGTGTTGATGATGTTCATAAAGGAGACCGGACCTGATGCAACCCCGGATGTCGAAGCTACAATGTCGCCCTCCTGCCTTAGGTCCGAATAGTTTATTCCCACCCCGCCGCCGGACTTGAAGATCAACGCGGCATCGGATGTGGATTTCATGATTTTTTCCATGTCGTCAGGCATGTCTAGTACAAAGCATGCAGACAGTTGTCCTAGGCGGCCTCCCGCATTCATCATTGTCGGCGAGTTTGGCAGAAAGTCCTGGGATATCATCAGGTCAAAGTATTCTTTGATCTTGTCCCCATAGTTGTCGAATTTTTTTGATGCAAGAAATGTAAGGACGTCCTTGAAGCTGACCTTCATCATTCCTTTGCCTGCAAGTGCGACATAATGATTGATCAGAGATCGAAAGTGGTACTTGTTTAGGTAGTACTCTCCGATTTTGAACTTGTAGTCAAAGCTGTCCAGCTTTTCAAGATATGACTTGGCCTCCTCGACGTTTTGCGGATGGTTCTCGTCCCTTGCAAAGATGCGCGAGTCATACATCATGTCTCCAATTCCAACCAAGAGCGCGACGCGCTCAAACATTTGGGTCGGGGTTTCAATGATCTCGTTTTTGTTGTTTCGCAGAAGGTACCTTGATGCCAGGACGCGCAGGCAGTTTAGATCAAACTTTTTGGCCACGGGATCAAGTTGTTTTGTATTGATGAGGTTCATCTTTTCATCGCGGAGCTTCCGCCTCTCCTGCCGGTACAGGATGTATGCCTTGGCAATCTCGCTTAATCCGCTCTCAATCAAGGTGGACTCTACCATGTCTTGTATGTCCTCCACGCTCGGAGGGCGGGACGCTGAAAACCCCTGCTTTAGCAGTTTTTCGAGCACACCATCCGTTAGTTGGTCTGCAAGGCCACGATCGGCTTCAGATGTGGCGGCTAGTGCCTTGAAAATGGCATTAGAAATTTTATCCTTGTTAAAGGATGTAACCTTTCCATTCCTCTTACGGATCTCTCCGATAGAACTCTCTATTTGTGAATTATCCAATTATAATCCTCCCCATAACCGCTAGAAATCATTTGCATATTAAATTATCTACGAAATGATTGGATCACCAGCTCAACTTTTTTTGTATCGATCTAAAATGAATCGGACTGCATGATCGGCAGGGGGGCTGCCGTGATCGCTGCCAGATTCTAGGGGGCATACTGTTTCCGGCCATAAAATACTAGTAGGAGATCGGCACGGATGGTAGTGGGAAAACGGCAGGTCCTAGGTCGGATTAACGAATTTCAGAGAATATATGACGATTTACATCTCGGGCACTTGTCCACTAGTCCCTCACCCTTAAAGCCACACTCGCCACATATCGGCACGTCCTTGATCGGGGTAAAGAAGGGAACAAGTCTCACGGTCTTTTCAATGACCTTTTTAATGTCATCTACGGAGGCGTCCCTTGCAATGCCTAGCTTTATGGCAAGCCCTCCATTAAACGCCTGTGCAAGCAGGTTGCACATGACGATATCGTCGCTTTTTGCGTCAAATCCTGCAATATCTGACGCCTGCAACATCACGGATTGGCTGTACAGATCCGAATCATCCTCTCCTAGGATGGAGTTTTTGCCGTATTTTTTGGCGTCTAGATCGGAGAACCTAGCGGCGGCATCACTGTCAATCATACAGATTTTGACGTCGACGCCCGCCCCCTTGCCATTTTTGGAGGCCACGTTTATGGCGGTCTCGACTACCTTGTTCAGTATGCTGCGGCCTGCCCTGTCATTTTTATATCCTAAAATGTTAAAGACTGCTTCTTGCAGGCCCACTAGATTGATGATCAGGGTTGCTGAGCTCTTTTGAATGTACTGAGAGTTTTTGGCAAGAACCGGATTCAGTGCGCGCCTAGTCAGATCGGTGACGTTATTCTTTCGTAGTACCAATGAGTCCAACGCGGGCTTCATTAGCAATGCCAGTCTTGCGCGAAAATATGTCGCATCCTTGTTTGACTCAAATGCAAGTCTTGGCAGGTTGATTGATACCGATTGCAGCTTGATTGATGTGGATGTAGCGGCCTTGGACAGGTTTGTAATGCCCGAACTAGACATGTGCCCCTTGCTAAATGTTACAATGCCGCCCAGTGAAATAATCTCTGCAAGTTTTCTGGAGACATTATGCATTTTACCCTTGTCATAGTCAACAACCAGTCCGATCTTTGGCATCGGGGTTATCCTCACATAGTTATGGTATGCGTTTAGAATTGCACTAGTTACCTTGTTTTCAGATCCAAGCTGCAGGCGGATCGAGACGGATGTTGTCTGTTCACTGTACTTGGATGCCGGTGATGCGGTTGCAAACGTGCTTGTCAGCCTGTTTTCTAGCTCTGGAACGTTCTTTGAATGTTTGGAAAACAGTTGGGGTACAGCGTCAATTACAACCTCTTGTGATGCCTCTTTTGTAATCAGTGAAATGATGATTGACAGTGAGGTTGCAAGATCGTCTAGGGTTTTTGCGGATGCGGGCCGCGAAACGTCAAGATGCTTTCCGCCAAGATCGATGCCGTCATCAAGCAGTTCCTTGGCATTGATGAAGATTGTATCGGGTAGCAGTGACCAGACCCCGGGATTTGTGATGTGTATGTCCCCGGTTAGGTGTGAATCGACCACGTCCTTGGGTAGCATATTAATCAAAAGGTGCTCGTTGAATATTCGCTGGCCCATTTTAAAGAGCAGCCCCTCGGCACCGTTATCTATATTATCTATGTTGGAGATCATCTCCTGAACGTCAAAGACGGGCATGCCTAGGCGTGCAAGCTTGCTCCGGTATTCTTCATGACCATGCTCAAGCAGAACGGAGTTTACCATTTCACGGATCAGGGGACCCGACAAATATGCTGTCTGGTATTTATAGATCCTATTTTCCACCTCTTCGGTAATTTTCTGCGCTAGTTCCATCGGAAGGCCGCCCTCTCTGACAAGTGATTGGACGATTTTATGTGAGTTAAACTCGTCAATGGATGCATTTGATGATCTGACATACATCTTGCCGCCCTCAATGATTGATCTTTCCTCAATTTGCCTAGCAAGGCTTAGGACAAGTTTTCCAAGGTTTGTAATCGTGTACCTGCGCTCGGACTTGTTGAGTGCCACAAGTGATTGTTTTAGGAGCTTTCTTAGATGATATGCAAACTTGCCGCTCTCCTTTTTGGACTTGAAGCCGGCGAGGGATTTTAGCTCCGAATATGTGAGCGGTCCCTTTGAGTTGAGAATTCTGAGGATGTCGATTCGGTTTGGGCTTGCCATGACAGAAAAGATCATTCTCACGCGTCTTGAGGTGGATTGCAAAATGCCGCGCTTGGGTTCCACTACCTCTTCACTTACTTCCATGCGTATTATAAAAAATTACACTAAATAAGAATTGTGAATGCCAGATAATGGGGTTTTCGGGATCAAGCGTCCTGTACGTCTAAGGTGAATTCCGATGTGGACAGTGTCTGTCCGCATGATGGACATTTTCCATGGTAGGGATTCATCACATCCTTTAACGGCTTTAGCATTTTCATGTCGGTAATTTTTTCACCACATTTGCCGCATGTTACTTTGACTGGCATGATCGTGGATCACCTGATCGAATAATTAAAAATCGACTTGGAATTTTTTTAATAATTAAAACAAATTATTTTACTGTCTTTCCATGATGATTCCCCTGTCATCAAAGCCGGTGATCCTAGCCTTGGCTCCGACCGGAAGATCATCTGGGGTTCGGATTTCTGCCATAAAGCCAGAAATCCTCAAGTTTGCATCATCTAGTGCAAGCACCACCCATGCATAGGGGGCATACTTTTCAAAGCCTGCCGGGGGCACGGTTATTATGGTATAGGTTGCGACCCGTCCTGCGCCACTCACAACATGGCTTTCAAACTCTTTGTTTCCGCAGTTTGTGCAAAAATAAACCGTGGAAAGGTACAGTCCGCTGCATTTCTTGCATCTGCGGGCAAGGACATTTCCCGCCCTAGCCTCTTCAATAAACTCTTGTTTTGCAGACATTTTTATACGCTTTGGAAAATATGCACGGCGCAGCTTGCCCCGGTTGCACCAAAGTTATGGGTCAGTCCTATGTGCGCGTCTTTGACCGTGCGTTGGTCCGCATTGCCGACAAGCTGATCAAATACCTCTACGACCTGACCCACGCCTGTCGCGCCGATCGGGTGGCCCTTGGATTTCAATCCGCCTGATGGGTTTATTGATATTTCTGAATTCAGTTTTGTCCGACCCTCTGCGGCCGCCCTTGCTCCCTCGCCCTTTTCAAAGAACCCCAGATCCTCGGTGTCGACCACCTCTGCAATTGTAAAACAGTCATGTACTTCGGCAAAGTCAACATCCTTTGCGGTGATTCCTGCCATCTCGTATGCCTTTTCGGCCGCAATCTTTGTACTTGGAATCGTCGTCATGTGTTCCCTACCCTGCAATGCGGCGGGGGAACCGCCACGTCCCGAGCCTATTACCTTGACATAATCATTGGAATGATTGCGTGCAAATTTTTCATTGCACAGAATCACGGAGCTTGCACCGTCTGAAAACGGACAGCAATCATAAAGTTTCAGCGGGCTTGCAACAACTGCAGAGTTTAATACGTCATCAATGGTAATCTTTTTTCGCAGGTGCGCCTTTGGATTCAAAATTCCATTCTCATGGTTTTTGACTGCAACACTTGCAAAGTCTTCCTCGGTGGTTTTAAACTCGGACAGGTATGCCCGCGCCATGGATGCAAACAGTCCTGGGAACGAGGCTCCTGCCTGGCCCTCGTAGAAAAAGTCCGAACAGTATGAAAAGTAGGTCGTGGTCCACTCGGTGCCGGTATGGGTAACCTTCTCAACGCCGGTTACTAGTACGGCATCATAAAACCCCGCCGCAACGTTTGCAAATGCTTCTCGGAACGATACAGAGCCGCTGCCGCATGCGGACTCTATTGACAGAGAAGGCCTGTCAGGAATGCCCAAGTTGCTCATGACGACGGGACCCAAGTGAACCTGCTTGTCAGCAATTCCAAACACATTGGAGATGTATCCTGCCTCAATCTCCTTTGGATCAATTCCGGCGCTTTCAATGGCCTCAACTGACGCCTGAATGGTGATATCGGAAATGCTGTCTTGTAACTTGCCATATTTGGTGCTACCTGCACCAAGGACGCAAACGCTTTCCACTAGTGTGCCGTTGGCCATGATCCCTATAAAAATTCTTCAAAAACAAAATCAAGATAAGAACGGACGCGCAAGTATAGATGATGCAATCCAAGTCGAGGGCAAAATCTAGGCATGTGGCAAGGGCTACAAAGTCCAACATCAGGAATCTAAGGGCGGAGATCATCCAATACCTTGATACTGACGGATACCTTTCATGGTCGGCAAAAAAGAAGACCTATCAGATTCTGGGAACCAACGAGCCAAAGGACGGGTTAATGGAATGCCCAGAATGCAAGGTGGGCAAGCTTCTAGTCATCAAGTCGCATAAAACAAAAAAACGGTTCATCGGGTGTTCAAACTATCGCAACGGGTGCAATGCATCATCGCCCTTGCTACAAAGGGCAACGCTCAAGGTCACAAAGGTTCCCTGCAAGGCATGCTCTTGGCCGATCGTCGTCTTTCGCTATTCCAGAAAGCAGGCATGGACTAGATCATGCTCAAACATCAACTGCAAGCACCAAGGCTAGTCCTTAAAATCCGCATAGAGATCCGTCCGACGGTTTTTGAGCAGGGGGAGGATCTTGCGCGTCCTTTTTACCTGTGATCTGTCAATCTCCACAACTGCCATCCCCCGTCTCTTCTTCATGTCCAAAAGAACCCTGCCAAACGGATCAACTACAATACTCCGCCCACAGTAAACATTTCCAACTTGGTCGGGAGATATTATAAAGCAGCCGTTTTCAAGAGCGCGCGTCCTGTTTATTGTAATCCAGTGCTCCTCCTTCATTGGTCCGCGCACCCATGCAGACGGCGCGACAAGAATGTCAGCCCCGGCCGCCGCAAGCTTTCTTGACATCTCCGGAAAGCGTAGGTCATAACAAATCATCATTCCAATTTTTCCAATTACGGATTTTTGCGGATGTGGAAGCTGCGAGCCTGCAGTCAGCTTTTTAGACTCTTTGAATCCAAGCGCATCATAAAGGTGCACCTTGCGATACTTGGAGACAAGCCTTCCCGAGGAATTGATCAGAAATGACGTATCATAAACACGGTTCCCGGTTCCAGTCTTTTCATAAAGCGTGCCTACGACCTCGATGGAATTCTCCCTTGCCGCCTGGGCGATTTTCCGTACAAAGCCGCCGCTCATTGATTCGGCTAGCCCCGCTAGCTCGGAGGGGGACTGTGCCAGTGGGGTGTAAAACATCATGAATTCGGGAAATGCGCATAGTGACGCTCCTTTCTTTGCGGCACCCGCTATATGTGCCGTGATCTTCTCGAGGTTCTCCTCCTTTCTTGTAGAGGATTGAAGCTGGACCACGGCAACCTTGTTCACTATACTTGCCGTTATCTGTGGGAAATAAAAATATGATTAAAGCTGTTTGCCTGCAAGAAACCAGTTTTCCTTTGGGTTTTCGTCAAAGACAACTATGACATGCTCTTCTTTTGTCCCTAGTATCTCAACTGCTGACCGAGTTATGGCCTTGGCGTAATCATCCTTTTGTTGCCTGGTTCTACCCGGGTACATCGAGACCGTAATCAGTGGCATAAGCCTCGTGGGCGCGAGTAGGATTTATTTGAATCTAATAATCTCCCTTCCATCCGTACCGGGTGCCGTAAGAAAACTCGGCTTTGTGCATCTTTTTGTATGCAATGCCGGTAGCAACCCCGATTGCAAATCCTCCAATGTGTGCCATAAAGGCCACTCCGCCGCCTGCAACGCCGAACCCCCCGATCATAAACGGAATCAGGTTCTGGAAGATGAGCCAGAATGGCAGAAACCACCGTGCCTGAACATGGATGAAAAAGTAAAACATCAGCGTCATTATCTTGGCGCGGGGAAAGATTACTAGGTATGCGCCCAGTATGCCGGAGATTGCCCCGGATGCCCCAACGGCGGGGATTACACTACTTGGATCGATTGCCATGTGCGCAAGTCCTGCAACAACCCCCCACATCAGATAAATGGCGAGGAATTTTGCCCGGCCGAATTTTAGTTCGATATTGTCGCCGAATATCCAGAGGTACAGCATGTTGCCCCCAAAGTGCATCAGGCCGCCGTGCATGAACATGGAGCTTAGCAGGGTGACAAGTGGCATGTCCGGACAGGCTATCTGAAGCGGCCCGTTGTTGATAAACATCTCGCCGTTGATGCAGGCCGGGACCGCGCCCCATTCATAAAATAGTATGGCGGCGTTTTGGTTGGTAAAATCAAAGAACTGTCCGGTTGCCGCCACCTCATAAAAGAACACGACCGCATTCACAATTATCAGGCCTATCGTCATCTTGGGCCTGTATCCGGGTGGATGAGGGTTTTCGTCGCGTAATGGAATCATGAATTAATCAAATGAATAAAAAATCGTATAATAATTTTTAGTAATACGGGCGATTATGTAACAGTCGACACCCATGTCAGGTCCACGACTTTGCATCCTTTTTCCAGATTAGTTT
The DNA here is from genome assembly GCA_964507825.1 of uncultured Nitrosopumilaceae archaeon. Lineage (GTDB taxonomy): Archaea > Thermoproteota > Nitrososphaeria > Nitrososphaerales > Nitrosopumilaceae > JAWVZS01. Next base: position 29,828 of record CAZDQM010000020.1, on the reverse strand, counting down.
TTCATCCACATAGACCCGGTCTTTTTCTTCAAAGATGGTATGCCACCGTCCATTGTGTGGAAAAAGATTGTTCATCTCCTCAACCTTTGCATGGGTGGGAGGCCTGTTCATCAGGGCACCCCACTTCATGTTTGGAATCTTTGGCATTATATCATTGATATCTCTGGCATCCTTCATAAAATCACCTAGATTACGATCGCCCCGTTGGCTATCATCCATTGCAGGCCGTTTGCAAATGTTTGATCATCGATCAGCCCCTTGGCCCAAATTTCAGCATTGTTTTTCACCCATGACGGGATCTCCGTCTGCGCCCCTGTCTCCGACTCAGTCACGGGAACTACAATGATACCATCCTTGATTAAATATTGAATCCCGCTGACAAATGTGGCATCGTCGATCTGTCCGGCGGACCACAATTCCGCATTGCGCTTTACCCATGATGGAATTACGACTTGGTCCGCGGACGAATCCGGTTCTAGATTAATAGCATCGGAGGGCGGCCCAACCTCGATAAGGACAGAGCCCACACCGGTATAGGTCGGATCAAGGGCAATCCCCTGTCCTAGGATCCAGACGTCGATTCGATGCGTGTCGCCGGTCGGGATGACGATCTCTTGGATGTCTATCCCCTCAAGCGCCTCAATTCCCAGATTGTCCGGATCATCACCGGCGGATTTTATGATGTTGTCGTTTGGATCTATCACATAATATGCATATTTTATGTCCTTGAGCAGTTCCCCGGACTCGTCAAAGAATGTAAACTCGAACGGAATGTTCTCACCCGCGCCGTAGCTGCTGTCCCATGAAATATTCACAGTAGAGCCCACCGCTTCGCGGGTATCATAGTCCACCAAGTAGAATTCCATGGAGTTTCGAATGGCGGGGGTTTGCGGGACAATCTCAAAGGTCATCTTGCCCGCGTCGTAGTTGGATGATCCTAGGAGCCCGTTGATCCTTTCTAGTTCAGTTCCCGTAACCAGAAAGTGAATTATGTTTTCATTTTCATAAGAATATGGATCTAGGAGAAGAATCCTGTTGTTTACTTCGACTCCGTTGACATAACCCTTAAAGTCGGTTCCATCCGCATATGGTGTAAAGCTTTTTGGGATTCGGATCTCCTCATGAACCACCTGCACCTGTGATATATAATCCGGACTCCAATCAAAAGGCATATCAAATGTAATCATGTTGTTGTTATCCGAATAGTCAAACGACGTGATATCATCATAGTATGTCTTTACAACTATCGGGATCTCTTCTGCCTGTGCGGTTTGAATGATAAAGTTCTGCTCCTGTGCAACGCTGACAAAGGTGTCAAACTTTAGCGGGTCGGCGACAAGTGTCTTTGGACTCATGGCGCCCTCGATTGTCACCTGAATGTTGTACAAGCCGCCCTTGTCAAATATAGGTCCCTGAATTATCGGTAGGCCTTGGCCCCTAGCAAACAGTGCACCAGCAATCCCATGTTTCTCGCCAAAATAATCGGTGCATTTCCAAAGCAGCACCTCCGCGCATGAAAACACCGGCCTTATTTCCACAGTCAGCTCGCCATCCGTGTCGTAAAAGAGGTTGTTTGCCAACAATGCGTCGTTGCGATAAACCTCGATCCTGTACGTGACTTCTTTTAGATTCGTATCAGTCAGGGTGTCAAAGAATCTGATGGTCATGTTTGCATCATTGACTTGGCCCACGGTGATATCGGCGGGGGAGAGCTGCGTCATCACGGTCACATCCATTCCACCAAAGCTGATTGGGGCGGCCTGATCAGCGCCAAATCCATGACCTAACGCCTCGCCGGTAAATGGGATGGCGATCAATCCGGGCAGTAAAATGATAAGTACAATCCTGTACAAGTATAACGATTAGGTGTTTTTCCTTATTAAAGTATATGGACTTGGGAGGGGAGTCATTTCAAACGGAGTCATGTGCACGTGCACAAAGAACAAACATGATCCGGATATAGTTTAACGCAGATTTTCAAACGCTCTTTTGGAATGCGGGTCTAAAATTTTATTACCTGCATGCAAAGACAATACACATGAGGTTTTTTGCACTGCTGATACTAGTGATGTCGCTGATGATGACGCCTGCATACGGTATAGTTGCGCCAACCGACGGGGGGACTCTAGAGGTCGACTTTACAACAGAGCCGCAAAAGATTCAACCGGGCGAGGAGGCCAAATTGAACATAGACTTTGTCAATCCCGTTACACAGCAGACGCAGATACATATTGATTACTTTGTTACGGTCACGGAGGACGGTCGTGAAATATTCGGTCCGACAAACAGGATTCACACCTCGGAGGGAACGGTAAGCATTCCCATTCTGTTCCAAAGGGACGGCCAATACGAGGTAAAAATCGACGTGGATGGAATTCTGTTCAACCCCATTCCAATGGAGACCGTCTCCTTTTCCGTGTTTGTAGGCGATACAGAACAGGATCCCGGACCGTCTGCGACCGACGATAATAATAGTGGGTGCCTTGTTGCGACGGCGACGTTTGGATCCGAGATGGCAAAGGAGGTCCAAATGTTAAGGGAGATCAGAGATCATTCCCTGCTTACGACACAGTCCGGAACGGCATTCATGACCGAGTTTAACCAGTTCTATTATTCATTCTCGCCGACGGTATCCGATTGGGAGCGGCAGAATCCGGCCTTTAAGGAGATCGTAAAGGCAGGCATAACCCCGTTGCTTGCATCCCTGTCCTTATTGAACCACGTAAACATGGACACCGAGGAGGAGGTTTTAGGCTACGGGATCGGAATAATAGCCCTCAACCTAGGAATGTATGTCGGTTTGCCGCTCGCAGGCATGCTAAAACTGTGCCAAAGGTGTAAAAAGTAGACTTTTCCAAGTTTCTAGTGAGGTTTTTATTTACCTGAATAAAGCTTTATGCAATGAAGATACTAGCAATAGGATCACTGCTTGTTCTATTCGCTGTTGTGGCAGGCGTCAATGCAACGCCCTCCGTATTTGCGGATCACCCAACAGCAGAGGTCCAAGTGGGAATGGGCACTAGCGTTCCAGGCTGTGAAGAGACCAATGTCTGTTACGTTCCATACGAGGTAACAGTCGACGTTGGTGGCGAAGTTACATGGATCAATGAGGATGCTGCCCATACGGTAACATCTGGTAATCTGAAGAAAGACGCGAACATGGTTGGACTTAAAGATCCAAACGGCTTTGACAGCAGTCTGTTCATGTCAGGAAATACCTTCAGTCACAAGTTCAATGCGCCAGGCGAGTACCCGTACTTTTGCACCGTGCATCCGTGGATGACCGGCATCGTACATGTTGTAGACAAAGTCCGCGATGACGATCACATGGACGATCACATGGACGATCACGATGACTCTATGATGGAGGTCCCCTCATCAATCGATGAGATAATGGTAACCATCTCCAATGTCAACGAGGGCGCGCAAGCAAGTCCCTTGCAGATTAGAGTAGAGATCACAGATCTGGACGGAGGCATGCTTGAGCACGTAAACTTTATGGTCACGGCCATGCAAAATGGCGAGGTCATATTTGAGGGACAGGAACATGCGCATGATGGCAAAGCAACAGTAAGTACTCCACCATTGCCGCTTGAAGCATCAGCGGACAACCCAGTAGACGTCACGGTGGAACTATTAGGATTCGGGGTTGATAAGATAACCGGACCGTCCGGCCAACTTGCCACCAGTCAGATAGTTCCAGAGTTTGGAACGATCGCGGTGATGGTTCTTGGCATAGCCATTGTAAGCATCGTTGCATTGAGTGCAAAATCTAGAGTAATTCCAAGAATGTAGGAATCTCTCTTTCTATTTTCTTTTTGTCATTGCAATTATCGACAAGATTACACCGGCCGCGCCCAGCGACAGGCCAAGGATTGCAAAGTCGTATGCCGCCCCGGAGTCTTGCGGACTGTTCACTGTCATGCCGTTTTCTTGCAGGTCCGTAACATCGCGTTGCAACGACGACATAGCCTGTCGGATAGGCCCCAAATCCTCAGAGCCTCCCGACTGCCGGGGTGGAAAGTCCAAGATTGCGGTGCTTTCGACATCCTCGATTGGGATCTCTACGTGTACGGGGGTGCCGTTGATCTCACCTATCAGTTCAACAGAATAACTCCCGGTTTTTGTTGGAATAATATCCGAAAAGTATTGGCCGGCTCTCTGATCGGCATTAATGCCTAGGGGCTTTGCCGCGCCGCCGAACTTGGCCGTGGCATCAAGGCTTTTAAACGCGTTTTTTACGCCGATTGTTACGCCGTCGGCGCCCCCCGATTCAGTAATATCAAAGACAACTTTGTTGCGGTGAGAGACTATTGGCGGTTCGATTCCCCACCCAACCTCTATGGAAAACTGCTCAACTTCAACGGTTGTATGGGCATGGGCGGATGCAGGCAGGCAGGCAGCCGCCAGAAACGCCAGAATTAGGAGCAGACTCCTCATACAACGTATTCCGTGCCAGATGATTTTAATATTGCTAGGTGCAGGGCTGCATCCGGTAGTTATATACCGAGTCAAACAGCCGTGTTCCAATTTAATCATAGATAGTGGAGGTGCACAAGGTCAGATCGACTGAAGGCATTATACCTGAAATTTCAAAACGAATAATATCTATGTTGGAACTTTATAAGGAATCCGGCGGTTTTCGTGCGTTGATGCATAGCACACGCTAGATTCGGTTCTCCCTTCTAGGATGTGGCGAATACGTATCTATGCGGGCATGCAATCCCAATACCATGCTTCATCCATTCGCCAGGGTCTCTATGCAGTTACAACACCGGGCATGCAATCCCATATTAGAAACGCACAAATCCCTAACCATGATTCTTCACACTCTGTGATCCTTTCTTCTTGGGTTCTCGGTACGTGCTCTTTCTTCCCTCCTTGACGCACGTCCAAAAGTCAATCTTCTTTTTCAGCATCCAGAACACGATCCTGAGCATCTTGGCCGCCGCCGCGACCCTTGCCTTTGAGACACCGCGCTTTTTGCTGAGCCGCTCGTAGAAACTGCTGATCGGGGTGGACATCTTCCTATTCCTTGCAAACATCATGTGCACCAGCACGGCTTCCGTAAGCAGGCGCCGCACCAGAGAGTTTCCAGTCTTTGTTATGCGTCCGTGATGGACGGTACTAGCAGAGTTCCTCACCGACGGGACCAGCCCAAAATATGACACCAGGTGGTCCATGTCAGAAAACCTCGAGATGTCGTCGATCTCAGATGCCAGAGCAAGCGCCGTGATGTTTCCTATCCCGGGCACCGTCTTGAGGAGCTTGGCGCTTTCGTTTTTTGACATCGCCGTTTGGATTCTGGCATCGCAGTCGGCGATGTACCCGTTCAGGAACGCTATCATGCCGAGGTATTTCTCTATCCTCCAGTCGTCGAGCCTGCGCAGTTCGCTCACATACCGCGACGTAAACGGCTGCCCCTGGATCCTGGTTCCCTGTTGCAAAAGTATCCCGTGTATGCCATTCTTGAACTTGGTTCTTTCCTTGATGAGCTGGCTTCTGAACCTGATTAGCTGCCTGTCCTTCACCACGCAGTCGTCAGGCACGTAACAGCCGGATATGTATCCGCCCCTGAGCAGGTCGGCTAGTATCTCCGCGTCCACTTTATCCGTCTTCTTTTTTGACTCGGCGATCCGCTTCGTCGCGAGTGGGTTTGACAGCATGACGTTCAGGCCCAGCCTGTCCCTGAGAAACCTGTACATGCCGTACCACACGGAGGACGACTCCATAACGTATTTGGCGCCCGCCGGAAGCTTGGAGAACTCTATTTCGACGTTCCTGAGATCGCACTCCACCCTCTTGTTTTGGAGGAGTTTCCCACCCGAGTCCATCAGCGCCACCTGCATGAATTTTTTGTGCAGATCGATTCCAACAAAATGTTCCGGACCGCCGCCGGGGGTCTCTGCGCAGACCGTACCGGTGGCCAGTGCCTTTTCCGTTTTGGCTACGCCAACAGCCTTCACGCGTCCACTTTTTGCGATCCCTAATCTGTTTGTTTGCATTTCGGCCTTGCGCTGATCACGGCGAATACCATCTGATTCCCGACCTTGCCGCGCTCTGCTTGCCACATATGGTTACATTATACCTGAAATTTCAAAACGAATAATATATCCGGGTATAAATCCCGAATCGACCTGAGTATATACGAACCAATTCCTGATAGGATTTTATATGCTGTATAAAGGACTAGATATCGTTGAGCAAGGTAAGGAATCCGCGACTCGCCAAGCAAGGTAAAATATCATACGAGTGGGCGCGTTCGCACATGCAAATCCTCGACAATACGATAAACAGACTGAAAAAATCAAGACCGCTTCGGGGAACAACCCTTGGATTTTGCCTTCACATAACAAAGGAGACGTCGGTACTATTAATGGGCGCAAAGGAGCTCGGCGCCGACGTGGCGGCCTGCGGTGGAAACCCGCTTACGACACAAGATGACATTGCGGCGTTTCTGGCATCCCAGGGCATTCACGTTTATGCATGGAACAACCAGACCGACAAGGAGTATGACTGGTGCATCGACAAGGTGCTCGACCATCAGCCCGACATTCTAACTGATGACGGTGCCGACATGAACATAAAGGCCCACTTTGATGCCAAGCACCGGAACTTGAATATCATGGGCGCCACCGAGGAGACCACCGCCGGCGTCACCCGGATAAGGGCAGTCGAAAACGACGGCAAGCTGCGATACCCGGTAATCGTGGTCAACGACGCTTATACCAAGCACATGTTTGACAACCGTTACGGAACGGGACAGAGCACGATAGACGGGTACCTTCGGGCAATGAACCTCTTGATTGCAGCAAAGAGGATAGTTGTAGTAGGATATGGATGGGTTGGAAGGGGCGTCGCATCAAGATTCTCCGGAATGGGCGGCAGGGTTATTGTAACCGAGGTTGATCCGGTCAAGGCGCTAGAGGCTCACATGGATGGATACGAGGTGATGCGAATGTCCGAGGCCTCAAAGTATGGTGACATATTCATCACGTGTACGGGCATGACCGGCGTCATCAGAAAGGAGCACATACTGAACATGAAGGACGGCGCGATCATGGGAAATGTCGGACACTTTGACGTTGAAATAGACACAAAGTTCCTGCTTGGACGCTCCAAATCAGTCAGGGAGGTGAGACCCCACCTAGACGAGTGCATGCTGCAAAACGGCAGGCGTGTGTACCTTATTGGAAAGGGAAGGCTAGCAAACCTTGTCGCCGCAGAGGGCCATCCGCCCGAGGTCATGGCACAGTCATTCTCAAATCAAATCCTGTCAATCATGTACATACTTGAGAACCATGAAAAGATGGAAAACCGCATCCTTCCTGTTCCCAAAGAGATCGACGTCCAGGTTGCAACGGACGCGTTAAAGGCCATGGGCGTCAAAATCGACAGGCTGACACCCGAACAGGTCAGGTACGCCAACAGCTGGTAGATACACGGCGCATCTGGGAAAATCAAATAAGGGTGGAGTATTTCATGTATTATAATGAAGCAGGGTACGGCGCGCAGAATCAAAATTCTAGTGGCAAAGCTCGGCCTTGACGGGCATGACCGAGGAGCACTCGTACTGTGCAAGGCGTTTCGGGATGCAGGCATGGAGGTGATATACTCTGGGCTGTTTGCAACCCCTGAGAGGGTGGCTCAGATTGCCGAGGATGAGGATGTCGACGCGGTTGCAATGAGCCTGTTAAATGGGGCGCACGGCACACTCTTTCCGCGGGTCGTGCGGGCCATGAAGAAAAAGGGAATCCGCGACGTGCTTGTACTTGGCGGCGGGGTGATACCCGAAGTGGATCACAAGGGATTGACAAAGTCTGGAGTAGACCACGTATTTGGGCCCGGAACGCCGCTACCAGTAATCATCGAGCATATTACGACTGGCGTCTCTAAACTACGAAAGATATAGGGGATTATTCCGTAGAGTCGGGCCACATCATCTTGCGCATCTGCCTTCCGACTTTTTCGATCTGGTGATCCTCGTACTGCCTCATGTACTGGTCAAACGAATCCTTGCCTTTTTTCCTGTACTCTGAAACCCATTCCTCGTTGAATGTGCCGTCTTGGATCATAGTCAGGACTCGCTTCATGTTCTCCTTGTTTATATTATTCATGACTAGTGGGCCGCGCGTCAGTCCGCCGTACCTTGCAGTCTCGCTTACGCGCCTCCACATTCCATTGATTCCGTACCTTTGGATCATGTCTACTATTAACTTGAGCTCGTGCAACACCTCAAAGTATGCAATCTCTGGCTGGTACCCTGCCTCCACTAGCGTCTCAAACGCATTGGTCACCATCGACGCGGCGCCACCGCACAGATCCGCCTGCTCACCGAACCAGTCGGTCTCGACCTCTTCTTTGAACGTGGTCTTTATCAGTCCTGCCCTTGCACTGCCTATGGCCTTTGCAATTCCAAGCGTTCGCTCCCATGCATGTCCGGTATGATCCTGTTCCACTGCCACGATCGACGGTGTCCCAAAGTTCTCTAGGTACGTCTCTCTGACCTTGGAGCCCGGACCCTTTGGAGCCACCATGATTACATCTATGTTGGCAGGCGCCTTGATCCACCCCCAATGGATTGCCGCGGCGTGGGAAAATGAAAGCGCCTTTCCGTCAGAAAGGGCGTCCTCTATATCATCCCTGTATATTGCACCCTGAATCATGTCTGGAACAAGCACGTGAATGATATCTGCCTCTCTTGCGGCATCTTTTATTGGTAATATACGGTGCCCGTCGGATTCTGCCTTTTTCCAGCTATCTCCGTCCTTCCTGAGCCCTATTATGACATTAAGACCAGAATCCTTCATGTTGTTTGCCTGCGCATCACCCTGGATTCCATAACCGATCACGGCAACCGTCTGATCCTTGATTGGATCGAGGCTAATGTCTGCATCCTTCCATGTCTGTGCCATGTATGCTATCGTTCCATTACTGCAAATATTAACCTAGATTTGCATTATTCTGCCACACTTTTGGCACTGTACTGTAATGTCGTCCCCGGGTATTCTCTTGAACCTGCCCGAGCCGCATCCCGGGCAGACGGGGCAGGCGCGTATAGGCCCAGTCAATGTCTAGTCGGGTCCGTATCTGTTGCCATGATGGTACGTATGCGGTCAACACCACCAATCTTGCTGATTAATTCTGATACTGCCCTTGGAACTAGATGTTGCCAATCTGCGCCGCGTACAATCCTGTCACGAATTATCGTAGATGAAAATTCTGCCCTATTATACAACTCTGGCATTATGACGTCTATACCTGAATCCCTAAGTAACATTGAAACGTACTCGTTGCCGCTGTATACCCGATCAAACGGGGGCAGTGCGGCCTTGAGGTATCCGGACCATGTTGCTATGTTTGGTTGGTTTTCTAGATGTACTATGTGACACCGACCCATGTCCACACCGTCACTGCGTAAGGAATCGTGGATCATTTTTATCCTCTCTCCTGCTGTAAACGGATCCTTTGGTAAATAGTTAAACTGTGAGCTAGTTATTGCAACTATTATCTCGTCGTTGTTCCCAAGCACATGTCTTATCAAATCTAGGTGACCTAGATGGAATGGCTGAAACCGTCCCATGACGAGCGCGCGCATACATGACTAGTGTGGGATGATTTAATTAAATCATGTCATGAGTATATGGGAATCGACGGTCCATGGTCACCGTTTTGAATCAGATCGTGTCTGTACCATTGATGTATTCCATGTTATGTGCAACCTAGCATGAGACGGCACTGATAATCTCAAATGATCTTGCCGCCTCCTATAATCCTGATTCCGGCGGACTCGGGCCCGAGTATTACACATGGTGAGCCGTCACAGACGACGGGCTTTTCTAGGATGACCTTGAGCGGCGATGTCGAAGAGATCCTTCCGGATACGATCTTTAGTCCGACGTTGATCAGGCACATCTGTCCCTTTTTGATCTCTCCCTTGTAATATTGCACTTTTGCAAAGTCTAGTTCTAACTCGTTGGCAACCCTCATGGAATCATCCATGCACAGCATGTCGCCGCGCCCTATCTCCTTTGGATCTGCGCCCTTTAGCAGCAGGCCGACCCTAGCCGGACACGCTGCCTGCTCCATTGGAACATCGTGCATCTGGATTGATTTTACGGTCACCTCTATATCTGCTGGTAGCAACTTGAGGACATCATACTTTTTGATCGTGCCGGCAGTTATCGTGCCTAGCACGACGGTGCCGCCCCCCTTTACGTCAAAGCAGTGGTCTATGGCTATACGTGCCGCGCCGTCCTTGGATACGGGCTCAATCTTTGCAATCTCGCCGCGGATTCCATCTACATCTGTCCTTGTATAATTCTCCATTACCGTTCCGTTGATTATGGAGTCAAGGGCATTATCGTCGATCTCATGGGTGTGGCTTAGGATTCCCGTCCTCTTGTTTAGTATATCTAGGGCTACTATCTGCTCGCCTGCAAACCTGTCAAGTGCAGTTACATGGAATATTGCAAACTCGGACATGTTGATTGCCTGGAGGAGCGGCTGGATCTTTGCTGGAAACCCGTTTGGTGCAACCCACGTGCGGATTGTACCTGCCTCCTTCCTGTCATACAACGTAAGATCCGTCTGCGTCCCGCGTTTCCCAAGGCCTGCAGCTATACCCTGATCGCCTAGGACGGCAAAGTTCATTGATTTCATGTTGGCAGTATGCTATGGGGGGATTTAACCTTCATGGAAACGACCTGATCGTGGCAGCATAGCTTGCAAACCTGTGGTTCTTTGGATTCACCCTTTTCTGAGTATATTTTGCAAGGGGCTTTGGCCTGCAGCCTAGGTATCCTATTGGAGAGGGCACGTCCCCGCTCTCGTGCGCATCTTTGAGGATATCATCATCCGGGCTGTAATGGTTTACGATTTTAGTTCTGACTATACACTGAAGAATCTTCGAGTATTTTTCCGAGTATATCTCGCCTGCTGTCACGGACGCGCCAAAGAGGTGTATGGACTCTATCATGGGCGCGCGTCTAGATGACCTAGACAGGGCCTCGGCCGCATGCAGGATCACCTTTGAGCCAAGCGAGTGGCCCATCAGGCGGATACTGGTATCCGGGCTCTTTCTATTAAAATCCTGCATAAACCTTGCAAGATTTCTGCCGTTCTTTCTTGCAATCCTCTGGCCTACACGTTGCGCCCTTGCGGCGTATCTGTCTAGGTGGGCGCCCCTGGTATTAGAGTCATAGCTGTATCCTATTACGGGGTACCTGTATCCTACCCGCCTTAGACGCCTCTGTGCTATTACAAACTTGTCTAGCGCGCCGGCACTGTCGTTTCGTAACCCGTGCATCATGATCGTGATCTCCTTTATTCCCATGATGGAATCAAAAAACGACTTTGGAAAGAGGTGGTACGGTTCTGCGCTTAGTGTATCTCCGTTGTACAGGTTATAGAACCCCCTTGTGGATATTCTGGGAAACGGCTTCAATGTATGGTGCCGAGCCTCCGCCTGTGTTTTTTTATGTCCTCGTCTTGGACCTTGCTGAACAACGGGCTAGGTGCTCCTAGCCTGTGACCTGTCTTTATACTGATGCTGGATATAGAGTCCCAGGACTGTTCGGAGACGGTACCGTCAAGTCCAAGCTGTTCCCATATCCTTTGTGCAGAGTCCGGCAGGAATGGGCATAGCGCGATGGCTAGGCTCTTGGCGGCATTGGCCGACAAAAACACGCACGTGTCGGTGCCGCGTTCCATCTTCCAGGGTTCGGCGTGTTGAAAATACCGGTTAAAGTAGCCGGTAAAGTCTAGTATCTTTCTTAGAGCCCGGTCAAGATGGTTGTTCTCTAACAGTTCCCCGACATTCTGGGACAGCGACATGATCATGGACTCTGCGTCCCTGTCGCGTTCGGTATATTCTTGCGGTCCGGGTACTATTCTGCCAAAATTCTTTGCCGCAAATCCGAGGGCGCGATTTACAAAGTTTCCTAGGTTGCCGATAAGCTCCGAGTTTATCCTAGTTGCAAACTCGTCCCAGTCAAAGTTCAGGTCGTCTTGTGAGTACGGGTTTATTGAGATCAGGTAGTAGCGCAGGTAATCGGGTGGGTAGTATTTTAGAAACTCGCCTAGCCCGATGTACCAGTTCCTACTCTTTGAGATCTTTTTGGACTCTAGCGTGAGGTGGCCCCTTGTGGGGATGAAATCGGGCAGCTTGTACTCTTTTCCGATCCCGAGCCGCATTGCGGGCAGAAACAAATAGTGATGATATGCGATATCCTTTCCTATAAAATGGTAAATGTCTGCAGAATTCCAAAACTCCTTTCCGTTAATACCCCTGTCGCTTAGAAACTTGATGGCAGTTGAAATGTAGGCAAGGTGGTTGTCGAACCATCCGTAGAATACCTGTCCTTTTGCATCCGATGCCGGAATTGGCACGCCCCAGCTTATGTCGCGCGTAATGTCCCAGTCGACTAGCCCGGCCTTTATCCAATTCTGGACGTATTTTTTAACATCCTTTTGCAGGTTGCCGTTCTCCTCCAACCACGTATTCAGGGAATTCTCAAAGTCCTTGAGCTTGAAAAAATAATGATCTGTTCTCTTCTTGACGGGGGTTTTGCCGCAGATTGCGCATTTTGGATCCTTGATCTCGTCTGGGACGCGGCCGCATTCCTCGCACAGGTCCGAATACTGGTCAAGCGCGCCGCAGTATGGGCACGCCCCCCTCACGTACCTGTCGGGCAGGAACTTGCCGTCGCTCTCACAAAAAAACTGGATGATTCCGGACTTGTATATGTATCCTGAATCCCTTAGCTTCTCGAATACATATTGTACAAACTCTATGTTCTCCTTTGAGCTTGTATTGTAAAAGCAATCGAATCTTATGTTCATGGCGGCAAAGTCTTTGCAATCGCGCTCGTGCCAGTGTGCGACGTACTCTTGTGGGGAGATGCCATGCTTTTCTGACTGGATGAGAATCGGGGTTCCAAAGTCATCTGACGCGCATACATAGTATGCTTCTACGCCCTTTTGCCTAAGGAATCTAGTGGTTACATCTGCAGGCAGATAGGTTGATGCGACATGTCCGAGGTGGATCTCACCGTTGGCATATGGGAGCGCACTGGTAATTATTGCCCTATCTCGCATCATATTGGAGGTTTGATTTGGGGTTAAGAAGCTTGGTTTAGGGCAAATTTTATCTGATTGTAATTCTTAATTCACACCAGAGTCAACGATATATGGAAATTGCAGACACATAGACGCCTGATGCTGTTTGGAGGCATCCTGATTGTTTTGACATTGGTACTGGACTCGCATCACGGCCCCGAGGACCTGTTTAATTACGCGTATGTTACTGGGGTACTTGCAATCGCGGTGCTTTTTGCCAGCTTTTACCTCTTTTATCGAGGGAAGGGACGGTCCGGGTTACCCTGATGTACAATTACGTCAAAATCTGCCCACCCTCTGGGACCTGTTTTTGTATATTTTAGTATGCATTTGGTAAAAATCAATAAACACAAACTACATAAAGTTATAATATCATCTTGTGAACATGCATTGCCGGCAGTTTGTAAAGTCGATTCGTACTTTTTGTGTCTGGGGGGGGGGTGACGTTTTATGAGCACCATAATTCCTGTGGCGGCTCTTGTAGCGGTATTGGCATTTGTGATCCTTGGCGCGGCCGACATCGCTGATGCATCCCACTTAACCAATGTTGGAAGCATTACGAACAGCTTTAGTGGTCTCGGTGAGTTGATACACAACGGTACGCACCTCTTCGTTGCAGATTCGTTCAACAACAAAATACAGGTATTTGACAAAGGCGGCAACCATGTCGCGGATTTTGGCACATCTAGCGCTGGTAATATAACATATCCAGTTGGATTGGCATTCAACACGACGCATATATTCGCATCTAGTTTTGATGCTCACAAAATTTTTGTATATCATATGAACGGCACACATGCAATCACGTTTGATACCGGGAACCGGCCATCCGGTGTGGATTACAATGGGACTCATATCCTAGTATCCGAATATGGCGCTAATCGCATTACAATATTTAACAAGGATTTTAGTACTGCGGGCACGATTAATAGATTGAGCATCCCTGCTAGCCTGCCGCTCACCAACCCTACCTCGACAGTACACAATGACACGCACATGTTTGTAACATATTCACGCAATGAGATCCTGATATTTGATAAGGATGGAGATCATGTTGGCAAGTTTGGATCTGCTGGTTCAGGTGACGGGCGGTTTAATACAGTTGGCACAATTACATTTAACTCCAAGCACCTATTTGTAGCGGATAGGGATAATCACCGCATCCAGATGTTTCACCAGGATGGTAGGTACCTGCACCAGTTTGGCGAAGTAGGGTCTGGTATCGGGAAGCTTATCCGACCGCATAGTGTTACATTTAACACTACGCACATATTCGTATCAGATGACGGCAACAGCCGTATACAGATATTTGCCCTTCCTATTCTGCCGGACAAGCCAACCGGCCTGACTGCAACACCGGGTAATGCCCAAGTATCATTAAGCTGGAACAAACCCAATGATGATCTCATATCTCCAATTACCGATTATAAGGTAGAGTATCGTGCAGGCGGCGGCGCGTGGACCACGTTTGTCGATGGTGAATCTGACTCTACAACTGCAGTAGTAACGAGCCTAGCCAGCGGTGTACAGCATACATTTCGTATAAGTGCAATCAACGCGGAGGGCACCGGCATGCCATCTGATACAGCTACGGCGACACCACGTACCATAACATTCACATCCGATTCCACAAGATCAGTTGATGAGCTTGTTCCCATAACCTACACCTTTACTGCCATTGACGGCACAGGTACCATCACCTATACACTAGCGAGCACCAATGCGACAGGTACCGTCCCCACGATAAGCTCTAATGGAACCTTGAATTGGGAACCATCGGAGGAACAGGGCGGCAAAATATTTGCCATAACCGCGACTGCTACTGATACATCAAACAACGTAGAACGGCATACACTACTAGTCACGGTAAATGAGGTCAACGTAGATCCAATACTAGATGTAATACCAAACCAAAATGCAGAACCGGGTGAAACCATAACAATTACCCTCAATGCCAACGATATGGATATCCCAAAAAACACATTAACATATTCACGAAACGGCACATCTGGCACACTGAATGCAAATACAGGAGTGTTTAGCTGGACTCTTATATCATCAAACATTGGAGTCCATAACATAGAGTTTACCGTAGATGATAACGAGGGCGGCACCGATACGCAGATAGTCAGATTCACAATACAGGATAATACAGCGCCTACCTTTACCTCGGCATCTGCCATAAGAGTAGATGAGGAATCCGCGTCATCTCATACCTTTACTGCAACCGACGCGGGCGGCTCTATTACATTTGACATAACAGGTCATAACGCAACAGGTACCGGCGTTCATGTCCCGAATATAAGCTCAGGCGGCGTCCTGACTTGGACGCCATCTGAGATTGATGGCGGCTCTGGCAAAATTGTTGTCATAAATGCGACTGCTACTGATCCCGCAAATAACGTGGCACGGCAGACCCTGCTGGTGACAGTAGACGAGGTCAACTCTGATCCTGTATTGAGCACACCATCGGCACAGTCTATTGTTGCAGGCCAGCTACTGCAAATCAATCTGTCTGCAGATGACACTGACGTTCCGGCAAATATACTGTCATATTCCAAAAACGGCACGATTGGGACGCTAAATACGGGCACCGGTGTGTTTACCTGGACTCCAACCTCCACTGATACGGGTATCTCCCACATCGACTTTACCGTATCTGACGGCGTAGGAGGTACAGACTCTCAGCTCGTACGAATTACTGTACTGACGGCACCAAATAATTCGCCTACCATAGCCTCAATACCGGATCAGAGTGTAGACGAGCATCAAGAGATCACGTTTACTGCATCCGCGTCAGATGATGACAACGATCAGCTGACATACTCACTTGTGGGCAATATACCACTAAATGCCGCAATCAATTCAACCACCGGTGTATTCCGGTGGACTCCGAATGAATCCCAGGATGGCACGCATACGTTTAGTGTATCTGCATCCGACGGCAAGGATTCTGTATTGGAATCGGTCACAATAACTGTAAATGAGGTTAACGTGCCGCCGGTCCTAGATGTAATACCAAGTCAAAACGTCGAGGTAGGCAACCTTGTTAGTATAACACTCTCTGCCGCCGACTCGGATGTACCTGCAAACCCATTGACATACTCTAGAAACGGCACCCTGGGGTTCATAACTGGTACCGCGTTTAGCTGGACAATCACACCATCTGACCTTGGGGTACACCACATCCTGTTTACGGTATCTGACGGCTCCGGCGGCACCGATACGCAGATAGTCAGATTCACAATACAGGATAATACAGCGCCGACATTTACCTCGGCATCTGCCATAAGAGTAGATGAGGAATCAGCGTCATCTCATACCTTTACTGCAACTGACGCGGGCGGCTCTATTACATTTGACATAACAGGTCATAACGCAACAGGTACCGGCGTTCATGTCCCGAATATAAGCTCAGGCGGCGTCCTTACCTGGACGCCATCTGAGATTGATGGCGGCTCGGGAAAAATTGTTGTCATAAATGCGACTGCTACTGATCCTGCAAATAACGTGGCACGGCAGACCCTGCTGGTGACAGTAGACGAGGTCAACACGCCTCCTAAGATGGATGCAATACCGGATCGTAAGGCTATTCCTGATGTAGTTATTACAATAGATCTATCTGTTGTGGACTCGGATATTCCGGCAAACGATCTTGTATACGGGCATAATCATACATCTGGTAGCCTGACGGGAAATCAGCTTACATGGACTCCTACATCATCGGATCTTGGAGTACATCACATTATGTTCACTGTATCTGATGGGGATGACGAGGACTCGGAGATTCTCCGAATTGTTGTTTCAAATACTACAAACAACAAGCCGGACGGCTTGACTATCACGCGCGGAATCTCTTGGGCATATTTGGAGTGGAGCGAGCCAACCGATGGCGCACCGATTACTGATTATATCATAGAGTACAGTAGCGCCAATGTTCCATGGCGTGTTTTTACAGATGATACCTCTACAAAGACATCTGCAAATGTGACTGGACTTGCTGAAGGTACATTGTATACTTTTAGGGTAAGCGCGGAAAATATGTTTGGTCGCGGCAATTCCTCTGATCCAGTATCTGCACTGCTGCCAAGATCTGACGATCCAGTCCGACCAAGATCATCTGACGATCCAGTCCGACCAAGATCATCTAATAGTGGCGGGGGAGGCGGAGGCGGCTCGGCCGACAAGACGCCGCCGTCGATCATTACAAACTTTAGGGCCGGTGAATATCCTCTAGTATATGACGGCATCAGGTACGCGGCATCTGATGTGGATTCCGTGCACCAGGCAAGCATACCTCTAGGAGGCGAGTTCCACAGTACCGTTTCGGTGTATGATGACCGTGGAGCCGACTTGGTCCGGCAGGCCCAGATCTTTGTAGATCATAAGGGAAGCAGGGTGCTCTTTAACGGCGATGAAACGTCGATAAAATACGACAACGGGCGCATAAGCATCGTGGATCCTGATAATATTATATCTAACGCGACGATAACTCGGACAACGGCCACTGACAAGGCGATCTTTGAATTTGTAATCGTGTTCGGGGATCATGTCAAACGATCCGACGTGTTGTACAGGATATGGGATGCCAGAAACATGATGCATTTGCATCTCAAAGGTGCTCTTGAAACCGTAGATGGTACCGCACCAAGCGTCCAAACCGATATACAGTCACAACCTGCAGTACCAGAATCCAAGTTACATCCTGACGCGAATACCGGCGAGGATAATGACACGTCACAGGAGACCCTCTTGCAAACAATCAGGCAGTGGGGCGGATATGATGCGGACAGCGTGACGGACTCTGAACTATTGGAGGCATTTGGTATACGAGACGGCTTGATCCCGCCATACTTTAGGGATACGGCAAAGTGGTTTGTGCACGGGCCGTTATCCGTAGATGAGTTTGCCAATGCGCTAAAATACTTTGAAGCAAACGACATGCTTGGATGAGACGCCGCCGCCCTGTTCAACTTGAATACTGTATCGTGATAAATCACGGAATTGAGACAACTACATAAGGCCGGATGTGGGAGATGCCTTGCATGGCAAATCCGATCAATTACCGTCTAGAGTTTGAGCCGAACCTGAAGAAATTTACGTTTGCCGGCAAGGAGACGCTTACTGCCAACTCTGAGCGGCCCACTGACAAAATATCATTACATGCGGCAGAGCTGAAGATAAATTCATGCCATCTGGTATATGGGGGAGAGCGAACTAGGATTAATGTCAGGATGGATAAAAAATCCGAGCAGATTCACATATCGCTGGGCACGAGAGTGCACGGCAGGTTTGCCTTGGAGATCGACTTTGAGGGAATCCTCAACGACCGACTGTTGGGATTCTATCGTAGCCGGTACAGAGACGGCTCTAAGACAAGGTACCTTGCCACGACTCAGTTTGAGGCGGCCGACGCGCGGCGCGCGTTTCCATGCTGGGACGAGCCTGCGGCCAAGGCCACGTTTGACATTATAATAATATCCCAAGCAGGCCACATGGCGGTATCCAACATGCCGATAATCTCTAGGCTAAGACAGGGCAAAAAAACAAGGAATACGTTTGCCACTACTCCGGTAATGTCTACATATCTCGTATACCTTGGCGTGGGTGAGTTTGAATACATATCCGGCAGGTCCGGCAAGACTAGGATACGGGTGATCACGACTCATGGAAACAAGAATCGAGGAAGATTCTCGCTGGCACTGGGCAAAAAGCTGCTTGCATTATATGAGAAATATTTCGGAATACAGTACCCGCTTCCAAAGCTTGATCTGATTGCAATTCCGGACTTTGCAGCCGGTGCCATGGAGAACTGGGGCGCAATCACGTTCCGAGAAACAATCCTGCTTTATGATCCAAAGACATCATCGACGCGAACCAAACAGTTTATCGCCGAGGTAATATCGCATGAGATTGCACACCAGTGGTTTGGCAACCTTGTAACGATGAAATGGTGGAATGATCTGTGGCTTAACGAAAGCTTTGCAACATTCATGGCGACAAAATTCGTAGACAAACTCTATCCGGAATGGGAGCTGTGGGACCAATTCATGGAGGATGCCATGAACAATGCGATGGGACTTGATTCCCTGAAATCAACCCACCCTGTGGACGTTCAGGTGGACAGTCCGGCCCAGATCAGGGAGATATTTGACGCTATATCGTACGACAAGGGGGCATGCATCTTAAGGATGCTTGAGCATTATGTGGGTGAGCCTGACTTTAGGCGGGGGCTTTGCGCATACCTTTCTAAATTCCGGTACAAAAACGCGACGGGAGATGATCTGTGGCGCGCCATCGGCAAGGCCTCCGGCAAGCCGGTACGGTCCATGGTGAACAGCTGGCTCAACCAGCCCGGTTTCCCAGTTTTGGATGTGGCACAGGACGGCACGCGTGTAAGACTAGGGCAGAAGCGGTTCTTGCTAGAGCCTGACCGAATGCACCAAGGGGGCCGCTGGCACATGCCAGTGGCCGTATCTGCTAGCGGCAGAATACAGCGCCATCTTGTAACATCGCAATCAAAGGATATCCGGGTTTTAAAAAACTCTACAATACTGGTCAACCCTGGCCGGTATGGATTCTATCGAGTCAACTATGACGATGGCATCCTACTGGACCTGAAGATGCTCGTTGATGAAAAACGAATCCCGCATGTGGATCGATGGGCCGTACAAAATGATCTATTTGCAATGTGTGCCTCCGGCGTGAATACCGTCGGCGATTACCTTGACTTTGCCGACGCATATGTTGATGATGAGAGCTACCTTGTATCAACAAACGTGGCGGCAAACCTTTACTCGCTGTTTCTGACTACCTACTGGGAGCCGTCATCTGGAATAATTCGGGCACATGCCTTTAACTATTTCCGGCACCTGTTGCGCAGGCTGGGCTGGGACTCCGGCAAGGACGACAGGCATACGGATGCACTGCTTAGGAGCTTTGCCGTCTCGGCCCTGTCTAGAATGGGGGACTTGCAGGTGGCAAAAGAGGCGGCGTCTAGATTCAAAATATTCCTAAAAGAGCCTGACTCACTGCATCCGGACCTAAGGGAGGCCGTGTTATCTGCCGTGGCATGGAATGGCAACACGGGGACTCATTCTGTACTACTCCGCATGTTTAAAAAGGCCGAGATGCAAGAAGAGAAGCTCCGATACCTGGGCGCAATGTGCGGCTATTCAAATTCAAAACTGCTTGTAAACACACTTGACTTTTCACGCACCGATCTAGTGCGCTCGCAGAATATGCAGCTGCCGGTAATGCGTGTGGCTGCAAATCCCCACGGTCGCAGGATTCTCTGGCCGTGGCTTGTGAAAAACTGGACGGGCCTTGCTAGGAAGGCAGGCCATGGAAACCCGCTCATCAACCGCATCGTCTCTAGCATTGGAATGGTTGCAGATGCATCAATGGAGGGTGAGATACGAGCATTCTTCAAAAAGAACCCCGCCCCCGGCACCGAAAGGACGCTTGAGCAGACGCTTGAGCGTGTGCGTGCAAGGTCAAGATTCCTGACATCGATAAACAAGGAGCTAGAACGCGGCTGATGATATCATGGGATACCGGACGGCACGCATAGCCGGCATTATAATCATCACGGGGTTCGCCGCCGTATTACTGGTATCTGGCATCACCAATCCGGGCGATCTTGGCGACACCTTTGTCGTTGATGCGATATATTACGAGGAGCAGGATTTGGTGCGCATATCATTTGAGGATTCAAGCGCCCTGTCCACGTCCGTTATTCTAGAGGTGTTGGGGATGGATGAGACGTTTCAAAGGCATTATGCACAGATCAGCTTTACGGAGGAGGTGTACTTTGAGTTCCGTCCCAAGTTTGGGTGGAAGGTACATCCGGTAACGTTTGTAGTGGAGCATCCGGAACTAGGAACCATCGGAATCAAGACTGAAATTCGCGCCCCCGGCGATCCGGAACCCGATGTGATCTTTAGCCGCCTATAACCGGATCGACTAGGTTTTATTGTGGTGGGAACCATTGATGTGTGTTGGAGCTGCTTGATGATTTAAAAAAAGGAAAGCGTCGGGCCATTGCTAGGGCAATATCTATGGTTGAAAATGACCAAAAAGCGGCCCGATTACTGGTTAAAAAAATCTTCAAGAATTCTGGAAAATCCATAATAATCGGAGTAACCGGACCGGCAGGCGCGGGAAAAAGCTCGCTTATCAACAAGACTACGGTCGAGTTGCGCGCGCTAGGCGCAAAGCCGGCCGTGCTTGCAATAGACCCGACTAGCCACATCACCGGCGGCGCAATACTAGGCGACAGGGTAAGGATGACAGAGTCGACTGACTCTGGTACGTACATACGCAGCATCGCCTCGCGCGGCTCGTCGGGCGCGATATCACACTCGTTACGGAACAGCATCCGCATCCTGGAATATGCCGGCTTTGATCCAATTATCGTTGAAAGCGTAGGTGCCGGCCAGACGGAGGTTGAAATCTCAAATATTGTTGATGTTACAGTGGTCGTATTCAACCCTCATACGGGTGACAGCATACAGGCCATAAAGGCGGGCCTGACGGAGATTGGCGATATCTATGTCATAAACAAGTCGGATCTGGCGGGGGCCACAAAGCTCTATGACGCGGTACGGGAGCATGTAGGCGAGTCCGGAAAAAAACCCCTCGTACTCAAGACCTCGGCGGCAAGGAGCAGGGGAATCGGGCAGCTTGCCGGGCACCTGATGGAACTAGCATCTGCAAGATATAAAGGAAAGAAACGGGTGGATGAGACACGCCTAAGGGCGGAGCTGCGGGACATTGTTTTAAATAACATAAGCAAACAAGTTGACGCGATGCTTGACTCTGATGATATGTACACGGACTATCTTGAACGGTTAAAATCCGGCAAAATGGACCCGTTTGAGGCCGGAGACCGGATATCAAAATCCATATTGGGGTGAAATGCATGGCGGCAGAAAAACCCGGTACAAAAGAGTCACGTGTATTTACCGACTCTAACATTCCGGTAAAGCGAATCTATCGAGGATCTTCAGGGAAGAGGCCGTCCGAGGATGCCGGCAGGTACCCGTTCATGCGCGGAATCCATCCGGGAATGTACCGTGACAGGTTATGGACCATGCGCCAGTATTCCGGATTCGGCGACGCCAAGCTCACAAACGAGCGTTTCAAATTCATGCTTGAAAAGGGGCAGACGGGCCTGAGCATGGCATTTGATCTCCCCACACAGATCGGCTACGACCCTGACTCGCCGCAGTCCGAAGGCGAGGTGGGAAAGGTGGGCGTCTCCATCGCGTCCCTCGAGGACATGATGACTGCCTTTGAGGGGATTCCACTTGGCCAGGTCAGCTCGTCGATGACGATCAACTCTACTGCATCTACGCTACTTGCATACTATATCGTCGTAGGTGAATCACAAGGATTCAAGAGCCAGCAACTGCGCGGAACGACGCAAAATGACATATTGAAGGAGTATATTGCACGGAACACCTACATCTACCCGCCGCAGCCCTCGATGCGGCTTGTCGGCGACATGATAGAATACTGCGCGCAAAACGTCCCATCATGGTATCCGGTCTCGATCTCAGGATATCACATGAGGGAGGCCGGATGCACGGCGACACAAGAGGTCGCATTCACGCTTGCAAACGCCATTGCGTACATTCAGACCTGCCTTGATCGCGGCCTAAAGATTGACGACTTTGCTCCCAGACTCTCATTCTTCTTCTGTTGCACGATTGAATTCTTTGAGGAGGTCGCCAAGTTCCGAGCCGCAAGGAGAATTTATGCTAAAATCATCAAGGAGATGTTTCATGCCCGGAATCCCAAGTCCATGCAGCTAAAGTTCCACACGCAGACAAGCGGCGAGTCACTTACCGCCCAACAGCCGGACAATAATATTGTGCGGGTTGCCATCCAGACCATGGCCGCGGTGATGGGCGGCACGCAATCCCTTCACACTAATTCCCGGGACGAGGCGCTTGCGTTACCGACACAAGAGTCCGCAAAGATCGCCCTAAGGACGCAACAGATCGTGGCGCACGAGAGTGGGGTGACAAAGACCGCGGATCCGATGGGCGGCTCTTACTATCTTGAGGACCTGTGCGCGAAGATTGAGGACGGTGTCTGGAAATACCTAAAGCGGATTGAAAGGATGGGCGGCTCGGTGCGCGCCATAGAGAAGGGATTCTTTCAGTCAGAGATACGGCAGAATGCATACCGACTTAAAAAGGAGGCCGACGACGGTAATAGGATACTCGTGGGCGTAAACCGGTACTCTGAGGAGGAAAAGCCGCCGGAATTGTTGCGAATAGGCGGTAAAATAGAGATTCAGCAGAAAAAGGCCCTACTAAAGCTGCGTACATCGCGTGACGCGGCAAGGGTTGAAAAGATGTTATCTGCCATGGGCGCGGCCGCGGACACCGACGAAAACCTGATGCCCTGTATAATCGACGCGGCAAGGGCGCATGCGACCACCGGGGAGATAAGCAACTCTCTTCGCGAGGTGTTCGGCGAGTACAGGCCTAGGGAGGTGTTTTAAACGAGGATAGATCACGTTGCAATCGCGGTCAACGACGTGCAGGCATCGGCGCGCATCTACAAGGAGGCGCTTGGCGCCGAGCATGTAGAGTTTGAAACCGTGGAGGGCGAAGGGGTACGGGTTGCAATCATACGGCTGGAAAACGGCAGGATTGAGCTCATGGAGCCGACTAGGGACGACAGCCCGATTAGAAAATTCCTAGAAAAAAAGGGGCAGGGGCTGCACCATATAGCCCTGCAGACTGATGATATTGACGGAGAGGTGTCTAGGATGGAGGGTTGCGGACTGCGCTTTCTAGGCGGGGTGCGTTCTGGCTCCGGGGGAAGCAGGGTCACGTTCATCCACCCCAAGTCACTTGAGGGTGTCCTTGCGGAGCTGTGCTCGCACGTGCCTGCAGGTGGCGACAAGAACGAAGACAAACAGGATGATTCCTGATATATTGCATGGCAGGTTCATGACTGTAGGGGAAATCTACGTCTGGATATAATCGGTTATTTCATGTGGCCGCATGCGGGAGCAGGATATCATAAACACAAACCACGGTCTGCCGTTATGGATAATACGGTATTGTGATTGGCTGCCGATACCTTGATGCCATAGCCAACTGTTCAATGGGATTCCGGCATACCTGAAAAAAGCAATTATGTGCATCGTACATCTTGCAGTTTATTCCATAGTTCTGGTATGATGACCGATGATCTGAGCCGCTATTCCATCATCTTTAGCGCGTCTGATGCGGTAATGATGCCGACAATCTTGGCGTTTTTTGAAACTAGGATGCATTTTGAATAGCGAATGAGCGGCACTAGCACGTTTGCAGGCGTCTCAAAGTCCACTATGGGCGGGATGGAGTCCATTATATCTGAAATCCTGGTCTTTTTTAGCTCGACTTCGCCGTCTGAAAGATGCCTTACGATTCCGTCCTCTGTTATCAGGCCCACCGGTTCGCCTCCGTCAAATATGGGAATCTGGCTGATTGACAGCTCGTGCATCCTCTTGATTGCATAATCAAGAGTGTCATCTGGCCCCATCTTTACAATGCCGCCGCTGTAAAAATCCCCCGCCGTGTGTGATGAGGACTGCCCCTCGAGGGTGGCAAGGCTGTCAAAAATTCTCTTTGCGGTATCATAGCTGGGCTTGCTTCGGCCGGATTCGATCTGGTTGATCATGGACGTACTGACCCCGGCCATGCCTGCGAGTCTCTTTTGTGTAATTCCTATCTTGAGGCGTATCTGCCTTATCGAGTCGATTCTTGGAAGCATGGATGTACTTTGTGCAGGTATCTTAACTATTTTTGCCCCTGTATAGCGGCCTGCGCGGCAGCTACGATGGCAATCGGTATCCTGTGCGGCGATGCACTGACATAGCTTAGCCCCGCGTCATGGCAAAAGTGGATGGACCTGGGATCCCCGCCATGCTCCCCGCATATGCCAATCTCCATGTTTTTCTTGATGGCGCGTCCACCGGCGATCCCGATCCTCATCAGGCCCCCTACCCCTCCCACATCGATTGACTGGAATGGGTTCCTTTCTAGGATCTCCTTTTCTAGGTATTCTGGCAGGAACTTGCCCTCGGCATCCTCCCTGCTGAAACTGAATGTCGCCTGCGTGAGGTCGTTTGTGCCGAAACTAAAGAACTCGGCGGTACGCGCAAGCTCTCCGGCCGTAATGCAGGCGCGGACGACTTCGATCATAGTACCAAAACTCACCCTGAGTCTCTTTCCGTATTTCTTCTCGGTCTCGGACTTTATCGCATCAAAGGCAGACTTTATGTGGTCTAGTTCGGTGATACTGCTTACCTGGGGGACCATGACCTGCGGCTTTACATCTATTCCCTTCTTGGCGCACTGCGCGGCGGCCTCTAAGACGGCACTGATCTGCATCTCATAGATTTCGGGATATGTAATACCGACGCGAACGCCCCTGTGGCCCATCATGGGGTTGATCTCCGCAAGCTCCCTTGCCCTCTCGAGCACTAGCCTAGTGTCATCTGCGCCCTGTTTTGCCTCCGTGTTGCGGATACTTTCTGCAAGCTCTTCAGGATTTGGAAGGAACTCGTGCAGCGGGGGATCCAAAAGCCTGATTGTAACGTGGTATCCGTTCATCGCGGTCAGTATCTTGACAAAGTCGTTTCGCTGTAACATCTCTAACTTTTTTAGGACATTTCTCCTTTGATCCGTCGTCCTTGCCATGATCATGTCCACGAACATTCCGATCCTGTCACCCTCGTTGAACATTCTTTCGGTTCTGCACAACCCGATCCCGTGCGCGCCGTACTCTCGTGCTAACCTTGCCATCTCCGGCGTGTCCGCGTTGGCTCTGACTGATATTTTCTTGGACTTTTGCGACCATTCTAGAATGCGCTTAAAATCACTTGTAATCTTGGGCTCTATGGTTGGAATTGATCCTAGGTATACGGTACCGGTGCTCCCGTCTATTGTAATGGGATCTCCCTCCTTGATCGTCCTAGTACTAGTCGTGCAACTCTTGCCCTCGTAATCTATCTTTAACTCAGAGCAGCCCACTATACATGACTTGCCCATGCCCCTTGCAACAACTGCAGCATGTGACGTCTTTCCGCCCCTGCTCGTAAGTATTCCTGCTGCTGCAAAGAACGCCGGCACGTCTTCTGGCTTGGTCTCCTTTCTTACCAAGATTATACTCGCGCCGTTCTCTCCCATCATGGTGGCTCTCTTTACGTCAAATACTGCAATGCCGCTTGCGGCACCCGGCGATGCGGCAATGCCTACTGCGGCCACTGTGGATTTTTTCGCGGCTGTCTGATCAATGGCCTTGTGGAGGAGCTGTTCTAGCTGCTCTGCTTGCAGGCGTAGTAACGCGCGATTCTTGCTTATCAGGCGCTCTTTGACCATGTCTACTGATGTCTTTACCATTGCGGCGGCATTCATCTTGGCATTCCTTGTCTGTAACAGGTAGAACCTTCCCTGCTCTATCGTAAATTCTATATCCTGCGGCTCTTTGTAGTGTCTTTCTAGCTTTTTGCAGGTATGGTGCAGCTGCCTGTACGACTTGGGCATCTCGGATTTCATCTGGTCTACGGGCCTTGGGGTGCGGACGCCTGCGACCACGTCTTCACCTTGCGCGTTTACTAGATATTCGCCAAAGATCTGGTTGCTACCGTCACTAGGATTTCTTGTAAAGACTACACCTGTCGCACTGTCGTCTCCCATGTTGCCAAACGCCATTGATACGACGTTGACGCCGGTCCCGTCAGCTATATCCTTTGTAATGTTGTTTTTTTCACGGTATATGACCGCGCGTTCGCCCATCCAGCTGTCAAAGACAGCTTTGATTGCCAGTTCAAGCTGCTCAAAGGGTTCCGTTGGGAATCTCCTGCGCGACTGTTTTTCACAGATGTCCTTGTATTTTGAGACTAGTTTTTTCAGGGATTTTTCATTCAACTGGGAATCCTCGCTTGCACCCTGTGATTTTTTTGCCAATTCGAACGCCCGGTCAAACAACGTATCGTCGATTCCAAAGACCACCTTGCCAAACAGGTGCACGAATCTCCTGTACGTATCCCATGCGAATCTCGGATTGTTACTACCTTTTGCAAGTCCGAGTACCGTCTTGTCGTTTAGTCCTAGGTTCAGTATCGTATCCATCATTCCAGGCATTGATATTGATGCGCCGGATCTGACGGAGACTAGCAACGGACTGTTCCCGGAATTCCATTTTTTACCAGTCTTTTTTTCGATTTTTGCAATGTTTCTCTTGATTTCTGGGATTAGTGATTTCGGGAGTCTCTTTTTACCTGAATAATATTCTCTACAGACCTTGGTTGTGATGACAAACCCTGGCGGTACGGGAAGCCCAAGGCGCGTCATCTCGCACAATCCGGCGCCCTTTCCGCCTAAAAGTTTCTTGTCACTGCCGTCGCCCTCGTCATAAAAGTAGACCTGTTTCATTTCTAGATGACTGAACAAAAAACGGGTATATTAAATGAATATGCTAAATTGTGAAGACTCTTGTACCGTATTTGTTTTTCATGCAAGGCATGTCGATGCGCGGTACGCAGAATGTTTTATGATGTGGTTATAGACGCGTAGCATGATGTAATTGGGCACCCATGGTTAAGTGTGTATCGTGTGCCTATTTGCACATCTCGCAAAACCGGGCCTATGACTTTTTCATACTGCTAACGGTCAAGTGTGTATCGTGTGCCTATTTGCACAATATCATACCTGAAAAATCAGGCGCGACGTGAATGGTACTAGAGATGAATGTGGAACGGGTATAGGATGACATGATCATGTGATGCATTTGGCTGGTAAATTTAGAACACTTAAATCTTGATTCGGACAATAAATACCAATGTTGACGCTGTTGCCCGGATTTATTGCAGGCCAAGAGTGGATATTCATTATAGTGATAGCGGTGGTGCTAATATTTGGCGCAAAAAAGATTCCCGAGCTAGCCAAGACATTTGGCAGGGCTAGGGGCGAGTTTGAAAAGGGAAAGATCGAAGGCGACAAGGAGCTCAAGGAATACAAGGACGAAAGGTCCAAGGCCGACTAGCCCTCAACTAGTATCGCAAACTCTTTGGTTATATTTTCTAGCCCCTCTTGTATATTATTTCTAGTAAAAAACCCGGCAATACGCATCATTATGCCGAGCTTGATCCTTGCGTCCACTGTTATCTTGGTTCCTTCTGGCACACTTTCATATCTGTAAATGATGTGGCTTCCCTTTACATCCCCCCCGATTACAAAGATTTCATGCATGTCTGGATAATGTATAACATGCTTGGTCATCATGACAAGCCTTCTTTTAGCAAGGATGACGTGCATCTCGACTATGGTTACGTTGCCGCGGCTTGATCTGATCCTGACTGATGGAAAGTATCGCGGCATGACCTGCGGAAGAGACTTGTAATCTGTAGCAATCCCAAAGATTTTATCGCGGTCGGCCCGGACGGTTTTCTTGTAATGTATTTTGGGCAGCGGCTAGTTGTCCCCCCATCTTTTGTACAGGTTGTGTTCTAGCCCGAACTGATCTAGGCATTTTCCAACACCGTGATTTATCATGTCGTCTATGGACTCGGGTTTTGTATAAAACTCCGTTACCGGCGGCAGTATGACTACGCCGAGCCTGGCAAGCTTTAGCATGTTTTCAAGGTGGATGGCAGAAAGCGGCGCCTCCCTTGCCATCAGGACGAGTCTTCTTGACTCCTTGATCGTCACCCCGGCGGCGCGGGAGATCAGACTCGTATCATATCCGTTGGCTATACCGGACAGGGTCTTCATGCTGCATGGCACCACCATCATGCCGTCAACTTGGAACGTTCCACTAGAGACACTTGCCGCCATGTTCATGTCGTCATAGACGCTAGATGCTAGTGACTTTACATAGTCTACTGTATGACTAGTCTCCATTGCAACGCACTTGCCGGCCCATTTGCTGATTATCAGGTGCGTCTCTACGCCGGACTTGGTGAGCTCTTCTAGTGCACGAATCCCGTATATGGCCCCCGTACTTCCGGTCATTCCGACGATGATGCGCATAAAGAGTACTGCTACTTGGTCGTATTTTATCTATTGTGTGGTGTCTCTTGCATTGTTATCATGCGTATCCTCCGTAGACTCTGCGGGTGTGACATCGCGCCCGCGCCTGATCCTGAGTACTATACCTCCTGCAACCATTGCAGATAACAGGATCATCCCCACGAGCACCATTTCAAAACTATATACCACAAGACATCTAGACGGGACTGCAATAAATCTCATAGCTCGAGAATCCGGCTATAATTTTGGCCCTGCTAAATCGGAACGGACGGGCAACCTGTCACATGTCGATAAATTTGTAGAAAACCCGTCGTTCGCGTTGAATCTGGCCGTTTGTGTAGTCATGCCCGGTGATCCTGCTGTCTAACTGCTCAAAAACTGCCCAGTACAATACAGATGATCACTTGATCTGATACATCAAATCGAAAAAGCTAGAGGGTATAGTTGCGCATTATACCTGTTGGCAACTGACAATACAAAATATGTCTGGTATAGAATGAACCTAGTAGAGTCTTATGGCAACGCTCGTATATATCACAAAATCGCTTATAGCGACGCTCGTAAATTTATGTACATCACAAAATCGATGATGGGGCAGACTCGTGAGAATTTCATCGATTTGCCAGGAAGGTATGAGAAAATTATATAACCAGAACTAGGATGACGCGC
>CAZDQM010000019.1:0-14190 GCA_964507825.1 uncultured Nitrosopumilaceae archaeon | reverse complement strand
GGCGGCATGAGACCCGGCGAGGCGGCGGGTATAACCATAGAGGGTAAGAACAAGTGGCTTGCCATGATTCAGGCGGCCAAGGCCTGCGCCTCCCAGGTCACCGACATGAGAGAATTTCAGGTCACGATAATTTACCAGCCCTCAGTCAGGTAGGGATGTTGGATCGGTGTATAATGGACAGGATATCCTCCTTTTCTGCTCTGTTTTCATAAATGCCTCGAAATGCAGTGGAGGTCATCTTGGCGTTGTTTCGCACGCCGCGCATCCTCATGCACAGATGCTCGGCATCAGCCGTCACCACCACGCCCTTGACCCCTTGGCTGTAAAGCTCGTCTGCAATGTTTTTGGTGAGCCTTTCTTGAATTTGCAGTCTTTTTGCATGCTTTTCCACAAGCCTCACCAGCTTTGATATTCCAAACACCCTGCCGTCCGGGGCGTACGCGATGTGGATTTTTCCAAAGAAGGGCAGCATGTGATGCTCGCACATTGAATAGAATTGGATATCCCTTGCAATCACGGCATCAGAATCCTCTGAAAACTGTACCGAGAGTTCAGAGTCAGACTCGTATCCGCCAAAGATCTCCTCGTACATGCTGGCCATGCGTTCAGGCGTTTCACAAAGTCCCTCGCGTGTTGGATCTTCTCCTAGTTCAATGATCAGCTCCCTGACTAGCTTCTTGACCCTTTCCCTGTCCATGTGATCCATAATGGAACGCTTGTATTTGAAGTTAAGCCGCCTTTCTATCAGGGGGCGCCAATGAATTTATGCAGTTGTGGAACGATGCGGACGTCCGGGTATATCGCATATGCCAAGTCGTAAAACTCCATGAGCTGTTCTAGTGATGGTTCTGCGACTCCATATGAGGGCTGTATGACAAACCCCGAAATGCCGTCAGGACCGGCCCCAAGCGCCCTGCCGGCTAGCTCCTCAAAGTCGGCGGCAGTCGTCCGGGCACTAGTCACTATCTTGATGTAGGTCTTCTTTTTTAGATTCAGGGAGCTCTGCAGGCATTGTACGGCGTTATCTGTCAGACGGGCATAATGATCGGCGTCTACGAACTCTGAGTCACGCGTCTTTAATTCAATCTTGACAATGTCGATGAATGGTAAAACGTGATTAAATCTTGCCGAATCAAAGCATGACGATTCAAGGTATGTCGGGATTTTTTTAGATTGGACGTGCCTCGCTAGCTCGGCCACGGCATCGTGCTGTAATAACGGATCGCCTCCGGTAAAGTTTACCTTGAAGGTGTTTGGCACGAGGTTTTCATCAATCAGGCCGCAGGCAGACTCTATGTCATATTCGGTGCCCGAATCAACGGGCAGTGACTCTTTGGTATCGCAGTAAAAGCAGGTAAACGGGCAACCTGCAAGCCTTACAAAGAGTGTTTTAGTTCCATAGAATAGCCCTTCACCCTCTATGGAGGTAAACAGCTCAAACAACCTGACTTTCAAGCAGTTTGGATAAACCGGCTCATTATTTATTCTCTGTTTCCAATTTGGCAGATAGGCACGGGATCGGGCGAGTGACCGGCGATGGATATACTCGAATAATTACGAATGCCAAATCATCATGCGCTACTAAATCCCGCTCTTACATCCGTCGTCATGACTCCTTAGCCGTTTATGAACCGGGAACCGGTTGTATATGCGGGTCAATTATAATCCCGTAAATTAGAGAGCCGTCTTTTAGTGCATGACTGGTTCCTTGGTGTAGAACAACCCGGCAATAAAAAAGACGACGCCCAGAATCCCAATCAGGCTACC
This sequence comes from uncultured Nitrosopumilaceae archaeon, assembly GCA_964507825.1. Lineage (GTDB taxonomy): Archaea > Thermoproteota > Nitrososphaeria > Nitrososphaerales > Nitrosopumilaceae > JAWVZS01. Next base: position 12,423 of record CAZDQM010000019.1, on the reverse strand, counting down.
GACAAATTCCACGGTGGAGCTCATCTCAGCTGCCGTGGGGGACCACAGCATTGCCATCAGGGCACCTACGACAATCATCGGGATGCCCACGCCGACGCTGATGGATTTGGAAGCCATGTCCCCAAGTCCCTAGAAAATGTATATGAAGCTTGTCACCGTTGCGCAGTAAAAATCCGGACTGCCGCATTAACAGTCCGAGTGCTGTATGAACAGTGGCATCTAGGGTCTCCCGGCGATGTATAGACATGACGGTTTGCAACCTGCCAGACTGCGGGCCGGCACCGCACTTTGGTGGATTACGCACCAGCATTTCCCCCCTCACTATCTTTTTATTCAAATGACAACTAATAATTGTCAGATGTTTGATAGGTTCAAGCGTGAGGGAGACAAGGTAGAGATGGCAGTAGAGGGGGATGCATCCGAAGGCCGAGCTACGCAGCAAGATACGGCAGAAGGGGATGCGCCCATCGGGGTACAAAATTCCGAGATTGGAATCGTGGGACTGATCGACAAGAGGGCGAGACTCGAGGAGGCCATTGACTATGTAGGACTGATGATAAAGAGCCTCAAGGACAAGAGGACGAATCTGGAAAAAGAGATCGAAGAAGAGTCCGTGGACATTAGGAACCTAAAGGAAAAGCTCGAAAAGGTGAACGACTATATCGAGGAGGAGAATCGCGGGGTCCATGACCTGACAAGAAAGCGCACAAGCGTAGAACAAGAGGCAGACGAAGTCGCCGTCATGATCAACGGATTAAAGGACAGGCTTTCCGGAATAGATCATATAATAGATACCGAAAAGGAAAACATAAGAAAGTTAAAGAGTGCGCGCGAAGATGCAGAGTCCGGACTTTAAAGGGCTCTAGTATTAACCGATGTTGATGTCGGCATGTCGGGGAACTTGTCGCTTACAGAATTTTCCGCAACTGCAGCTGCCTCCCTGAGAATCCTGTCCGTCTCTTCGTTGCTCGGAGTGTCAATGCCAAATGACGTCTCACCGGAGAACGTGTCTACCATGAATCCGCCTAGCATCTCTGCCATGCTGTTGATTTCCTGATCCGCGCCCGGCATGAATTTTGCTAGGGACGACTTCATGTTCTTCATCAGCCCGATGGTAGGCATGATTGTCGTGACGGTATCGCCAAGATCATGATATGTCGTCAGCCGCAGTTCAATCTGCTCTAGCGCCATCCTCGCATTGCCCAGAATTTTGGTGACCTTTCTAATTTCAGCCAGCTCGTTAGAGAGTACTTTGCTGGTATGCGCGTCATGTTGCTGGGTGGCCTCGACGATTCTTTGAAATATTTTTGAATCCCTTTCCCGCAGCTTGTTTAGCATGGAATCCAGCTTGGAAATCTGTTTTTGCAGGCGCTGAATTGCGTGCTGGACCCTTGGCTTGAGGGCGCCCTTTGGCTTGAGTACGTCGCCGATCTTCTCAGATACCGACGGGGAAGGCGTCTTGGACCACTGGTTCTGGATTCCTGCCATGGCCTAACTTCTACAAGTTAATACTTAATTTCCGGTGTCAAAGATGGTTTACCACTCGTAAAATTTGACTAACCGAATCGTCGGGCCAAGTTTTATTATTGAATCGAACCGACTAGACTTACGAGGAAAAGGATCGGCATCGTGGCAGGCGTGACGGCCGTCATAATTGCCTTTATTGGTATAACGTCGTTGGACGACGGGCCAGTAGACGAGCCGCCGTTCCATATAACCCTGGCAGATCCGGATCTCTATGCCAATGGCGAGTTTACAGAGGCCGTGTGGCTAGACCGCGGCCAGTACAAGCTTCGATTTACGCCAAACGGGGACAGTCCCAGAATCCTTTCTATTATAATAACGGGGGACTCGTTCTCATACGGGCGTGACTTTGAGCTTGAGGGGACGCCGCACAACACGGGAATTTCAGAATATTACACCTGGGAGTACCTAGGAGAAAAGCAGATTACCGTTCCAGAGTCCCAGATGGTCCAAATTACCATCAGTCCAAACGGGAATATTCTAGGCCCGGTATCGGTAAGCCTACTAGAACAAGGGGGGGCGTGATCCCACTAACAGCAGAACGTTCAGAGATTGCCTCTCATGCAGGCCTAAAGCCTGCGCCCATTTTCATTCTGCGGGATCACGCTGGGTTAGTCGATAGGAATTATATCCTTCGGCATTATATAGTATAGGAAGTATAACTATTTAATGTTTAGTGTGATATTTTATATTATATTGACAGTTTTTTTATAATATTTTCATCTAGTCAGATTTATCGGGTGAAGGTAATGTAACCATACACTGCATGCCACGGCCCGGAACCGGCGGCCATGTATAGACATCACCTGCCACAGTAAAATTGAATATATCTAAACCTGCCAAAAAAATCATGACATAATCCCCCAACATGTCACATCAAATTAATAGCCTGCAGGGACGAAGGTGTCCATGGAGGCAGAGGGTAAAAAGAAGGTAAAGCTGCTAATCCTGCTTGGCGTCATCTGGTTTGTAATCACGTTGCCGTTGCCGTTTATCGTAAATAATCCAGACGTTTCAGAAAAACAGTTTTACACGATAATGGGGATTGTCGCCATCATGTCGGTGCCATTTGTAGCTTTAGGAATTGCTTGGACCCTAAAGCCGGAGCTGACAAGGGAAAAGAGATGACGGGGCTGCCAATTGCAAACGCAAGGCCGGAGCTCCGGCTGGCAATCGATGCGGTCCTAAAAGCCGGAAAGGCTGTGATGGAGGAATATGCCGGTAAGTTTGCAACAGATACCAAGTCCGACGGTTCGCCGGTTACTACAGCTGACATCAAGAGCAACCGCATACTTGGGGCCGCGCTGGAAGGGTCAGGATACCACATTCTTTCGGAGGAGGATTGCGATGAAAAGTCTAGGTTGAAGCAGGAGCGTATATGGATTATCGATCCGTTGGACGGAACGTCTGATTTTGTAGGGTATACGGGAGAATTTACCATAATGGTTGCCCTAGTGGAGCGCAAAATGCCCGTCATTGGGGTGATTTCATGGCCTGCGGGGGATACGTTGTTTGTCGCGCAAAGGGGTGCAGGTGCATTCAGGCTAGTCGACGGCGTCTGGAGTCAGATGCACGTTACTGGGGAGACGGAGCTGCAAAGATGCAGGGCTGTGGGAAGCAGGAACCACCTGACGGATTATGAAAGGGAATTTTTTGAGAAGATCGGCGTCCGGGAATTCACAAGTGTTGGAAGCTCGCTAAAGGTTGCAAGGATCAGCAACGGCGAGGCCGAGATGTACGTAACCACGACAGATAAAATGAAAGAGTGGGATACCTGCGCGTCATTTTGCATAATTAACGAGGCAGGCGGCAAGATGACGGACTGTCTTGGCAACACGCTTACGTATAACAATGAATACGTGGGCCATCCCCACGGAATCATAGCCAGTAATGGCCACGTCCACGAGGCGATTATCGAGAGCCTAAAGTCAAAGTAGATCTTTGGATTTAAGATAGCCCATTATCTCATCGACGCTCTCATCCACCGACCCCTTTTCCGTATCCACGACGAAATCCGGATTTTCGGGCGCCTCGTATGGATCGTCTAGGCCGGTAAAGTTTTTGATTTCGCCCGCCCTAGCCTTTTTGTACATTCCCTTGACATCACGATTCTCGCATTGATCTAGGGAGCACTTTACGTAGACCTCCGAAAACTGGTCTCCGGCATCGATTATTTTTCGCGCGTTTTGGCGGTTCTCGACATACGGGCTTACAAGGGAGACGCCTACCGGGACCTGGTGCTTGAGGAGCAGCTTTGCAAGGTGTGCGACCTTTTTGTTGTGCTCGTCTCTCCCCTCCTTTGAAAAGTCCTTGGGAGACAGCCATTCCCTTAGCTCGTCGCCGTCTAGCATTGCCAAGTTGGGCACCCTTTCTTGCATCCTTCGCAGGATCGTAGTCTTTCCAGAGCACGGCAGTCCGGTCATCCAAAGTACAAAGCCCATTTCACATCATAGCCCTTGGAAACAGCTTAAAGAGTTTACGATCACCGTTTGGAATATCGGCCATGCGGCGCCAAAGTGTCAGATATCACGCGTACGAGAGTCACAGCCTCCCCCTGTACCAGGGCCTGCCCTCGAGGAATTCTATCTCCATAATCATGTCCTCGATGGTTCTTCTCTCCGTCATCACGGAGCGGAACTGCTCATACATCTCGGCCTCCTCTTCTGGGGCAAGGACGTTCTTTTCGACCTCGTCAAAAAACGCGTCTTCCTTTGCAAGATGATCCGTGAGGTAAACGTGGTATGTCCGCAGGAACCTTGTAACGGGTTCTCGTGAGTCCGTGCCGGACTTCCATTCTTGTAGGTGCTTTGAGATTTTCCTAGCAACCCGCCTTCCAAACTCATGCTCGATCATAAAGCGCCTTATCTCCTCGACAAGCCCCCCATATCCCGCGACACAGGCAAAATACGTGTTCTCCTCGCGCTCATAATGGATGGAATCTAGGAATTCGGATATTATTATGGTAATTTTGTCCAGATCCGAAAACGGAATGTCGCGTCCCTCTTCTAGGCTGGTATAGCACCGCAGTATTATCTTCTCTAGCCGTCTTATCTGCCGGTGATCGCCGCGAAGGGTCTCCGTCCCGCTCATGAATCGTAAAAGTTTTGCGCATTAATTACTATTCACCGTGATTTGTGAAGAGGACTTGACAGCTTTACCTTTAACTGCAGGATTCAAAGCTCATCTAGTGATTCCGGTATTTTTGAGTCTGTTGGATGTTGTCAGGGACTATTTTGACCAGTTCAAGTTCCCGATAAATTTGCCGGACGCCGAGTCCAACTCGCTGATAGGCGGTTTTAACAACCTGCATAATACGATAGTGAATTTGTCGTCCGAGGCGGCGCCGATTGCAGAGGCGCACGTGGTCTTGCTAGCAGCTGGTGTGGTGATATTCCTAGGAGTTGCAGGTGAGGCGTTTTTCAAGAAAACCGGCATTCCAGACATTGCGTTTCTGATGATTCTCGGGGTGATAATCGGTCCCATACTCGGCGTCATCCAGGCAGATGTAGTAATCCAGATTGTCCCGTTCTTTGCAGCCGTGGCGCTGATCATAATCATGTTCGACGGCGGGTTGAATCTTGACTTTAGGCACATGGCAAGGACCGCGCATTTTGCCTCCATACTGGCGTTTGTAGGCTTTGTCATATCGGTTGCAATAGTGACGTTGTTTGCGCATTACGGACTCGGGTGGGAGTGGATGGACAGTATTTTGCTCTCCGTCATTGTGGGCGGCAGCAGCTCGGTAATCGTGTTCGGCCTAGTCAGGAATCTTAGGATCTCCGAGGAGACAAAATCAATGCTAAGCTTCGAGTCAGCAGTCACCGACATTCTAGCTACCATTATTGCATTTATCCTGTTTGAGGCAATCCTGACAAGCCAGTTTGATCTGAACCTGCTTGGGCAGACCATAGGCAAAGCGGTAGTCGTGGGACTGATTCTGGGATTCGGAGTGGGCATCCCATGGATGTATTTGACGACAAAGTTAGGAAACGCCCAGCATGCATACATGCTGACGCTTGGAATCCTGTTTGTTCTGTTCTTTATGGCAAACACGCTAGGCGAGTCAGGCGCGCTGACCGCGCTGGTATTTGGCCTGATGCTGGGAAACAAGCAATACTTTGCAAGGCACCTAAGGTTCAAGATACCTAGGATCAAAAGCGATGACTCTATGCACAGCCAGCTTACATTCCTAGTCAGATCGTTTTTCTTCGTCTTTGTAGGACTGCTTGCCAGCTTTGGCCAGATAGAGTACATAGTATTTGGAATCCTAGCCACCGTTGCGATCTATATTGGAAGGATGGCGCTAGTCAGGGCCACCCTTACAAAACGATTCTCAAGACTAGACAGGGGCGTCACGGGAGTCATGATTCCAAGGGGCCTAGCTGCGGCGGTGCTTGCAACGCTTCCAATCACTTATGGGCTTCCAAACGCGGCAGCATACCCGCAGATAATCTTTTTTATTATTTTGTCATCCGTGATCATGACTACAATCGGGCTTGGTAGGGCCAAAAAAATTCCCGCGCCAGAAGGCAACGAGGGAGGGTTCATAAGAAAACCATCGGGCGCGGATCGAGTGGAATAATATAGATAAAAAGTGTGGTGGGTGGGTTTTAGATGTTTAGTGAATCTTTTAATCCCTTGTATCGGTTCCGTATTGTAACCTCGGTCACGTTTGCCGCCTCTGCGATATCACGCTGAGTCTTGTCCTCGCCGTTTTTGACGCAGGACAGGTATAGTGCTGCCGCGGCCAAGCCCATCGGGTCCTTGCCAGCGGAGACCTCGTTTTCTTGCGCGTCCTTTAGAACCTTGATGGCGTATCGCTTTGTCTTTTCCGCAATCCCAATCCTGCTTGCAATTCTGGCAACGCATTGGATTGAGTCGGTAACGGGCATTTTCAGATCCAGCTCCTTTACTAAGAGCCGGTAGCATCTTGCAATGTCCTTCCGTTTGATGTTTGCGGCCTGCTCGACATCCTTTAGGTTCCTCGGGGTTGCAGTGTCCCTGCATGCGGCATACAGCGCAGAGGCCATAAGCGCCGAGATGGAACGTCCCCTTACAAGGCCCTTGTCAAGCGCCTTTCGATAGATGTATGCGGCCTTTTCAATTACGGCATCCGAGATTGCGAGCTTGTCCTTTAGGCGGTTTAATTCGCTAAAGGCTTGTCTAAAGTTTCTGTCAACTGGTTCATGAACCTGGCTCCTGCTGTCCCAGGTCCTAAGACGCTCGATCGTGCTTTTCATTGACGCGGTTAGCGGCCTTCCGGATGCATCCTTGTTGATTGGATTAATGATTGTTGCTAGTCCCATGTCATGCATTGTCAGTGAGGTCGGGGCTCCCGCCCTTGCCCTGTCACCGTGTTCGTCCTGCGTAAACGATCTCCATTCCGGACCGGATTCTTGAATCTTTTCGGATAAAACGAACCCGCATTTGGAGCAGAACATCTCGCCTGACTCGTTGTCGGTAACAAGGTTTCCCTTTGCGCAACGCGGACATAATTCCTTTGGATTAGTTGCCTGCCTTACCATACAATTAAATTAAACTAGGTTATTTATAAATCAATAACTTTTTTAATATGGCTTTTAAGCACATCGAGCACCCATATATCATCTAAGGGGAATACAAAATCTTTCTTTAGGGGAAATGAGAATTATTGTTGTGATTATTAGGTATTGCGTGTTTCTAGCCGTCATTGCTGTGGTAATGGCCCCCGTAGCATACGGGGAGACATTCAAGCAGGCAATGGACGGTGGGGTTGATGTAATTATAACGTATCCGGACGCTGTGATTTCCGGCGCTGATTTTTCAGTGACTATTCTAGTAGAGAACAAGGGGTGGGAGGACAAGCGCGACATTCGGTTTAACTTTAATCCGAGCTCTGCACTAGTTCCAGAAAAAAACGAATTAATCATTGATAAAATTTCGCAGGGCGGCTCTTTTGGGGATACGGTCAAGTTTAGCGCGTTTTCAGACAGTGAGAGTGATTATTTCCTGAACGTGGAATACTCGCAGGTTCTAATTCAGTATAATGAAAAGCCGCAAGAGCCGTTTATGACGGACTTTACAATTCCGATCAGAGTCAAGGTCGAGCCGAGTGTTGTAATTCATACGGTGACTCCCGAATCAATTTTTACTAATGCGGAATTCCCCTTTGAGGTGGAGGTTCATTCCAAAGACATTGATTTGTACGATGTAAACGTGAAGATTATTGCGCCAAGGGATATCGAGTTTAGAGGAGAGACACTGCACACCTTTTCGAGTATAGACCGTGGCGAGGTGGTGAAGATCAGGGCCGAGATAATTACCCCGGAAGAAGAGGTAAGTACGCACTACAACCTGCCATTTGAGATCGTTGTTACATATATGGATCATCAGGATGAAAAGACAGAGTCGAAGATTGTACCGTTGATTCTGCGCCCTAGGACGTTCATGGAGATTACAACGGACGGGGGGATCTGGATAGGCAGCTTTTTCATAGCTCCGTATGTAAGCCTAGGAACCGTTATAGGAATTCCTGCCGGGGCCATCCTGTCCATATTTTTACGAAGGGCACAAAACAACAAGTCCAAAAGGCGCGCCAAGCGGAAAAGGTGAATTCCCTGATAGTTGGACTTTTGACGGTTTTGCTGACAATTATATCGCTTGGCATGATTTATGACGCGTACGGACATGGGATAGGCGCGGAGACCCTTGCCCCCCAAAGCCTAGGCGACAAGCAGGCATTCATAGAGGTTAATGCGATAAATGTAGCCGATGCCGAGACTGACCAGCAATTTACATTCAAGGTCATAGATGCGCAGACGGGTCAGGCAGTCAGGGACATCACGTATGAGATTATCGCGTCAAAGCAGGGAGTCGCGCTGTTTGACGAGAGGTTCAAGAGTGGATCAGGTGCGCTGCTGATCGACTTGGTGCATTCAGACTCGGGCGAAATTCAAGTTGAGAAACAGGCCTCGGGAATATTCGGGTTCATGTCAGGGGATACGGACGTGGCCAGGGTGACAGGGCCGTATTTTGATTACGGAGGATTATATCAATTCAATATCAGGATCCTGACGGCAGACAGTTTTTCAAATAATTTGATGCCGCCGCCAGAATGGAGTTCGGGAATATCCATAGCAGATACGACCGAACACGTTATCGATGATGCAAACTTTGGAACGCAGACGCTTAGGCATATCTCATATTATGATATAATCGAGAACTTTGAATACGATCCGGCCGCCAGAAGCATTTCATTTGAGATGCCTTTTGATGCGGACTTTGATACCATAAATCAGACGTCGGTAATTCATGAGGAGACCGTCCTTTCAAAGGATTTTGGTGACCTGATGGTATCAGATATCAGGGCCACGGTAAACGGCGTCAGAATGCCCAAGGAGGTGATTCAAATCGATGACTTTACGGAGGATGTCAGGATTATCCACCTGACAATGACTAGGAATAACATCCTAGAACTGTACAAGTCCGATTCCATTTCAGAAGAGAGGCTGAGCTTTGTCGTGAGTCCAGAGGTATTAGGACAGCCCTATTCAACGATTACAAGAAACGGGCAGTTTAAGATTATAATGAATCCGGTCCCTGCGGATCCTGCCTCCGGCGGGGAAGTAGAGATCAGGTACAAGCTCTTCGACGTCTTTCTCAAGGACCTGCCCGTGAAGGTGGATTACAACGTGCGCGTGACACAGCAGGACGCGTTGCTGTTTTCCACGCAGGGAACAAGTAGTGATGATATAGGAGAGTTTGAATCAGTAAGGATCCCTATTCCGGAGGACACCACGGGAATAGTTTACGTTCATTTTGAGAATCTTGCAGGAAATCCACTGGCGTCTGCAAGGTTGCCCATAGTCATAGACCGAGTAGAGTCCGGCGGCGCGGAGCGAGACATTCCACAATGGATAAAAAACAACGCGGGATGGTGGTCGGAGGGCAAGATATCTGATGATGAGTTTGTGCGGGGGATAGAGTTTTTGATAGCCGGTGGTATTATTACGGTCATGTCAACTGAGTCCGGTGGAGCAGAACAGGGTATTCCACAATGGATAAAAAACAACGCGGGATGGTGGTCGGAGGGCAAGATATCTGATGATGAGTTTGTGCGGGGGATAGAGTTTTTGATAGCCGGTGGTATTATTCGCGTCTAGTCGTTCTTACTAGCGCGACTGCTGCAATTGCGGCGGCGGTTATACCGGTTCCGATTCCCGCGTATTCGATCGGGGAGTTTTGCCCGGATGCCTCTAGCTCTGCAATTGAGTCCTTGATAGACGAAATGTCGTCCCTGAGGTCAGTTTGCTCTGCAATGATTGGATCCTCCGGTATGGGGGGGAATTGGAGGTATTCCTTGTTCTCCACCCTCGGGGCATGAAGGGACTTGCTTGCCTGGGTTTCGCCGATAGTACCTAGTATGTTTACTTGATAAAATCCCGGAAGGGTGGGCTCGACTAGGGCAAAGTATTTCCCGGGAGTGTTATGATCGGCACTCAGTGGGAGGGTTATTGTTTTACCCTTGAGTATCAGCTGGACCTTCAGGTCGTCGGCTAGGCCGGAGATCCCGTTCTCAAACTCTTGATCTTCTGGGGCAAGCGCGGGATCAAGAGGGCTAACGTAGAGCTCAATCCCGTTGGGCTCTTCGGATATGGCAGGCTCTTGCATCCATCCTATCTGAATGCGGTACTCTCCTATGGAGTCAATCTGGTGCGCGTATGCCGCAGGGATAACAAGTAATGATAAGGAAAAAAACCCAAGCAGGATTGCGCGCCTCATGGGCTGTTATGAAATTAAAGGCTATTAAAAAATATAGGATGTATATAATTTGCGAGGCAGATATCCTGCCATTAGGCATCTGCATACATTGAGACCTCCCATGGCGTGGGGGTCTGTGCAAATGCAACATACTCTTTTTGTTTTAGCTCCGTATACGTATCCAAAAAGTCCTTGGTAAAGACGTCCTCAAGAAAAGCAGAATCACTATACAAAGCGTCTAGTGCACCCTTGAGTGATACGGGAAGCGAACCGATGTTATACTCACGCTTTTTTTGCGCGGACAGCTTGTAAACGTTATCCTCTACCGGGTTTCCGGGATCAAGTTTTCTCCGGATTCCATCTAGTCCGGCTAGGAGCAAGGCGGCCTCAAGGAGATAGATGTTGGCAGTCGGATCTGGAACCCGGTATTCAATCCGCTTGCTCTTTTCTTGATTCCTGTAATACATGGGGACCCTGATTGCTGCAGAACGGTTACCAATCCCCCAGCACATGTTTACTGGCGCCTCGAATCCCGGAACCAGCCTCTTGTAAGAGTTTGTCGTGGGGTTGGTTATGGCGCATAATGCCGATGCATGCTCTAGAATCCCACCCACATAGTACCGGCCGATCTGGCTTAGCTGCGCCACGCTGTCGTCGGGGTCATACATGGCATTGGTGTTGCCGTCCCAAAGACTCTGGTGCGTGTGCATTGCAGATGCATTGTCGCCGAAGATTGGTTTTGGCATAAAGGTTGCAACCTTGTTTCTTCTTTTGGCCTTGACCCGGACGATATTTTTTACCGTGACTACGTTGTCTGCCATGCCCAGCATCCTGTCATAAACGAGGTTGATTTCACACTGGCCGGACGTGGCCACCTCATGGTGTTCAGCCTCGATCTTAATTCCAAAATAGTTGTAAAGATCGTCACAGATGTCCTTTCTGAACGTCTCAAGTGTGTCCTTTGGCTGTGATGGATAATACCCCTCCTTGATGTCAATTGCAGTGCTGATGTTGCCCTTGGCCCAAGGGGACTCTTTTGATTCGATGGAATAGCCAGAGCCCCCGCCCGAATGCGTTGCCGCATATGGTGACGGATAAACGTTGATGTTGTCAAAGATGAAAAACTCAATTTCTGGCCCCCAATTGGTATGAGTCAGACCAAACTCCCCAAGCTTGCTTGCGGCCTTGTAGGATATCCCCCTAGAATCCCGATTGTATCTTGACTCGTCGGTGGTGTTTCCCTCGTACAAGTCACATATGATTCGGGCGTTTTTTCTGCGCCCGTTGTCATATTCTGGAGGTAAAATTCGAAACGTCGTCGGATCCGGTTTCAGGATCATGTCGGACCTATTGACCGGCTTGAATCCCGCAATCGAGCTGGCGTCTAGTTTTTCCAGGCCGTTTTTAAAGCTAGAGTCGTCTATGGAGTAGCTGGGCATCCCCATCCTGTGCAGCTCGCCAAAGATATCCACAAACCAAAAATCAATGAATGTCACGTTTTCATCTTGAATTCTTTCGAGGACGGTATCCACATTCAATAGAATAATTTGTGTTTTAATTTACTAATATTAGTGGGTAAGATAATTTTAGCTGCGTTGTTAAATCAGGTCTTGTACCATTGAATGGATTCTGTGCGCGGCTACTGAAAAAAAATTCCCGATAAAACCATGGTAACTGTTAACGTGGTTTTGAGATCATTTTGGCACGAGTTCAGGATATAGTGCAAAAATCTAGGCACGATGTGAACATATACATGAAATCTAATGTAACTGCATAGAGACCCTGACGAATGGATGAAGTATGGTATTGGGATTGCATGCCCGCATAGATACGTATTCGCCACATCCTAGAAGGGAGAACCGAATCTAGCGTGTGCTATGCATCAACGCACGAAAACCGCCGGATTCCTTATAAAGTTCCAACATAGATTCAATACAATGCGCGCATCAGTGGACATTCTTAACAAATATCAGTACTGCAGGATTCCGATCCATGGATGTTTTAAGGTACAACAGCGTCTGATCGGATGAAAAAGCCATCTTTATTATATGGTATTTTGTAAATTTGTATGATGCAGACGTTGCCTAGATGTGCCAAATCTAGTCATATGAATTCGTGCTTGGGGGGGGGTGCTGATAACCTGTGAATGTGTTTCTTCCG
>CAZDQM010000018.1:0-5214 GCA_964507825.1 uncultured Nitrosopumilaceae archaeon | reverse complement strand
AGCTTGCAGAAAAACGCCACTATTCGTCGACGAATCGCTGGATTCCTGCCGCAGATATCAAAAACGGCTATATTGTAAATTCAAAGCATACGGCGCTGATCAGCGACGCCGTGGCGCTAGATTATATAATATTCTAAATATCATAATTACACGAATCCTCGATCAGTGTACACATTTGAATATAATATCAGTTGACGCCTGCCCGATATAACACCGTGACATATCCATGACTGATGCTTTTCCCCCTTTTCAGGAAATATTTTACGCACAGATGCCTTGACAGGCGCCTTTAGATCTTCCCGAGTCACGGGTAATGAGCGCAGTATAACCAACAAGATTCACGACCTCCCAACGGTATCGCGTCTTTACTAATAAACGGAATATTTCCCGCCGTGAATCATGACTAAAATCATCATTCCGGCAAACCGATCATGATAATACAGGGTGATTACGCACATGAAAAACCTTTAAAATCCAAGCCTTAAGACTCCACTTGTGATTACAAAGACAGTCGAGGCAAACGGAGGCGAATTCAGAATCACGCTTACGGACCAGATCATCGGTCAGGTAAACAGCCTCAAGAACCTGTACAATACAGCGTATGAGGATCCCGAGAGCTTTGAACAGGTAAGCTCAGAGATATCCTCGACCATAAACGACATCGCCACGGCAGTAGAGCCAGAGCCAACAGATGGCGACCTAGACGCCCTCATACAGGAAATAATCAAGCTAGTGGACAGCAAGGCCGCCCAGATGCAAAAGGAACTTGAAGAAAAATCATCAAAAAAATCTAAAAAATAACACTAACATCAAAATATGCAAGGATTGACAAGGATATACCAATGGGCGACAAGTTGATCAGCAGCTGCGAGTGTGGAATCTGCGGGCATCATGAAGAGGCAGAGTGTCTAGCAAGCGAGTGCAAGTGTTGCATAAACTTTCACGAGAGATCCGGCCCCAAGAGTCCTAGTCCCTAGGACAGTTGCATTTTTTTGCCATGTGTCTAGCACAGCCGATTAAATGGTGATCACGGCACCCACACAGGATGCACCTTTTTGCAGTCATTATTTCATATCCTCGATTATCTGATTTATGCGTTCTATCATCTTTCTTTCCACAAAGGACTCGAGAATCTTGAACCGGATGTTGTGAATCCTGTTAGTATCCTGCGAGTACAGCGGGGCCATCATCTGGATCTCGTGCTCAAATGAGTACGTGTCAATATAATTTTCGGCAATCGATGCAAGCTCCTTGTGGCTAGCCCGCGGGTTCCCTGCCGCACCAACTTTACTAACTATAACCTGAAACAGCGCCATAATCTTTACTATCTCCCTGTTGATCACTTCTAGATCACCCGGCTTGTCTTCTAGCTCCGACAGCCTACGATAGGAATCCAGAATCTGTCCTAGGACGCCCGTAAAATACTCGTCAAACGTTACCATGCCGGGATAACATTATCAACAATCTTAAAGTTTCGTAATGTCATATTCTAAAATTATTTGAATGTACAAGGTTGCGCACAATTTTTGATTTTGGTGACTTGATCGCATAACATGGTGTAATAATTTTTAGGCTTTATGTGATTAGTTGAATAAATTCTTTTAGCCGATTACGCACAAACTCTAATAAATCATGTTGCCGTAGCGCGTAATCTTGATTCTGGTGATATAATTTTCTCATATCTTCCAAGTCGATGAAATCCTCACAACATAATCGATTTTGTGATATATACGAGTGTTGTTATAGTCGTGTGCATGTCTGTGTAATCAGGAAGGCCGTATTTTCTGAAGATTTGCCAGCTCCGGACGTTCCAAGGAAGCCAGCGCCCGCTAACTTGCCAGTCTCAAAACTTCGTAACGAATTTAACCCAGCATGGGGGAGTTTCGTGATATGGATGATCTTATGAAATTTGAAGGGATTGAACTGCGCTTTGTCGTGAACCGAATATCAGACCAGCTTGATGGCCATCACCGTGTCGACGGCATCCACAGTATTGAGAAAGACAGTATGTTCTTCAAGCTATGCCACCCTGCAAAAGACGATCTATTTCTGATTGTGTCGACCTTTGGAGTATGGGAGACATCACTCAGGCTGGACCCGGCAAGAAAAAATATGCAGTCTGCCTCGACGGAGGAAAATACACCAGATCGGGATGATTTCGGCGCAACTGTCAAGTCACAGTATGGGCGCGCATCCGTACCCATAGCAGGTAAGATGCCACAGCATGGCAAGATACGCGACAGCCTCCTGCAGACGAGGCTCGTCGGTATAGAGCAGCCGGGATTCGAGCGTATGATATACCTGACGTTTGAGGGGCCCGGCGGCGAGTTCATAATGGCCGTGGAACTGCCCGGACGCGGCAATATCATACTGTGTAGCGGCAGGCCGGAGATGAAGATACTTGCGGTAGTGCGTCCCGTACGCGGAAAGCGATCGCGTGTTGGTGGGCAGTACGCACCACCGACGCCCGATTCTGTTGCCAACGCCACGGACATACGGAGTCTGCCAGACAAGTATACGTTCGGGGCCTTGTGTGGGATGGAAACACCATATGATGCCGAGTCGGAACATGACGGCGGTCAGGCACCCCCCATATTTCGCAATGCAGAGCAACTGGTTCGCGCCGTCACCACGGGGCCTCACACGCCCTGTATCATACGCAGCGCCATGATACAGAACGCGCCACCTAACGGGTTCCTTGCTGTAGACGTGCCGTTGGGTATGACCGATTTGGCCTATGAACGGATCCCAAGCCTTATGGAGGCATTGGATTTGGTCTTTATGGCATCACTCTTGAATCCCCGCTAACGTTCCGACCTTTAAAAGTCCGGGTGTAACACGTGCCAGAATTTACGGTGTCCCAGACGCGTTGCTTTAGAGTCGATATGTTACTCATGCATGGTCTATTACTGAGATCGGCTTCGCGTCAAGGGTTCGAACTGTCGCCTGCACGACCATGATGATAGTATCGATTTATCGCCGCGTGTATGGACGCCACATCTGCGATCCGTTCACCCACATACCCTGCAGTACGAACATACGGACTATTAGTTCTTCATCTTGACCCTGTGGCCTGAGCATACTCCGTTAATCATTAGAGTTTGTGCATAATCGACTAGAAGAATTTGTTCAACTAGTCACAAAAGTCTAAAAATCATTACACCATGTTATGTGAGTCACCAAAAACAGTGCGCAACCTTGTACATTCCATACTCTGTAACATACCCTCTCGTGCAAGGAGTCCCCTGAACCTTGGATAATTCCGTTCCGGCTTTACTATTTTTACCTTGAATTGCTCGCCCATCGTCACACTGTTTACTTGGCAAGGGATTTTTTGATCTAGACTAAATACAGACCGATATCGCGATTATGTATAAGATCTATTAAACTCGGTAATCGCTACCGGGAATCGCTACCGGGAATCGCTGCCGAAATTCAATCACGACTATAATACTTGATTTAAATTGGAATGGTGTAATACCGAAGCAATGCAGGTTGCCCATCTTAGGTGCATAGGAGCCGGATGCAGGCTAGAATACCCCATAAACGATACCAGGGTAGAGTGTGACAGGGGGCACCTCCTAGATGTCATATACGCGGATGCGCCCGATACCTCCCTAAAGGAGACATTCCTGTATAGAAGGAACCCTGGCGGAAGTATCTTCAACGAGAGCGGCGTATGGAGGTTCCGAGAATTGCTCAACTTTTGCCAAATAGATACAGAAGACCTAGAAGAGTGCTCCAAGAACCTCGTCTCCCTTGACGGGGCAGAAGGAAGACAGTCAAAGCCGTACCACATGTCAAGACCAGCAGGGTTTATCGGGATGCCTGCAGAAAACCTCTGGCTGCAACCGGAAGGGTACAATCCAAGCGGCTCGTTCAAGGACAACGGCATGGCAACGGCCGTGACTCACGCAAGGATGACGGGCGCCACAAAGATCGTATGCGCGTCCACGGGAAACACGTCTGCCTCGGCAGGAATGTTTGCCGCAAACGAAGGAATCGACTGCGACGTGTACATTCCCGCGGGCCAGATTGCACCCGGAAAGCTAAGCCAGGCATACCAGTTCGGAGCCCAGATAATACAGGTGGATGGCAACTTTGATGACGCCCTAAGGCAGTCCCTTGATGACGCAAGGAGTAGCGGCGGATATACGGTAAACTCTATCAATCCGTTCCGAATAGAGGGCCAAAAGACGATACCATTTAGGATTCTCGAGTATTTGGACTGGGAGGCGCCCGACTGGATAGTGTATCCCGGCGGGGCGCTAGGCAACACGGCGAGCTGCGGCAAAGCCCTGATGGAGCTGTACGAGTGGGGCTGGATAAAAAAAATCCCGCGAATAGCAGTGATCAATGCAGAAGGGGCAAGCACGCTTTCGGATCTGTACAACGGCACATTCGAGGGTACGGAGCTTAGATGGAACGGCGGACGTCCCAATACGGATCTCATAACAAGGTATTACGACCACCTTGACGCGGAAGGCATGCGCCCAAAGACCAAGGCCACGGCAATCCAGATCGGCAGGCCAGCAAACATCCTCAAGGGATTACGCGCGCTAGAGTTTACAAACGGTACAGTAATCACAGTATCAGATGCAGAGATGCTAGACGGGATGTCGGTCATAGGCCTCAACGGCTTTGACTGTGAGATGGCATCTGGCGCGTCCCCGGCAGGAATTAAAAAGCTGATCAGTCAGGAAATAATCAAAAAGGACGATATAGTAGTAGGCGTACTTACTGGACGGCAAAAGGATGCAATGCTGCCCGTGGACTATCACAACGACCCTGAAAATAGATTTGCCAAGCCCCCAAAGAACTGATTACACGTATTGTCACATTACAGGCAATATGGAATACAAATAGTTCCTTCCGCCCCATCTGATATCATACACCCTGTGTTGAGCTTTTTAGTATACGATCCGGATTTGCGTATTTACGCTACCGCCTACTCCAGATACACACATCCTCATTTCCACTGCGCGTGTTAACGCGCAACCTACCTAGATTTCGGGACAATGGGCGAGCTAATTTTTGAATCAAAGCTAGAAAAATTACGGTCCAAGAAATTTGTATAGCGACGCTCGTAAATTCATGTACAATTTATTCCTGTACGCGCCGCTAAACTTGTCACCAACCCTACAAATTTCATCAGGAATAGTACAAGCTGCATACAACATCTAATTTTTACAACAATATAATCGAGTAAAACAT
>CAZDQM010000017.1:0-34065 GCA_964507825.1 uncultured Nitrosopumilaceae archaeon | reverse complement strand
GCATGACGTTCACGTGGCGTCAGCCTCCTGCTCCCCAATTGATACAATGGGGCATGTAAAATGTAATTTCACAGGTTTTAATCAGAGAGTTCAGTTAATAAAGATTGAGTTTTTTCTTTTTACATTATGGATCGTTTTTTTTCTCCCAAATGCCCTGACTAGACAGGGGGGGATTTGTAGGATAAAATCAAGCATATAGTAAAAAAGACTCGACTTGTAAAGACAGATAATGCGGTTTTGGCAAGTAGAATATACAAGGTCAGGTCGACTGAAGGTATTATACCTGAAATTTCAAAACGAATAACACATTCGGGTATAAATCCCGAATCAACCTGAGTGTGTACAGTGGAATTGAAATCAGGTAACATATACGGTATTGATGACTAGGTTCAGCAAAGGAATGCTACCGCCCAAGTCCACATGATATATCTACACATTCAGATCGGCTCGGAATTTGTCCGGACAGGAATTATCTTGGCTCAATCCCTTAAAGATCCGTGAGCAAATTCTAGCCTAGATACAACTAGAGCCCACCAGAATCCCAGACAACAGGCATACTTGACAAAACCGCGTCAAATTAGAATGGTTTTTTAATTTAACAGTTGAATCAGCCGTAAGTTAAATTGAATGTACTTGATTCGGTTTCAAAACACAGTTTGATTCTGGAAATCAATGGAGGAGCAAGGGTCATGGTGGAATTAAAACTACACTTGTCACCCCATACAGTAGGAATGTTGCTAAGATCTCTCCCATTAAGCGGTAATGCCCATTTTCTGGGAAACAATATTGTTTACTTTGAATCCATTGTAAATTCGGGTATTGAGCGTCCACGAAAAGATTTTAGACGCGGAGATGTTGCATTCTATCCTATGGGCGGGAGCATCTGTTTTTTTGCAAGTGATGCATCCACAGGTAAACAAATGTCACCAATTGGGAAGATAATCTCAGGTATTGAAGAATTTTCCAATGTAAAGCCAGGCGATGTCTTGTCATTATTCAAGCCATAACCCAAAAACCATTGCGCGTTTAGTAACTGCTAACATGGTTTTGAGATCATTTTGGCACAAGTTCAGGATATAGTGTAAAAATTTAGACACGACGTTAACAGTTACGGTATACAAAATGTCAAGCCTGAGACCGCAGGAATTTGACTTGTCTAAATATAATGTAGAACACAGATCCTGCACATGATAATCAGAGAAAATTTTCAGGCCAAAAGATGTCCAACACGCGCGTAAATTTGAAGTTTTTACCTAGAAAGTTTTTCTTGTCGATTGCGCATAAAATCTCATCTGATTCAGCTAACATAACTTACCTGTCAAGACGAGGTGATGCCCTCTCGTCTGGGTTGACGTCAT
Source organism: uncultured Nitrosopumilaceae archaeon (assembly GCA_964507825.1). Taxonomy (GTDB): domain Archaea; phylum Thermoproteota; class Nitrososphaeria; order Nitrososphaerales; family Nitrosopumilaceae; genus JAWVZS01. The sequence goes on along the minus strand of CAZDQM010000017.1, from coordinate 32,707 downwards.
AAAATCCCCGACAAAGCACATAATCACAATTCAGATCAAGTGGAATGTCAATACAAGATTACCCTGCAATCCATTAACTAACAACAAAATGGTACAGGTCCCAAAAAGACTAAAACAAAAAGCGAGTATATATAACCGCTGTAAGGATACACAACACTTGTCTGAGGTAGAAACAGAAGCTCCAATTGAAGAATCAGTCCCTCCGAGTAAACAGGTAAGTAGTGACGAGGAGATCCTAGCCAATGCAGGATTAACAAAGGCCGTAGATGCCTACAGGAAACTAATCGAGGCCAAAGAACCCACCGAAAAGGAACAGGAGGAACTAGAAAAGAAGATCAGGGAGATAGAGGAGAGAGACATTGTTGAGACAAATACAGAGCACGCGCCGCAGGAAATTCCGGTGGAAAGGGGTAAAATCACAATCGGTCCCCCGGTACTGACAAGGTTTGAAAAGGCAAGAATCATGGGCTCGCGCGCATTGCAACTATCACAAGGCGCGCCGCCGTTTATTGAAATCCCCTCAACAGCAAGAACCTCGCTAGATATTGCAATGGATGAGTTAGATCAAAGAATCATACCAATTGTCATCAAAAGAGTGTTGCCAAACGGCGACTATCAAAATATTCCAATTGATTATTTCCAGTAATGGACGAATCATCGGTAAAACTTAAAGAATTCAAGGAACCCTTGCTAGCTGACTCATGGAAGAGATGCAGACGTCCATAACCAAGCATGCCGAATCATCCAATGATATAGTGATTTTGGTAAAGCATGATCCGGTCATGCAGGTGGCAGTTGAACTGTTACAGACGTTTTCCAAAGGAAAAAGAATCATACTAAAGGCGAAGGGGGATGCAATTCCAAATGCAGTGGCAATAGCAAACATTATGATCGAAAGTGCAAGAAAAGACTACATAAAGACAGAAGAGATCAAGGTGGACAGCGAGGCACCACCCGGAATGGGTAGAATGATATCAACCATTGAGATCGTTTTGGCCAGATGCTAGTAAACGCTACCCGGTCCCTTTAGCAACATGTTTTCGCATTCCTTACATACCTGCTCGTCAATATCGGATTCAAGGTTGTGGTGAATGTCGCAAATAAGCAGGCTGGACTTTATGTAGTTGCACAGGCCTATGAACCTAGAAAGGCTAGACGGAGTATAAGCCATATCCGATGCAAGATTCTCACTTAGTTCATTGATCATCTTTGCTACCTGTTCCTCAGCCATTAACTTTGCAATCAACGACGGATCCCCGCGCGTGCCGCGTATATAGTTGCTGATTGCTGCCTGTGTAACTCCAAGCATTTTTGAGATTTCATCCTCTCTAATTTTGTAGTCTACTGCCAGTTTTTTTGCCAAGATGGCGCGAAGTGCCGGAATCAGTGTCTTGGATTCAATTTCCGCAGGTAACAACATGAACTCAAAAGATATCATAATGCATTTAAAGTTTAACAAGAATGTAATTCTTGAAAACTAGTCGGCGATGCGCAAAAGATCAGACATCACGACTCGAACAGGGCTCGAACATGTACTAGGCAAAGTGAATGTCCCAAATTAGGCCAACCTATTATAGTCATGTTAGAGAACGGGATAAATGGAACGATACCAAGAAAGGTTTCTAGATGTTTTAAAGGCAGCCTCGCTAAAATGCACGTCACAAAACATTGCGTTATCAGGCGGCCTAGACAGCAGTGCGATTGCTTACTGTATAAGGCACGACAAGCCGAATTGTTATGCCCTGATTTCAAGGGATTTTGTTGCAACGGATCTCCCATACTGCCAAATGATCTCATCGAATTTAGGACTTGAATTGGATATTATCAAACCCGACATGAACGAGATTATTTCCGGAATAGAGGAAACAATACAGATCCTAGGCAATTTTAACGACATTGAGGTCAGAAATTCACTTGTCATGTATCTTATAATAAAACGGGTAAAGGAAAGGGGGAAAAGATCCATAATAACCGGGGACGGGGCAGATGAATTATTTGCAGGATATAGCTTTTTATTGAAAAAATCCGACATGGAACTAGAAGAGGATCTGCAAAGGATTGCAGGTATCATGCATTTTCCCTCAAAAAAGATAGGAAAGTCACTCGGGATCAGCGTCGAGACCCCGTTTTTAGACGAGACCATGATTGAATTTGCCAAGGATTTGCCGCTCAGATACAAAACAGGCATGCATGATGCAAAAAAGTTTGGAAAGATGATCGTTCGAAATTCTCTAGACGGCAGAATTCCCAGTAAGATAACATGGAGGGAAAAGACCCCGATGCAAGATGGGTCTGGGACAGCCGGGCTGACCGGCCTGTTTGAGAGATTGATTTCAGACAAAGTATTCGAGTGGGAGAAAAAAGAGATTCGTGATAAAGACGGCGTAAACATCAGGACAAAGGAGTCGCTTTACTATTATCAGATTTTCAGAAGATCGTTTGCCAGTCCCAGATCAAATGATCCTGATGATTCCTGTCCAGATTGCGGACATGAAATCCGTATAAACTCTAAATTCTGCAACATGTGCGGCAGATTTCCGATCTAGCCGTTTTTCTTCCACTTGCGCGGTTTTTTGACAAAGATACGGCGGCATCCGTTACAACAAAAATAATATTTCTTCCCGTCATGCTCGTGAATCAGTGCAAGATCTTCTTTTAACTCAATTCCACAGACGGGATCTACAGGCATCAGATCTAGCATTTGATGATTCTATTTATGTATTGATGCATAGCGCAACGTATTTCCAAGTCTTCTGCGCAACGTTTCCACGCATCCCAGCAGGAACACGACAGATACTAAAAAATGATTCAAACGGACTCGATGATTTCTAGGATCTTTTTGGGAAGCATACAATAGTCTGCATCAGGTTCTGCTGCAACATATAGGATGTCATCATTGATTAAAAAGCTCATCGTCAGCGCCCTTTTTCTGGAGGCCATTGCAAAGCTTACAGGTCCAAGCTGTTCATCAAAATCCCGGCGCATCTTGATCCTCAGCGTAAGCTCCATGAAGAGCATCTCCCCGTCCTTTTCGTTTTCCAGTGGGGTGACGCCCGGCTTCATTCCGCCTGCCACCATCCTGCCCCTCTCGTTTATAACCCCAGCAAATCTGATCTTTGCATCTAGCGCCTTGATCAGGTTACAGATCTGGTTATAATCATATATTTTACTGGACAATAAAGTACATCATGTAAAGAGCTTCAAAAACATATTGCTAGTTCCTTAAGAGGTCAGTTTTTGAACTAGGTCCGAGAATTCATCATCCCCCATGGATGGAATTGACATGATTTTGAGGTTTGCCTGCACGTGTTCCGGGGTCTTTTGGCCGATCAGTGGAGCCACTATTCCCGGAGCCGAGCGAACAAACTGTAGGGCCCTCAGGTTTGAGTCCAAGTCGCCAAACGCCGGCATCACGCTGGGTTCTAGTAGCCTTCCTTGCATAAACGGGACGCTAGAAAAGACACCTATGTTTCTTGCCTTGGCCGCTTGCAGGACCGATGACTCGGCTGCGCCTAGGCGGTGATTCTTGACAAGTAGTGCCTGATCATAATACATGTTAAACGGAAGCTGGATGAATTTAAAGCCGTGTTCCGGGCCGCCTGCCTGCTCGGCTATGTCCAGGATTTCATCAAGCAGGAGGCATTTTGGGTTTTCCCTGACAAGTCGAAAGGACTCCCATGTCGCCATTCCGTACGACACTATCTTGCCTTCATCGCGCTTTTGCTCATACAATTCAAACGCATCACGGAGTTTTTGAAGAAGTGTGTCGCGGGATAAATTGTCTGCCTGTCCTTCCACGACGTTGTGCAGGTACATCAGGTCAATGCATTCAAGTCCCAGGTTTGCGAGACTCCGTTCAAGCTGATCTTCTAGGTAGCGTGTGGTCATACAGTGGTACCCGGTTGATATGTCACCCTCCGAGATAATCCCCTTTTGCACATACTCTTGATTGACATACGGCCAAAAGTCTAGGCTTACATCGGCATCATTTGTCACGTATCCATTCTTTGTACTGATAAAGATCTCGTCACGTGAAATTGTTCCCCCTTCAATTAGATCTAGGACCGCCCTTCCAACGCAACGCTCCGCCTTTTGAGCGCGATAATTAATCGCAGTATCCACAACGTTGATTCCTGACTCGATTGATGATTTGACCGCATCGACCACCAATGCGTCGGTTTGTGCGCTCGTGTCACCAAGATAAGTTCCAATCCCCACGTTGGAGAGGATCAGGCCGTGTGATTTCCTGTAGTTTTGGGCAGGAATTGACGGATGATTTGAGGCAAACCTAGCGGTTCCCTCAGGAGTTGCAAAGCCAGGTATCATGATGGCTGTACCGCCTCATTGAATTTAATTGTAGTCTATAACCGAGTTAATCCAGACGTGTACGATAAAATTCCAAGCCTGAACGGATCAACGGACTGAGCCGCGGTGCCGCGAATTTAGGTCGATTTCTTGCAGAAACTCTGCAAAACCACAAGTCCGGTTTGTGACAAACGATCCCATGATACATCGGGATTAACTGTAATCGGTTTGTTCTGCCATGGCAGTCAAAGAGTCGTTACCCGCATTTGGCGTGGCTGTGCCACAAATTATAATCCAATGGCAAAGCTTGCCACAAGTAGCGCACCGGTAATCCTGCTAAAAAGCAACGTTTTTGTCATGAATGGTAAAAGACCGTCCACGTTGTCATAGTTTTTCCCCAACCCAATCCCCGCCTGAACCGCTAGAGGAGCAGGCAACAAAATGATCAGTGCGAGTGCCGGGAACAGGCCCGTAAGGACACAATACAACATCAACGAGTAGGATATAATTGGAAATGCCCAGTAGAGTTTTACGGCATGTTTTTTCCCCGCAATTATAACCAAGGTTTTACGGCCCCGTGCCTTGTCGGCATCATAATCAGGAAAGGATGCAATGAACAGTACCAGTGACGAGAGCGCCCCGACAATTATGCCAGCCAGAACGGACTCAGGCGTCAAAGTATCAGACTGGATAAAGCCGGTACCCAGGACGATCATGGCTCCCTTGACGGCTACAAAGACCTCCGCTAGGCCGGAATCAACAATCCTAGTAGAATAAAAATAGACGGCAATTACCGCAAATCCAAGCAGGATTGCGATAATCCAGCCGTTTACGACCACAAAGTAGATTCCAATGGCGGTGCCGACTAGCAAAAATGCAATCCCGGCCCGATAAACCGACACCGGATCAAGCAGTCCTTCCGGTAGGACGCCCGTGCCACCACTCATTCCGGTTTGTTTTGTAACGGTGTCAATTCCGCGCTTAAAATCCCAATAGTCGTTTAATAGATCAATGCTGGCATGAAGTGCTAGGATTCCTGCCATTACAATGATGGCATCGACCACATTAAGCGTGCCAAACTGCCACCAATGAACGGACAGTCCAACAGAGACCGCGATGACCGAAGCCAGAAGAAACCTGACACGGATTACACGTAGCCAAACATGCAACACAATCATTTGATCTGGCGTGCAGTTAAATTTGCTCCCATGTAACCATGCCACAAAATCATGGCATCATCTAGTCTATCCTAGGCTCGAACGCGGATTAGACGACAACATGCACAGGATTAGATTAAGGTGTCGTCGCTGATCTCAAGGGGCTTGCGGCCCATGAACCCCGAATCCTTCTCATGCCAGAACTTGATTTCGGTCTCACCATACTTCCAGCACAGCCAGACCTCATCATCAAACCTTTTTGAGGGAAAATCCAAAAGTCCCTCATCTATTCCCTTTACAACAACGCCAGTATTTTCAAGATCCTCTACGGACTGATAGAATTGCGTCACCGCGATATTCAGCTGTTGCTTTAACAAGACATATTCCTCAAACTTGCCGCCCGCCGACATGCTGGCCTGAAGCTGTCGTTCAATTGCAGATATTTTGTTCTTTTTTGCCAGCGCCGCCTCAAATTTTTTAATTATATCGGGTAACGCTTGATTTGCCTGAGCCACGGTAAAAAACGAAAACATTTGAACGTCATTAAGGAAGAGCGGATTAAAAATCTTGGTGTAACTCGGAAAAACCTGAGGTGGTATAGTAAATGCCCTCAAGTGATATGCAGTAATGGAGTGCGACCGTTACAGATCTAAACACTAAAAGACGGATTCGCGAAGAGCCAATCATGGATAAAATCAAGTGCTCCCACATCCTAGTAAAAAAGCAGGGCGAGGCGCTTCAGGTCCTGTCACGGATCAAGGAAGGTGAAAAATTCAGTGACCTAGCAAGGGAGCTTTCCATCGATTCGCCAAGCGCAAAAAGGGGAGGGAATCTAGGCTATTTTGGACGTGGAAAGATGGTCAAGGCCTTTGAGAATGCCGCATTCAAACTACAGGTAGGCCAGGTGTCCGAACCAGTCAGATCCGAGTTCGGATACCACGTAATCAAAAGGTTTGGCTAGACAAAGGCGTCAAGGCCAGTCGGTTCCTGATTCTTCTCTAGTACCCTTGTCATTTTCGCGCCCATTCCACTGGCCGATACCATCTTTCGCCTCCCAATCCAGTAATAGGCCTCGTCGATTGTATTCTCGGCAATCATGACAACTAGCCTACCGGCATCCCGGCGTCCGGTACGCCCCCGCCGCTGGACAAAGCGTATGGAACTAGGAACGTTGTCATAAAAAACCACTAGGTTGACCTCGGAGACGTCAAGCCCCTCCTCCCCAACCCGGGTTGCAATCAGCACCTGGTACTGGCCGTCCCGAAATCTTTCGACCGTTTCAATCTGCTTTTTCTGTTTCAGTCCGGTCTCGCCTGCCTTTCCAATCAGGATTCCGGCACGGATTCCATAACTAGTCAGATTCTTATGAATCATGTCCACAGAGTCGCGATAGCTGGAGAACACGAGTGCCTTGCCCTGGAGATTCTGCAAGAGTTCACAGAGTCGCGGAATCTTCGAGTGCTCTATTTCCCTCTGCTGTGCCAAATGTGCCAGCTGGACTGCCCGGGTAAAGTTCGGGTCATCCTCAAAAAGCTCCCTTATACCAGCTCCCTTTTTCTTTTTTGTACGTTCACAGAATTTCAAAAACGGGGTGATTCCATGGACCTCTAGGAGATTGAGCGCATAATGGATTCGGATTGCGGTGAAGAGCGGCTTGGCAGAGCGTCGGTTCTGTGTCAACACAAACTGCCTGATTCGCAATAGCGCGGACAGTGATTTCTGTTTTGACATGCTTATTCCGTTTCTCCCCAGGATTTCATACCGCTGATCCAATGCAATCTTTAAGAGTTTTTGAATCGCCACTAGTTCATCAGGTAGCCGCACCCGCACCCATTCCGTGTTGGTCTCCTGTATGTACGGCCTTACATCGTCACTACCCTCGGTACGCTGGGCTACGCTTGCAATTCGCAACGTGGTCATGATTTCAGTGGCCTTGTCCCTTTCGCTGGGCAGGGTTGCAGTCATCCCCATCATGCGCGCGCTCGAGCCTGCAAAGGCCTGCGCAATGCCAGAATAAGCATAATCGCCTATTGTCCTATGCGCCTCATCAAAAATTACAAGGGTGAACTGTTGTGGATCAACAAGGCCGCGCTGCAGGTCATTTTTTGTTATCTCCGGAGTCGCGCAGATTATGCTGTTATGCCACAGTTTTTTCCGTCTAGTGATTGGATCCTCCCCAGTAATTATTCCAATATCATCTAGCAGGACGTGCTCCTTGAGAAATTCATAATGTTGGTTCACTAGGACGCGGGTGGGCGCCAAAAACAGTATGCCGCCAGATCCCCGATCCAAATATTCACATATGACGTGTAATGCAATCGTGGTCTTTCCTAGGCCGGTAGGAAGAACTACGATGCAGTTTTCAGAGACCGCCTGCCGCGCAAGGTTGATCTGGTACTCGCGTTTTTCCACAGTCTCCTTTTTCACAAACTTGTTCTCAAAGTATTCCAAATCGTCTTTAATGGAAATCTTTTTGATTTTATTCCTTTGGTATTATGTTAGAAAGTCTATTGCTCAATTCTGTTTCAGCCGCGCATGAATGTTAAATAAGGGGACGGTAAAGGTTAGGATTGTGAACAGTGATTTTAAGGCAATAGGGTATTCCCTTATAGGCATGATGGTTTTGATTTCAGCTTGGGCCATGTACACGGTTTACGGTTAGACGCGCAGAACCCCGTATCAAAAGCACGGATCCGAGAAAATATTCCACAAGTGTAGAGACATGAAAGCTGTTCGGGATGGCGATGTCTTCGTTTATGTCGGTTCGAATTCAAAAATGGTTGGAGAGTTCTTTCGGGATGCTTACGAGATAGAGTTACTATCCGGTATTGAGCTGAGGCGGAGAACGAAAGGCTCCCAAATGTACGAAATTAATTCATGTTTAATAGTGGACTCTCGGGAATGTTGCCATTAATGTATCGACCTTCACCGCCACGGTAGCAGCCGCGCCCTTGTACCTTGCCGTTCCCGTCCCCGCCGCCCCTGCAGTCGTAGCAACCACCCAATCCGGTAAGACTTTCTCCTAAGACCATGTGTGTGACCGCTCGATATCTCGGACAGCTGTCGCGCATGGAGTTCCCTCATAATTCTATCTGACGGCCTGACCTTGTACCTATTATAAGCTCAAATCAATATATTGTGGCAGTGGCAATCACACATGTTGGATACTTGGGACAGGCCAGATTGGAACGAATATTTCATGTTGCAGGCAGAGCTGGCAAAATTGCGTTCCAATTGCATCACAAGGCAAGTTGGCGCGGTCATTGTCAGGAACAACAGGCAGCTGGCAACCGGATACAATGGGACGCCTCCGGGAATCAAAAACTGCTTTGAGGGGGGATGTAAAAGATGCCAGCTGCGACTAGAGGGAAAGATCGAGTCAGGAGAATCACTGGATCGATGTCTCTGCACCCATGCAGAAGCCAATGCAATAATGCATTGTGCGATTCTTGGAATAGAGGCCGGTGTTACGGGGGCGATTTTGTACACCACGTTTGTCCCATGCCTAGAGTGTACAAAAATGGCAATTACCATTGGAATTAAAAAAATCATCTGCCTTGATTCGTATCCAGAGACCGATTATGATCTTTTAAGGGAGGCAGGTGTGGAGGTAATCACGCTAGACAAGGCTAAAATTCAACGATGGGTGAAGCGACTGATGGAAAACTACAGATAGTCATGTCCGTTCAACAGACCGAAAGAATCACGAATCTGGCGCCTTCCATGCTAGTCTCTGCAACGTACGACAGCAAGAACAAGTGTGCGGTGCTAAAGTTTTACGAACCCAGTACCCAGAAGATCATCCTGTGGCGGGATGAAACCGGTCACAAGCCGTACTGTTACTCAAAGCTTAGGCCCGACGAGCTGGGATTCATTGCAGGCCGAAAGGACGTAATTGAAATCAAGGAGGTCGCAAGGAACGACACGTTAAGGGATGAAAAGATCCCGCTCTCAAAGATTATCGTAGAAGACCCGCTGGCAGTAGGAGGTACCTCCACGGAGAAAAGCCTGAAGAATATAATGGATACATGGGAATCAGACATCAAGTATTATGAAAACTATCTCTATGATAGATCACTAATCATAGGCAGGTTTTACGAGATAAGAGACTCAGAGCTGATTCCACGCGACATGGAGATCCCACAAGAGATCAAAGAGTCCCTCAAGACCTTGCTCTGGGAAAACATTTCAGATGAAAAGATGGTTGATCCTAGACAATTTGAAAGATATATTTCGGACTGGGCGGATTTGTTAAACCAGCCTATTCCAAAAATGAGGCGGACTAGCATCGACATAGAGGTAGAGTCAGAGATTGGCAGGATTCCCGATCCCAAATTGGCAGAAAGGAAAGTGACTGCCATAGGGTTTTCAGGAAATGACGGGTTCAGGGAGGTATTCATACTAAAGAAAAAGGGCGCCAGTACGGGGACAAGTGACCTGGACTTTGAGCCAAAATTTTACGAGGAGGCAGATGAAAGGCAGATGATTCTAGATGCGTTCAAACTGCTACAAGAGTTTGCGTTTGTCCTTACATACAACGGCGATGATTTTGACCTGCCATACCTGTTCAACCGTGCAGAAAGGCTTGGAATTGCGGCAGAAGAAAACCCGCTATACATGATGAGGGACTCGGCTACCCTCAAGCACGGGGTCCACATCGACTTGTATCGCACGATGTCAAATCGATCTTTTCAAATCTATGCATTCAGCCACAAGTATACCGATTTTTCCTTAAACAGCGTATCAAAGGCGCTGCTGGGAAAGGAAAAGATCGATTACGGTGTTGCATTAAACGACTTGACCCTGTACCAGACTGCCAGCTATTGCTACAATGATGCGTTGCTAACCTACGAGCTTACCAGCTTTAACAACGATTTATTGATGAACCTGATGATTGTGATATCTAGGATCGGAAGGATGCCCATTGATGATATTGCACGGTTGGGAGTTTCGCAATGGATTCGAAGCATGATGTATTACGAGCACAGACAGATGAACGCGCTCATACCGAAAAAAGAGGAGCTGCAGGCCCATACCGCCGAGGTATCCGCGGAGGCAGTAATCAAGGACAAGAAATACCGCGGAGGCCTAGTGGTTGATCCGCTAGAAGGCATTCATTTCAACGTCACCGTAATGGACTTTGCAAGCCTGTATCCTAGTATAATCAAGGTCCGAAACCTATCATATGAGACGGTCCGATGCCCGCATGAAGAATGCAAGTCAAACACAATCCCGCAGACTAGCCACTGGGCGTGCACTAAAAAAAATGGAATGACCGCGATGCTGATAGGCTCGTTGCGGGATCTGAGGGTAAACTATTACAAGAGTCTCTCAAAAAATCAATCGATCACAGAAGAGCAGAGACAGCAGTATACAGTAGTAAGTCAAGCGCTCAAGGTGATTTTAAATGCAAGTTACGGGGTCATGGGTGCGGAGGTATTCCCGCTTTACTTCCTACCGGCCGCAGAGGCAACGACTGCAATTGGAAGGCATATAATTTTGAATACCATTGAAAGATGTAAAGAGTCTGGAATAGAGGTCCTGTACGGGGATACTGATTCATTGTTCATCAAAAACCCGACGCCGGAACAGATTGAAAAGGTGGTAGAGCAGGCAAAGACGGATCACGGGGTGGACTTGGAGGTAGACAAGGAATATCGCTACGTGGTGCTGTCCAACAGGAAAAAGAATTATCTCGGGGTCACAAGATCGGGTAAAGTTGATGTCAAGGGCCTGACCGGGAAAAAATCACACACGCCCGGATTCATCAAAAATCTATTCTACGAGCTGCTTGATACGCTGGCCAAGGTAGAGACCGTGGAGGATTTCACGCGTGCCAAAAAGGAGATCAGCGACAAGATTGTAGTGTGCGCAAAGAGGGTGCAGGACATGGAGATTCCATTAGAAGAGCTAGCATACAATGTCATGATCAGCAAGGCGCCATCTGAATACCTCAAGACTATTCCACAGCACATCCGGGCCGCAAAGATGCTCGAATCTACAAGGGAGATCAAAAAGGGAGACATCATATCATACATCAAGACGCTCAACAAGCCGGGAGTAAAGCCCGTCGAATTGGCCAAGCAGTCAGAGATAGATCCAAAAAAATACCTAGAATTCATGGAGTCCACACTTGATCAGATCACGTCCTCGATGGACCTTGACTTTGACACCATGCTGGGCAAGCCAAAGCAGACAGGGCTAGATCAGTTTTTCTGGAGCTGACGTCGTTACAAGATGCCGCCCATCATCTGACCCCGACCTTGATGATCCCCGGCATTCCGGATGATACTAGAGTTTATGCGTAATCACAGTTTTCCAAAAAATCATTCTAATTTATCGGCAATGTGTAATAATTAGGCATTTGTCGTTAAATTCGTACATGATGATAACTTGACATGAGAGGCAGGAACGATGTACAAAATGAGACTAGGCTTGCATGGATTGAAAAAAATATCGAGTTAAAGGAAAAGTATGCAAGAAAAACGGCCGTGATTGCCAATCGAGGGAAAACCGTGACCTCAAGATGGAATGTAGCGATTTCGATAGGGAACGCCGCAGTTACAAGATAAAATACAAGCCTTAGAAGGGATCTCTCTGGCGCGAATGAACTACTGGCACGCGAGGAAGCGTCATGGAAGACGAATCTAGGCAAGAACAGGTATACGACCAAGATGCCGACAAAGCTGCAGCACGTCCACGAGTATCTATAGCGACGCTCGTAAATTCATGTACATTACAAAATCGATGATGGGGCAGACTCGTGAGAATTTCATCGATTTGCCAGGAAGGTATGAGAAAATTATATAACCAGAACTAGGATGACGCGCGACGGCAACATGATTTATTCGTACGAGTTCACGTCCCAAGGTGATTTTATGCCTAAACGACGGCCAAATGTATGAAAAATTAGGCACGACGTGAACACATACTCCGAGAGTATGGTGGCGGGCCTACCAAACCGTTCGATTGCCATGCGCAGTACGGCCACGCCGTTGTGAGCTGTGGCCTCACCATACAGTCCGAATCCCGTCACGCACCTAGAAGCATCATCCAGATATACGATAATCTTGAGTCCTTTCAGGCGTGGATCCTTCATGTCGTGCCAATCCACGTGCCACATCGCATTGGAATACCTGCGCTCATACCTGATCCATTTTCGCTTTCTTGACTTTGCGACAGATCTCCCGATCATGTTCTCCATCTTCATTATGCGGTATACAACATAATAACTTGCGGTAATTCCTTCTTCCCTGAGTCTTCTCGTCGTGCGCATGGCGCCCATCGGCTTGTTTGCATGCAGGCGAATGATTGCTCGTATCAGGTCATCCCGCATCTCCCTTGGAGGCCTTCCTGCCTTTTTGGGCATAACATGTGAGATGTCGCCGTTTGCTCCGTGGAACCGTGACCAGAGCCTGCCCACGTGCTGTCTGGAGATCCCCATTTCCCGTGACGTCTGAAGCTTGCTACAGCCCTTCTCACACTGGCGTATTATGTAGCTGATCTGGTATTCCTTGAGCCTTTTTGACTGCATATTTTTTGATCGGTACAGGCTGAAATATTCCTTCGCAGTACGCTTCAAATTAGTGTAACCTAATTTTCGTACAACATATGATGAAAAAGAGCTAAAAAAGCTTACAAGGAATAATAGGGAGTTGTACATACTCAGGTCGATTCGGAATTCATGTCCGAATGTGTTATTCGTTTTGAAATTTCAGGCATAATACCTCAGTCGACCTGATCTTGTACGTCCTTTCCAAATGAAGGGTTAAATACAAAGGGCGGATGCTGAAAGCAAACATTGCTTGTCATAAATTGTAAGAATTATGAGGAGGTTTCAGGAAGCAAGATCATCGAGCTTGTAAAGGCGGCTGAAAGGGTTTCAGAAAGACTCGGTACAAGGATTGCAATAGCGCCCGCCCAGCACCTAGTAGGGTCGGTAACGGACTCGAGAATACCAATACTGGCACAGCATGTAGATGACGCAGGTGTAGGCAGTACCACCGGCTTTGTGGTACCAGAGCTGTTGAAAAAATCAGGAGTAGCAGGATCGTTGATCAACCACAGCGAGCACCGGATTAGCCCCGAGTCAATCGGGAACATAGTTGGAAGGATGGCAGAGTTGGAAATGACTTCCATACTGTGCGTAAGGGACGTTGCAGAGGTGGAGAAATATGCGAAATTGAACCCAGATTATGTGGCAATCGAGCCGCCGGAGCTTATCGGCTCAGGGAGGGCAATATCCAAAGAACGCCCAGAGCTTATAATGCAGGCAGCTGACGCGTTAAAGGCGGCAAAAGGCAGGACAAGCCTGCTTTGCGGCGCGGGAATCATATCAGCACAGGATATTACAAGGGCAATGGAATTAGGCTCGACCGGAATCCTAGTGGCAAGCGGCATTGTCAAGGCAGGCAGCTGGGATGCGGCAATTGCAGAGTTTGCCCGCGCCATGCAATACAATTCATAATGCCCTAAAACTAGCCAGTTATTGCACCCGTAATCTAGCCGGCCGTGCGTTTTTTAGAATCATGCCAGCTGCGGTGACGGCCTGTCTTGTCTGAGCCACATTATGGGTGCGGATCACGTCGGCTCCGTTTAATACACAGATTGCCTCAATGATTGCAGAACCCGATGCGCGATCCGACGGATCCCCGATGTCCAGCAACCTCCCAACGAAGGATTTGTTTGAAACTGAGACCATCAGCGGATAACCCTGCTTTATGGTCCCTAGGTTTTGAATAATCATATGATCACGCTCAAACCAATCGGTTGTAATCCTTGTAAACATGCCTCCCCGGCCCGATCTTCGAAAAAATCCAATCGAGGGATCAAGTACAATATTACCGGCGCCTATTCCAGACTGTTTTGCCATGGTTATGCTCTTCTTGAGAAGATATTTTGCCTGCACCACGGGGTGCCCGCGGGATACGCACTTGTCGTATGCGCAAAGGATCACCGATGGAGAGTACGTTTCTAGGACATCGGTCATCACAGGGTCGTATTTCAAGCCGGAGATGTCATTTAGAATGTCGACTCCCATATCCATCGCATGCCGCGCAACACCGGACCTGCATGTGTCGACTGAAATGGGAAGATTTGAGATGTTTTGGATGATCCTGATGGCCCGTGTGACGCGTTCAGATTCGAGCCTTTGAGGTATCATGGTATCTAGGTACGGTGCGGTGGACATGCCTCCCACATCAATGATGTCGGCGCCCTCTTGCTCCATCTGTCTTACGGCATTTATGATCGAATGCTTTGTTTTTGAAACAGACTCTTTGTAAAATGACTCAGGGCTGGTGTTGAGTATTCCCATCAGTCTTACCGGGTTGTCCCCCCCAACGCGCACAGTGCCTAGTTTCACACAGTTTATGGGCAGGCTTGACATTTTAGTGGTGTGACAGTGCGAGGGTGGGAGAAAAGATATGCAAAAATTCTCAAAGAGTTTGGCTATTCACGCAGACTAGACGAGGAGTCCGCTAAGATGCTAGATTCCATCATGGATGGGAATGCAGGGTATGATCAGTTGAAAATCTTGATTTCAAAAAAGCCGGTATTCGTAATCGGAGCAGGTCCCTCCATTGCCAAATCCCCGCCAATCCTGAAAAAATACAGAAACATTACAAGAATAGCCGCGGATAGCGCGGTGGGATTTTTGATGCAGAGTCGGATTCAGCCGGACATTGTTGTGACGGATCTAGATGGCGACTTGGAATCGTTGCAAAAGGCGTCAAAGAGGGGCATCATGGTGGTTCACGCGCACGGAGGCAACATGGATAGGATTCCCCTAGCTAGGCGGTTTCCCAGATGCATAGGGACCACCCAGTCAAAACCGTTTGGGCGGATCTCAAACTTTGGCGGGTTCACAGACGGAGACAGGGCGATATTCCTAGCGGATCACTTTGGAGCTGGAAAAATCATTCTTCTCGGCATGGATTTTGGCAGTAGGATAGGTAAGCATTCAAACACAAGAGTGGCAGATCGACGGATCAAGTTAAAAAAACTCAAAGAGGCAGAATCTCTTTTGTCATGGCTCTATACAAGAAATCCTAGAATCTATTCCATATCTACTAGAAGCAGAGTGCAGAAAATTACCCCCGCACAGATCGGTGATATCATAGCCTAGAATGCGTTTTAATACCCAGGTCATATTTTGTGTAGTGTATGAATTTAACAGACGAGCAGATCAAGTACATGCTAGAGCTAAAAGAGTCGATATTGCAGGAAATTGAAAAGCATCAGGAGGAGACCCGGCGGCTGGAAAAAAACCTCGATATATTTGACTCAATCCTCAAGCAGTCAAGCTTTACCAAGGCCTCCTCACTACCAAAGTCAGAGCCGGCAGTAGACACCGAGGAGGATGCCGTTCCAATCACTCGCGACGGCCAGGGCGGGGTGATTGCCAGCGCCCGCGTCACCCCAGAACAGATATCAATCACGCTGCATGAGTCACTAGAAATCGGCGAGGACATTCCTCCGTTCAAGTCGTTTTTTCTAGACAGAATAATCGCAGACATGAGGAAAAAGGACGCGGCGGACGCGGCTGGCACCCAAAATATTGCCGCCATCGAATGCATCATAAACAAGAACGGCCAGAACATACGGGATATCATAATCAAAAACTACCGCCGGAAGGAAAGGGTGGGCGAGATCATCGACAGTGCGCGCTGGTCCCTAAATAAGATGCTAGATAATACTAGGTGATGCCATGGACAGGATCGTCGTATTAGACTTTGGTTCGCAGTACAGCCATCTAATATGCAGGCGAATCAGGGAATTGTCAGTCTATGCAGAACTAGTTCCACACAATATTTCATACGACAAGTTAATGGAGATGAATCCAAACGGGGTGGTTTTTTCCGGAGGCCCGTCTAGCGTTTACGACGACGGCTCCCCGATTCCAGAAGGCAGAATCTTCGACACTGGGCTTCCGTTGCTTGGAATCTGTTACGGACACCAGCTCATAGTGAACAATTATGGCGGGAGGGTAAAACGGGCAAACAGGGAGTATGGATCGTCCATGTTGACGGTTGATGATGACTCTGATCTTTTAAGCGGGATCGGGGGATCGGGCAGGGCATGGATGAGTCATGGGGACGAGGCAGAACAGGTCCCGTCAGGCTTTGAAATAATAGGACATACAAAAGGCGCAAGAGCCGCCGCCATTGCAAACCGGGCAAAATCAATCTACGGCATCCAGTTTCATCCCGAGGTGGCACACACCGAGTTTGGGACCAGAATCCTGCAAAACTTTGTTCTCAAAATATGCAATGCCCGGCAAGACTGGACCATGGAGGCATTCGTAGACAGTACCGTTGAAAAGATTTCAGGGATTAACGGGGACGTCCTTTGCGGCGTAAGCGGCGGCATAGACTCCACCGTTGCCGCACTGCTCATCCACAAAGCCATAGGCGACAGGCTCAAGTGCGTGTTCGTAGACAACGGCCTTTTGCGCATGAACGAGGCGTCTGAGGTAATAGACATCTTCAAAAACGAGTTCAGAATGAATTTCACGCACATCGATGCGGGCAAACATTTTCTCTCAAGGCTCAGCGGGGTGACGGATCCCGAAGCGAAGAGAAGGGTCGTAGGCGAGGAATTCATCAGGATGTTTTCTGATTTTGCAAGGAAAAGCGGTCCGTTTGAATGGCTGGCGCAGGGTACATTGTATCCAGATGTCATAGAAAGCGGGGTCTCAAAGGGACCTGCCGATGTTATAAAGTCGCATCACAACGTGGGCGGACTTCCCGACTGGCTTGATCTCAAGGTGCTAGAACCGTTAAGGGATCTGTACAAGGATGAGGTGAGGCAGATTGCAAGCATTCTCAGAGTTCCTGATAAAATCATCATGAGGCATCCGTTTCCAGGTCCCGGGCTGTCAGTCAGGATAATCGGGGAGGTAACGCCACACAAGCTTGAGATCTGCAGGGTTGCAAGCAAGATTGTAGAAGAGGAGCTGGCAAGGGATGGAATGTATGAAAAGACCTGGCAGGCGTATGCCACAGTAGGAGACGACAAGGCGGTAGGAGTCGTCGGCGACAAGAGACATTACGGCAACATAGTCATGGTAAGGATCGTAAATTCAGTCGATGCGATGACGGCAGACTGGACAAGGCTTTCTCATGATATACTGGAAAGAATAAGCAATAAAATTACAAACGAGGTCGACGGAGTAACATGGGTGTCATATGCCATATCAAGCAAGCCGCCTGCAACGATCGAGCCGCAGTAAACCAGAACATAAAAGATGCCGATATATCATACACGTAAACGAATGGCGGCCAGTCAGCCCCAGAGCAGGCCAGCGCCAAAGACACCCGCGGAATCACCCAGCCTGTTTTTCAGTATGGGCGTATCAGTCATGTCGCCAAAGACCCTCTCGTAAACGGCATCCCGCCCCTCGTCATACAGAAACGGTATATTGGAGACACCACCCCCAAGCACTATCGCATCAGGATCCAAGATGTCAATTACGTTTGCAAGCGCGCTTGCAAAGTTTTCCAGGAATTCATTTTTCCACTGTATGGCGCGTTCTCCGGACAGGTCGGACACTATATTCGTAGTTGACTGTCGCAGGCCGGTAAGTTGTTCCCAGCGCATCTCCAGTGCAGGGCCGCTGATGTACGTCTCAACGCAACCCTTACGCCCGCAATAACACTGGTTCCCATTCCGATAAAGTATGTGATGCCCCCACTCGCCTGCTATGCTAGTGCGCCCACGATGGATCTTGCCGTCAACTATTATGCCGCCGCCCACTCCCGTGCCCATTATCACGCCAAATACCATGCCATATCCCGTGGCGGCGCCCATCGTGGCCTCTGCCATTGCAAAGCAGTTTGCATCGTTTTCCATCAATATGTCCTGCCCCAGTCTTTCTTCCAGATCATGCTTTAATGGCATCCCAATCAGGCACTGCATGTTGCTGTTCTTGATCAGGCCGGTTTGTTCGGATACTGCGCCCGGAGTGCAGACTCCGATCGAAGACTCGGTTGTCCTAATTTCAGAGACTAATCCTGTAATGGACTCTATGACTTTGTCATAGCTTCCATGGGGAGTAGGTATCCTTTTTCTAGAGACTGCGTCAAGGTGATCATCAAGCAGTACTGCCTCGATCTTCGTGCCACCCAGATCAACACCTATTCTATCCACAGGAAATAGTGATGGATGGATATGATTAAGTTTTGATGTTTACATTCCCGGCATTCCAGGTGGTGCAGGCGCCCCTCCGTCTCCGGGCGCACCCGATACTGCAATGACATCGTCGATTCGCAGGATCATTGTTGCGGCCTCGGTTGCCGATTTGATGATCTGTTCTTTTACTACTACCGGCTCTACTACGTTTAAGGACAGCATGTCAGCAATCCTCGTGTTCTTTGCGTCGATTCCGGTCCACTTTTTACCCTGACTCTGCTTTGATCTGAGGTTTGCCATGGTGTCGATAGGATCCATGCCGGCGTTTTCTGCAATAGTCAGCGGGATTGTCTCAAGCGCCTCGGCGTACCTTTTGATTGCAAGCTGCTCCCTGCCGTCAAACGAATCTGCCCATTCTTTGAGCTGTGTCGCAACATATGCCTCCGGGGCTCCGCCTCCGGCAACTATTGCGGGTTTTTCAATGACGTCCTTGACCACCATGAGTGCATCGTGAATTGACCGGTCAACCTCGTCGACGATCCTTTGCGAACCGCCCCTGATCAGCAGGGTGACCGAATCTGGATTCTCACACCCCTCAATGAAGACCCACTTGTCTGATTCCACCTTGGACTGGTGTACTAGGCTTGCGGTGCCAAGATCCTTGGATGTAATATCATCTATGTTGGTCGAGACCCTGCCGCCGGTTGCCTTGGACAGCTTCGTCATGTCGCTTTCCTTGACGCGCCTTACCGCTAGGATGCCGTTCTTGGAGAGATAGTGCTGGGCAATATCATCAATTCCCTTTTGACAGATTACAACGTTTGCGCCCACATCATGAAGCTTGTCGACCATCTCCTTGAGCATCCTGTTTTCCTCCTCTAGGAACATCTGCATCTGGGTCGGATCGGTGATCCTGATTTCAGAGCTCATCTCCGTCTTTTCAATCTCCAAGGCGGTGTTGAGCAGGGCGATCTTTGCCCTTTCAATCTTGGTCGGCATGCCGCTGTGAACAACCTCCTTGTCTAGTACAATGCCCTTGATGAGTTTGGTGTCCTGTATGGAGGCTCCCGCCTTTTTTTCAACCTTGAGGTTGTCAAGATCCACCGAATAGTCATCCCCCCGCTTGGTGACTATATTAAGAACAGCATCCACTATAATCGGGGTAAGCTTGCCGCTGTCTTCTGAGATTAGCTTTGACTGCATGCTAGTAGTTGAAATTTGTTGTAATGATTCCCTGTCATCCGGTTTTATTTTTTTAGAGATTTCGTCTAGTATTTCAAGCGTTTTTTCCGCAGCCGCCTGGTACCCCTCGATAATTACTGAAGAATGAACGTCCTTTTTGATTAGTTGGCTTGCCTTGTCTAGGAGCGCCCCTGCAAATACTACCGATGAGGTGGTGCCGTCTCCCACTTCGTTGTCAATTGTCTTTGAAATTTCCACCATCATCTTTGCCGCCGGATGTTGTACGTCAATCTCCTTGAGAATGGTGGCGCCATCATTAGTGATTGTTACATCCCCCAGAGAATCTACTAGCATTTTGTCTAGTCCCCTTGGGCCTAGGCTTGTCCTGACTAGTTCTGCAACTAGTTTGGCAGCTGCAATGTTGTTTTCCTGTGCATCCCTTCCCTTTTGCTGGAGTGCACTCTCCTTTAAAACCAAGACAGGTCCGTTTGGTGTCTGTTGAATTGAAGCCATGTTTCAGCTCAACTTCAATTATTGCCCCTTTTTAACATTACTTATGGGCGGGATAAACAATCTCTTCTTGACATCCACAATCCCGTTACATAGAATTCGCACCGAGGGAAGTGCCAAGAATGGCAGGAACAGCGGTATGAGGTGCGGATTTTTAAAATCACATCCCGCATCGATGATCGACGAGTTTATATCGGCAAAATTCCTAGCCACCACCTCAAATGAATCAGTCGAGATTATGCCGCCAAACTGTAGCGGCATGCTTGCGACCGTTTTGCCCCCATCTACCACAGTCATTCCGCCCTGAAGCCGTATGAGTTCATTTGCAGCTGCCGCCATGTCCCCGTCGTTTGATCCGATTACTATCAGATCGTTTTCATGAAAGCTCCAGCTAGATGCAAACGCCCCAATGTCGGCGCCAAAGTTGCCCAGAAATCCGACGGCGCGCTTGTTTGTTTTGCCGGTCCTGTCAAAGGCTGCTACCTTGTATATGCCCCTATCCGGAGATGCGGCCACAGTTTCATTTCGCGTTTCTAGCTCGACGGTTTCCAGCTTTGTAATAATCTCAGTGAGTAACATGATGACGTTTGCGCTCACAGTTCGTTCGCGTGATTTTACTGCAAAGTCATTTTTTGAGAATTTTTCAAGGTGTACAGTATTCTTCATTTGCCGAGGGATTTTAGTTGGAGGAAATTCTGCTACAATCCTGCCACCTAAAACCACGGGCTTGCCCGCGACAAATACCGTGTCGGGCCTAAAGTCCTTCAAATCATCAAGTACAAGCATGTCTGCTAGCTTGCCCGGGGCGATTCCCCCCAGATCCCTTCCCATGTTATAATAGTCAAAGCAGTTTTTGGATGCCATTGTTACCGCGTCGATTGGATCTACTCCTAGCCGGACGGACTCCCTTATGCAGTGATCAATGTGGCCATACTGCCTCATGTCGCGCGGGTCAAGTCCGTCCGAGCAGAACATTAGCCTATCAATATACATATCATGAGATAGAACTTTGGGGATTATCTCCCCTAGATCGCGGCGTATGGAACCCTCCCTTATCATAACCCACATTCCAAGCCGCAGCCGCTCTAGCACCTGATCAAAGTTGATCGGTTCATGGCATGACAGTATTCCCGAGGCAATGTACGCATTGAGTTTTTTCTCCGAGGCGCCCGCGGTATGCCCATTAATTATACAGTCCGCCTGTAACATTGCGGCCAGATCCCGCATCGTCTTTGGATCGCGTGTTGTAACCCGTGTCCATGAAAAAACCTCGCCTAGTCCCAGAACACTGGGGTCTCGTACTGCGGCCTTGGCCTGTGACGTGGTCATGGACCCGCCATGGCTGAATTTGGGATCAACTGGCAGGCCTCCTGGGACCACGTTGAAGATTCTGATTGGAAGGCCGCTGCAGGCTGCAAGGAACGCCCGAAAGCCCGCGCCTCCCGCAACGCTGACTATGTCTATGGGATCTGAGAACAGTGTGGTTACGCCGCAAAGCAGGGATTTTCTCGCCATTTCCCCGGGCAATACAAACTGGTCTATGTGTATGTGCGGGTCTGCAAGGCCCGGCGTGACAAACCTGCCTGCCATGTCCATCCTGACGGTTTCGGGCCCGACTGCATGTGATGCATCAGGTCCCACGTATGCAATCCTGTCCCCGGCTATGGCAATCTCCGACCTAGTGGTCTCCCTCGTATAGACGTTGACTAGAGCGCAGTTAGTTAGAACAAGATCAGCCTTGGCATCACCCATTGCAACCGCATTGAGGGCCGAAATCATGCTAGACAGTTTTGTTGTCACAGGCAAAATACACGTATGACTCTATTATATGCTTAAATTACGGCAATAAAGGCCTGATTGATATGAACATACCCAAGACGATACGCAGGTACTGTCCAAAGTGCAAGACTCATACCGAGCAAAAGATCTCAATCTACAAGGCAGGAAAGAGGCGCGGTTCGGCAAGGGGTGAACGGAGGCATGCGGAACGAAAGCGCGGATATGGCGGCCAAAAGTTCCCAAAGCTTGCAAAGCCGGCAAAGGTGACAAAGAAGGTCACCCCGATGCTGACATGCGCCGCATGCAAGAAAAAGTTCAACAAGTACGGAATAAGAATCAAAAAGTTCGAGTTGGTGGCGGCATGAAGAGAGCGCATATTCCAGTTCCAAAACCAAGTAGCAAGTTCAACAAGATAAATTGTAACGAGTGTGGGGAGCAGCAGGTTGTATATTCGCACGTCACGACCGAGATCACGTGCAACTCGTGTGGCAACGTAATTGCAGAATCAACCGGTTCCCTAGCAAGGATCAACGGCAAGATCTCCGGCAGTGCCGAGTAATTCATAATCCCGCCTTGTGTTCAGGTTAAAGGCAATCCTCACGTCATCAAGTATGATATGGTCCTCTGCTACCGGATCACCATCACGTATGTTTCGTGCGTTGACGAGCGAGATTCCAGTATATATGTAATCAAGTCCCGCAACGACCGGCAGGGACTCTGAAGAGGTTCCTAACGATTCTACGAATTTCCTCGTAGTGACAAAACTGGACCATGTCTTGCCTGGATCATATTTTGAAGCCATTTGCTGAACAATGTCCCCGTCCAAAAAAGCCAGGTCACCGGAGGCGACAAGCACGTCATCGTCGATCGACTGCAGGACCTGCGTGAGATCCTCGGAATATCCGAGGCCGGGTGTCATGACAACCCCAATGTTGTTCTCTAATAGATAGTCCCGTGTTTTGGGGGAGTTTGGCGAGACCGCGGCCCTGATTATTTCAAAGCACCCCGAATCCACCAAAGCATCAACCACGTGCATAATGATGGGCTTTTCATGTTGCAATAGCAGCTTTTCCCTGTCCGCCTTCATCCTAGAGCCTTTTCCTCCGGCCATCACCAGTCCAATCATAATATCACAAATACCATGAGCGATGCCAGTCGTGCAAGCTCGTTTGTGGCACCCATTACATCGCCTGTGATCCCCCCAAAGCTGCGCGTGGATATTGCCAGTATGATTAAAGTGACCGCGATCGTGGCACCCAACATCATCATGCCCGCCTCGCCCCCGACTAGTACAACGGGAACAATCGTTATCACTGACGCGGAGGCCAGTTTGCGCCTGTCCTTCATCAGGCTCACAAACGCGGAGCCAGAGCCGACTGATGCAGAGCTGCCTATACCGGCCACGAGAACCATGGAAAACTTTGCCAGTATTTCAGATACTAGGATCGCACGAAGCAGTTCTAGGCCCTCCGTCATAGATATGACAATTATCAGCCCGACAAGATACAGAACAATTCCAACAATCCCCGCGGAACCAATCGAAACATCCTTCATCGCCCCGAGCTTCTCCTCCCTTGCGCCCTTTGCCATTAATCCGTCTGCAAAGTCCGCTAGCCCGTCTGCATGATGGATTCCCGTAATTATGGCAAGGAATGCAACTACTAGCAGACCTACCAGTAATGGATCCATGAACTCGGAGAGGCCCAGTCCGACGGAGCCGACTAGCAGTCCGATGACAATTCCTGCAACCGGGAACAGCCACATGTACCTTGCAGTAGACTCTAGCGTGGCGCTAGGCGATGGTAATATGGTTAGAAATGAAAACATCGAGCACGCCTCCCTAAGCATGGAATAGCACCCCCATGACTATGATGATGGGCGTCGTGACCATTGCAAAGAACAACAGTGTAGTAACCTTCATCACGTTAATTGCAAGCCTTACGTGTTCCCGGGTCAGTTCAATATCGCCGTCGCCTAGCACATAATGATCGATTTTTTCAAACCTAGTCCCAAGCGCGCCTGCAAGTACCGCCATCGGATAGCCTGCATTCGGACTCTGGGTCTTGTTACCATCACGAATCATCACATGATATGACATGCGCCAGTCATGGCCCAGTATTGCAACCGAGACTATCATGACTAGCGCGGTCAGCCGGGATGGGACAAGATTCAGCGCGGTGTCGCATCTGGCCGCAAACCAGCCAATATTTGCAAAGATGGAATTTTTGTATCCGATCATAGAGTCCGCCGTATTTACCACCCTGTATGCAAGGGCCCCGGGCAATCCGAATATAGCGTAATAAAACAGAGGTCCAGTTATCCCGTCAACCGTATTCTCACTTATGCTCTCCAACACGCCTGAAATTACACGATCCCTGTCCAGCTTTACGGTGTCCCGCTTGACAATCATGGACAGATTATTCCGTGCAGAGTCCAGGTTTCCATGCTCAAGGGAATCAATTACGGCCGTTGCATGGAGCTGCATGCCGCGTATGGCAATGGTACTCTTGAGAAGAAGGGATCCTGCAATAACGGATATTACAATGGCTATCCAGTCAGATGAAAGAGTTGAGATGCCGGCATAAAGTGCGGCGATTGGGGCCAAAACCATCCCAATTGTAATCATTACGATGAAAATCCCCCCCATCTTCTCTGCTGTTGCGTTTTGGTGCCTGAATACGGGGGCAAGTTTTGCAATCACGGCGCCAATCCATGCGGTAGGATGATACCTGTTCCTAGGATCACCAAATGCAATGTCCAGCCCCAATGCAAGCGCGACTATTAGTATCGATTCGGCAATCATTTAATCATCCTCTCAATTGACTTTATGTCAATGCTTTCCTTTACGGCTTTTGCCAAGGAGTCGATCTGCTCGTCTATCCTTCTGAGATTTCGTCTAGTCCATGCGATCCTCTTAGGCTTGGCGTTCAAAGAGTCCTCCTCTGGAATGCCCGTCTCAATTAACGGAACGGCGCCCAGGACCGGAATGCCCGTAATTGCCCTGAGTTTTCGGTATCCGGGCTTTAAAACCTCCAGATCCCCGCGAAACCTGTTGAATACGAATCCTTGGACAAGGTCGCGGTGTTTTTTTTGAATCAGAGTCACGGTCCCGACTAGGCTGGCAAACGCACCACCTCTGTCAATATCCGAGACGAGGATCACCGGGGCTTTGGCCACTGCTGCCATACGCATGTTTGCAATGTCATGTCGCTGCAGGTTTATTTCCGCAGGGGATCCGGCTCCCTCCAAGATTATCAGATCATGATCCCTCTTCAGCCGGTTCAGGGAGGCAATCGCGGCCTTGATCCCATGTCTGTGGACGAATTTCCCATAATATTCTCGTGCATGCATCCGGCCGTGGCGCTTGCCGTTAAGGTATACCATGCTGACATAGTCCCCCAAAGGCTTGAGTAGTATTGGATTTAGGTCAGGGGTGATGCTGCATCTGGCGCCTATTGCCTGTATTGCCTGGGCGCGGGATATCTCAAAGCCGGACGCATCATATGCAAAGTTTGACATGTTTTGGGATTTGAAGGGCGCCACGCTGTAGCCCTTGTCGGCAAAGATCCTGCACAACGCGGTCACAATGGTTGTCTTGCCCACACCGGATGCAGTTCCTTGTACCATCAGAGACGTCATGCAACCGCCTCTAGTGCATGCACCAGCCTGAGGTTGTCCACGCGGGATCTTACGGCAACCCGTACGTGGTGGTTGTCAAGCCCGACAAAGTTCCTACAGTCCCTGACCAGAATCTTGTGCCGTAATAGTTGTCTTTGTAGCCTTGCCGAGTCTTTTTTTGTTCTGATTAGGATAAAGTTGGCCGCGGTATTATGGCACTCAAACCCCGGAATGCCAGATATCCTAGATTTTAAAAATCCGACCTCCCTCTTGATGATTCTTCTCGATCTAGACAGGTGCGAGTCTGAGCTGATTGCAGCCAGCGCTGCCCTTTGGGCAAGGGAGCTTATGCTCCATGGAATCTTCATGTTGTTCAGGATTGCAGCGACATGCCCTGATGATGCCGCATATCCGATGCGTATCCCGGCAAGTCCGAATGATTTTGTCAGTGAGCGCAATACAAGTAAATTGTCATGCCGTTTTACCAGTTTGAGGATGGATTCGTCGGATCCCGGCACCAGCTCGATAAAGCATTCATCCACAAAGACGAGTGCGGATTTTTGTCTTGCCGATATTATGATTTTTGACATCTGAGTCCCTGTCAGCAGGGAGCCGGTGGGATTGTTCGGATTGCAGACAAAGACGCACCCGTTTTTTGGGATCTCGCAGGCAAATGATTCCAGATCGTCGGACAGGTTCATCGAGTTAAAGCGTAATATCCTAGCTCCGGCCAGCCTGCATGCTGCCTCGTATTCGCCAAACGTAGGTGCCTGAATCAGGACGTCCTTTCCATGGACAAATGCGCTGCAAAAGTTGTAAATGATCTCAATGGCGCCGTTTCCCACCACGAGACGGGATGCAGGCAGTCCGGTGTACCGAGACAGTCCGCGTATCAGATCCGTGGATCTGGGGTCAGGATAGTCGGACACGGAATCAAGCCCCTTGCGCAGAATACTTTTTACAAAAGCCGGCATTCCTGCCGGTGAAATGCTAGAGCTAAAATCAATAATATCAGGATCACGAGAGTCTACAGAGTACCTTCCCCCGTGGTCCACTGGCACGTGGGACCGTATATTGGCGTGCGCGCTAGGTTTCACAACAGTCGTATAATTAAAAAATATTTAAATCCAAAATACTGCGTCTGGCAGTTATATACTCGTATAAACAGACAGATTAGAATCAGCAATACCAAAAGGTTTCACAGCGCGTCTTGCTTTTCTTTAGTATCAGTTATTCTGATCATGTGCAATGATTTTAGAGGAAAACATGATCAGCGTGCATGACAGTGAATCGGATTAAGTTATATCAGCACTAAATCGGATATATGATCACCTAGAGAAAATCCAGTCAGGTAAAGGATACACATGAATTTGAGTGGTTTTTCCCAAGTTTTGCAGTGATTGTGCACAAAATATGTGTCTGACTTTTTTTTGACAACAATAGGCATCCAAGTATTATGCAAGATTATTCCTGAAAAAATATTCAGCCCTTCCGTGTAATCTGAACTTTTCATATCTTCATGACGTCAAGCTTGCATCTTGGCCTAAATGAGGCATGTGAGGTTACGATAGATTAGACAAAAAAGAGGGACAAACTATTCCGGGATATAATAAAACAGAACTAGATAATTCTGTTTTGTTTGCGCATGTGATTAACTGATTCCAATTATCAGAGGCAAAGGCAATGGCAGAGTATTTTGCAGGTACTAGATAATATTTCCTCAAATGTTAAAACGAAGATATAACCACTTGACGAAAACAGTCACAAGAATCGCATGAAAAATTATCACCGCGTACAGCAGCTGACTTAGCAAACGCGGTTTTCACATAATCCTGAATCATTGACATTGTCGACTAGCGTAAATACACCTGCCAACACAGGTACCGCGGCCGTGCGCCATAATGATGTACGGTGTCGGCGCGGCGATGCATTCGTAATTGCACTTCCACAGGCGCTCCGACACATGACAGGAATGCGCGCGGGATACTCCAGTAAACTAAACATGAGGAAAAACAACGGGTTTGAACCTTATTAAACACGGGCTCATGAATACATCACCATACAATGATGCAGTGGGCCCGATATGCGTGGCCTAGCAGTCCGAAATACTATATAAAAAAGGAAAAACCTAGTGGATTTTTGTAATTTTTTCATTAGTAAACTTATAAGTTCTAAAAATCCATAATGGATCGATAGATTGAGATGGCAAAAGTAGATGATTTAGATCTAATGATATTATCCGAGTTGAGCAATGACTCGTCAATATCTGTTCCAAAGCTGTCCAAAAAGATCAAAGTAAACCCGTCAGTCGTATACTCTCGAATCAAGAGGTTGAGCAAACGAAAGCTGATCGAAAGGTTTACCATAGTTGTAAACGATTTGGAGCTAGGTTATGCCGTAAAATCGTTAACCGGAATCAACATGGATTCAAAAAAACGCGATGGCATAATAGAGGATTTGTTCAACATAGATGGGGTTCGCGAGATAGCAGAGGTTACCGGCAGGTTTGACATCCTAGTTACGATGTATGCAAAAAGCCTTGACGAGATGCACAAGTTGGTTTCGGAAAAAATCGGCAGGATAGACGGGGTCATGAGCTCCGAGAGCTTCATTGAGATGAAGACGCGGGAAAAATCAATGCCATACATGCCGTCAAAGAGGAGATAGATTTTGCAAGAACAAAAGACGCAGTCACGTGTTGCCGTATATTATGAGCTGACCAAGCCGAAGATCTGGTACCTCCTAGTCTTTACCGCCTTTGGCGCCACGGTTGTGGCATCAAACATATACAATATCGAGGTGTCGTTAGGTACTTGGATAATGATGCTCTTCTCCGTGGCTGCAGGCTCGGCGGCGGCAAACACGCTGACCAACTATCACGACAGGGATATCGACGCGGTAATGGAAAGAACGAAGAACAGGCCCCTGCCCTCAAAGCGGATCCATCCGGCTTCAAAGGCGCGAAACTTTGGCTATATTCTGGCAGGAGCGTCACTGGCTTTGGCGTTTGGCCTGACATTTACTACTACCTTAGAACAGGGACTGTGGGCCACGATCTTCATAGCGTTTGGCCTCGCGAACAACATCATGGTTTATTCCTATGCGCTCAAGCGCCGCCATCAAAGTAACATCATCCTAGGCGGCCTTTGCGGCGGCTCCCCCCCACTAATTGGCTGGGTTGCCGTAACCATGACGGACCTGTGGACGATGGGCATGGTCATGGCAGGCCTAGTATTCATCTGGATTCCGTTGCACATCTGGAGCCTGACCATGCACTTTAAGGATGACTATAACAGGGTCGATGTTCCAATGCTCACCGCAGTCCGATCCGAGAGCACGTCTGCGCGTGTAGTTGCGGTATCCACCGTTGCAATGGTACTCTTTAGCATCGTTCCATTCTTTCTGACCGCCGACGACGGCGCTCCCATGACCGGTCTGATATACCTGATGACAGCCGTTGCCTCCGGTGCGCTCATGATTGCATTGTCGGCTTGGGTAGTTGCTAGGCCGACCGAAAGATCCTCATGGATCTTATTCAAGTTCTCTAGTCCTTATTTGGCAGTACTGTTTATTGCCTTGATGGTTGATGCTGGTTTCAGACCATAAATGAGTCAATCAATCTTCGATGAGATCTCTAGTATGAATTTGGGATTGCGCGACACCGTTATTTTGGTCCAAGCTGGAATCGAGTACCATGTAAATCTCATAATGCTCAGAAAGTTTGGGACCGACTCGTTTGAATCCGAACGGATGAATTCAAAATTAATGGCCATTAACGATGCAGGGATAATAGACGACTGCCTGCGTCAGGACCTGATTCAGATTGCCAGGATCAGGCACCTGTTTGCGCACAGTCTAGTTGTAGATGAGTCCAAGTTCCTAGGTTTACTTGGAAAAATCAATCAGGTATCAGACTCGGGTATCAACCTGCGCGAGAAATTCCTTTTGGCAACAAGATATAGCTTTGAGGCAATCATGAAAAAACAAGAAGGCATGCCCCACTAGGGATATCTGGCATCCGGCAAGAACCAAAAGCCTGCCCGTCAGGTGTGTCCCAATATCAATGAATTTGTCCCGGCATGAATAATGGACCGTTCTCATGTTTTGTGATGTATGCCGTCAGAATGCATATTCCTGATCTTCTCGTCGGCTAACCTGAACAGGCCGGCAAGCTTGCTTAGTGCCAGCTGGATCCTGATCTTTTCAATATCATCAGTGTTTGTAAACCGGAAATTTCTCTTTCTTGTCTCCTTTACCGAATCCCTCAGCCGTACAAGCTCCTCGTCGGTCATAAATTCAATCCCGTCAAAATACGGAATCAGGTTTGCATTGATTCTTCCTTCCAATTCATCATATCCCATGCAACGAAGATCATGATATGATACTCCGATATAGGGGATTTTTTCTTCAGGCTCACTGGACAATGACGACACCCTTCATCCAAGGATGTACTAGACAATAGTAAGGATACTTGCCTGCCTCTTCAAATGTGTGTGAATACGAGTTGCCTGCCAAGAAGAATCCCGAGTCAAATCCATTTGGAAACGCGGTTCCAATCAATTTTGAGTCCTTGGCAATGTCTCCGGCAGTTACGGTGTGTCCCGCATCATCATTAATCCATGTCACGCTTCCGCCTACCCTTACTGTCACTGTATGCGGAATGTAACACTCGTCAGTTGTCTCACACCCAGGAAAACTAGAGCCCATGCCCAGCATGACTGTGGCCTCCGCATCGGCGACTGGCATCATTTCTGTGTCTCCGGCATCCTCAGATGATTCAGGTTCAAAAGCTTGATCGATCATGGTTTCATCAGAGTCATCAGTCGCTGGCGGCCCTGCATCATGGACGTCCTTGGGTATAGTGGACTCCCTTGCTTCCATGTGATCCTCGGCAGTCTTTACAGCTTTCCCTAGTGATTCCTCGGGTATAGTAGGTGCAGGTGTCTCGGAATCTGACGCCATCATGTCTAGGGTTGCAGGTTTTTTGGCATAATCAAGAATGTTGCCAGACTGCACGTCGGTTGAAATCATGACTAGGTTGGCGGCAACCAAAAGTCCTACTGCAATAATTATTCCATGAACAAATTTCATTCAAGATTCAAGAATTCCTAGGCATTGATAAAGCTTGCAATTCTGGGTACGTCTCTGTTATACCGAAATCATTTCGCCGCACCTTTAGATGGATAGCAAAGGATTACTTTAGGCTGTACCGATCAGCAAAAAAGACAAGTCAGGCTTGCCGAAAAGCAGATCAGGTACGTAGTATCCCAGTGCCAGAAGGCAAGATCCACGGCAGAGATTGCATCAGAGTTCGGTGTGACTAGGAGGCGCATCTAGCAGCTATGGGCAGAGTTCCGGCGTACCGGCACGCATCACGCACAACGTGACCCGGGTCGGAGGCAGGTCCTGCCCACACTAGAGGAGACACAGGCTGTGCTAGACGCTCATGCACAAGAACCAGTAGGAGTGGTACGATTGACCGCACACCTGCAGGAAAACCACGATATAAGCCATAGGCGCGTATACCGCACCATGAAGGAAAATGATCTAGTCATCCACTCGGAGGCCAAGTCAAGGCGCCGGAAGTGGGTGAGGTTCGAACGTAAATACTCAAACGCCATGTGGCACGTCGACTGGCATGAGATGAAGGATCCGAGGTTTCGGGGCCTTAAACTAGTCACGTACCTTGATGACGCCTCCCGATGCGTAGTAGCAGCGCGAGTCTTCACTGAGGCCACCTCTGAGAACGCCGTGACAGTACTTAGGGAGGCAGTACTCAGGGTGGCAGTAAAGCAATTCGGCACGCCTGCAACCATACTGTCGGACAATGGCTCGTGCTTTGTAGGCGGAAGGGGCCGCAGCACGCCCACAAAATCTTAGCAGCCCACTGCCTTTGAGGCAGAGCTTCTAGACATGGGAATTAAGCTGATAAACTCCAAGCCGTACCACCCGCAGACTAACGATAATCTGGAACGATTCCACAAGAGCATCGATGACGAGATATTCCACTATGAGAGCCTGTCTGCGTATGTCAAATACTATAACGAGAGAAGGTTGCATTTCTCCCTTGACATCCGTAACTGCCAGACGCCCCTGATGGCGTTCTCGGACAAGATGGCTACCGATGCGATCAAGGAAAACAACCCGAAATGGATGGAGGATGACCTACATGACTAGGCGAAATAATTTCGATATAATACCGCTTCAAGCTTGCGCTTACGTTTGCGTGCATTGCAAAGTACTAGCTATTCTTCTATGAATTTCTGTGATTCCAGTATTGCCTTGTCGTATGTAAGCAGTATTTGGGTGAGGGGATCCAAGAGAACCTGTGCCGAGTTATGCAGCAAACTCTAGTAGATTGAATCTTTAAAAACGACTCAGGGGGATATAACAGTATGAAAAAACAGGCACAGGTTGGAGTATCTAAACACAACAGATGTCCGCGATAGGAGCGATGACGATGAATAATTCACCCATATCGGATCCTGCTTGGCGAACAGGTACAATATCTATGTCTCAGGTTGGCGAGTCCAACATTGACCAAGAGATGGCCGCCAAAATACGCGAACTGTTTCATAACGTGGATGGAGAAGTGTTTGAAGACGGGATTACAAGCAATTTCAGCACCGTACTACATGGCATCATTTCAGAATACGGGGCCGCCGCAGTTGAGCAGCTCAGAGAGATAACGCTTGCGCGTGATGTCCCAATTGACATCGCAGAAGAGGCACTAAGGCAGATCGGGCACATCAAGGATGCGGCCACCCATGACGCTAGATTGTCACTACTTGAGCGCGCACTAGAGTCACCTGAGCTGCGCATACGCGACGGTGGTGTAATGGGCATCGATTACATGGAGGATCCGAGGGCGGTGCCGAGTCTAGAGCGCGCGCTTGAGCGCGAGAAATACGAATGGCTCGGTCAATACATTCGAAACGTGATAGCTCGTCTAAGTGTGCACCATGAGGTTTCTGAGGATCATTAGGCGCGGTAGGTGGCAAAAGTGCCCAGAGCCCAACTGGCCC
>CAZDQM010000016.1:0-36767 GCA_964507825.1 uncultured Nitrosopumilaceae archaeon | reverse complement strand
CCATCACAAAAGCCATGATTTGACCATGCCATCTAATATTCTTACACTTTTACCTCCTGCCATCTGTTGTACTGTGCCACTCTGAGCCGTATCTCCTGCACCATGTGTTCCCACTTGTATGAGTGCATGTATTCACATCCTCTTAATTGCAGATATGATTAGCTGTATATTGTTGTAGCCCACCTTGCTCTTCCAGTATCTCTTGTTCTCCACTTTTTCTTCCATGTCGATGTTATTGATGCGCGCTTTCTGGCTGCTCCCGAGCTGATCCCGTACCGACTCTCCCCACGCGTCCTCCGAGCCCATGCCACGTGCATTACATTGGGATTGGAATGAACGGCATGATATTTTTGCATGATGGCTCGTGAGGCGTATGCTCCGTTTGTTAGCAGGTAATGGTCTACGATGCCAAGGAGTCGAGCTAATTTCAGGATTGCACAGTTTGACATGTTAGATCAAATGAGCACTTGTATTACACTAGATGATTTATGAGTAATTATCCAACAAACTCTTGCGCATGAGATCTATAAATTATACGGCAGATGAGAGTGTTAGTGAAGGAAGGAATATTTTTCCCAGGTTTGATTGTTATGATCCTTGGTGCGTTGATTTTGGTTTATGATATTCCACAATTAATGTTCATTGAGTCTCTTACTTTGGAGGATTTGCAGTTTTATGAGATCGAGGAATTGGAAAGGTTTCAAAGGGTTCAAGCTGAATTCTATGTAGGAGTAGGCCTGTTAATCACAGGGGCGTCCCTGATGTTGTTTGCAAAAATTCCAGTAGGGATTGCCAAAAAATAAAAATTTAATGGGGTTTTTGTAAGCTTGTTGAATATGTGGAATATGAAATCACTCCTATTTGTCCTAGTAGTCATGATCGTGATACCGATTACAGCACATGCAGAACCATTACAGGTTCAGACCAGCCAAGACGTTTATGCATACGGTGATTTCTTGTCTTTCACGGTGACGGTGCCCGCGATAACACAAGAAACGGCAACCTTTAGAATAATTGATGGGGCCGGCGTTAGTAGTAGTGAGCTTACAATGTCAATTATCGGTGACAAGACAGTACTGACTGCACCAAATCCGTTTATTGCCAACCAGTACAAGGTTGGAACATATACCATCAAGGTTGAATATGACAACAACGTGGCAACATCATCGTTTGAATTAATCGATTCAGGAAAAGTAATAATTCCATTTTGGATAAAGGACATATCTAGACTGTGGTTAGAAGATGTAATCGATGACGGTGTATTTTTTAAAAATCTAATAGACGCGGAAATCATAAAAGCTGATCAATATACAAGCAACAATTCAGACATCACAATACCATCATGGTACAAAGCAACCGTACAATGGTGGATAAACGGGTACATATCCAATAATGAATTCGTACAAGGACTGCAATATCTAGTCAAGGCGGACATAATTTCAATAGGGTGATAAAATTAGACAAGCATTCGGGAATAGTCATTGTAGCAGCGGCGGTAATCATAGCATCCGTCGGTTATTCTGTCTTTAATGCGATGACATTGGACCAGATTCAGATCAAATGGAATGAAAGAGGAAGTTTTAATTTTCTGACCATGTTAAACGGCGGAGTGATCGAGGTCTGCAACTCCTCGCTTATTCCCTTGTCGTTTAATGGGATTTCAATAGTGACATTTTGGGACGGCGAGATGATAGGCAGATTTGCAACGGGCGCCGCAACAGTACAGCCGGACTCTGTAATAGAGATCACGGGGGACGGCGAGATGACCGGACTAGCAGCAAGCATATTTTCAATGTATGTCGATGCGGAGATTTCCGGCGATGATTTTGCCAGAATGGACACGGACGCGATAACGGTGATGACCTCTATGGATACCATGGTGTTGGGGATCATTCCATTTAGCATTACAGAATGGTACTCGGGCCAAGAGTTTTTTGAAATTATGGGCGGAATGTCAGAAGATTATAGTTGCTAGCGCTTTGATTTGCTTGCTTTTGCAATCAATCCAAGAATTATCATTACCCCCAATGCGGCTCCAAATGCCGCAACCCCGCCATAAAGAAACTCCTTGGTCGAACCTGTAGACTTGGAAGTATCAGTAGATATATCCTCATCAACAGTGTCAATATCCATTGCATCAGCAATCATGCACGTTCCATTTACCAGTACGAGTCCTTCATCACAGGTTGTTTGAACAGGATCAAGCAATTCCTCTACGTCCTCATCTGACGTATCTTCATCTGACGTATCAATACCAGTGGTGTCTGTGCCGGTATCCATATCAGGTATATCAACATCATCAGTATCTGTATTCAAAGTATCTACATCCACGGTGTCCGTATCAGGTGTATCTACATCTGGAGTATCTACACCAGTTGCCTCTACAACCGTGCACGTTCCATTTACCAGTACAAGACCGGCCGCACATGAGGATTCTATAGGCGACAGTTCCCTCTCAAACACGGTTCCAATAATTTCAACTTGTCCAGTACCAGTAGTAAGATCAATAGCAAGGGTTCGATTAAGCATCGTGGTCTTGGTTTCCTCAAATTTTACCTCAGTGCCGTCTGCAATAACACGAAATGGGACGTCTGCGCCGTCTTGTTCAGAATCAAAGAAATTTCTTGGAAAAGTGATCTCCAATACATCATCATTATCAAGCACATTCATGTTAAAAATCAGTGAGGTAAAGCCAGTATCAACATCAACAGAAACTATCGTTGCTCCTGTTACAGCATACTCAACATCATAAGAATTGTCCCCAACTAATACAGATACAGTGTTGGCAAAGGCGGTCCCATGAGTCATGCCGGCAATCATGGCCACAACAAGCAATCCTACTGCGATGGTGAACTTGGAACGAATCATGTTATCATGAATATTATGATATAGTCTTAAATAAGCTTAGATGATTATTTGCCACGCATTTGTCAAGCTTTTTTGCTTTTAGTAAAAGCCTTCATGATTTTCCAAGACGATATTCAGGAGTTATATCACACCCCTGAGAATTTGTATGATTTTTTCCCCAACCACGTTTGCGGCAAGGGACTGCGCTTCGGCAGTTTGGGCACCCATATGCGGTGTCAAGATGACGTTATCTAGTGTTGCAAGCTTGTGTCCAACGGCAGGCTCATCCTCAAATACGTCTAGTGCGGCGCCTCCAAGCCTGCCGTTTTTAAGTGCATCATAAAGTGCGTCTTCATCCACCACTCCCCCGCGGGAAGTATTAATGATTTTAGCGGTGTTTTTCATGATGTCAATTTTCTCCGAGTTGATCATGTGCCGTGTCGAATCCAAAAGCGGCACATGTATGGAGACATAATCGGAGCTTTGCAATAAGGTGTCCAGGTCAGCCTTCATGAGTCCGACCTCCCTAGAAAACTCCTCATCAATTGGTACCACATCATAACCAATGACGTTCATGTTAAGGCCCTTTGCAAGACGTCCTAGACGCTTTCCAATATTTCCCATGCCTACAATTCCAAGATACTTGCCACGAAGCTCCGTTCCCTTGGATTCCTTTTTAAGCCATTTACCATCCCTGATGCCCCTGTCCGCATAGGCAATCTTTCTTGCTAGGGAAAGCATCAATCCTAATACAAGCTCCGCTACAGCATTCATCGCGCCCTCAACTGCATTTATTACGCGAATCTTCATTGCTTTGGCGGCATCAAGATCGATGTTGTCAAGGCCCACGCCAACACGTGCAATAATCTTGCAATTACCCGCCCGTTCAATTAGTTCCTTTGTAAGGGTCGTTCGGCTACGAACTATTACAACATTGTACCTACCAATCTGTTCCCTGATCTGTTCTGGGGTAATCGCCGGCTCGTATGATACCGCGAGTCCGTTGTCTTTGAGTATCTTGTTGAGAACCGGATCCACCTCGTCACAGATCAGCACAGACTCGTCAAATCCCATATTAAATCACTTTCAAATGACAGAATATAATTTTATAGAAAAAGAAAAAAGAATAGGATTAGATTCCTAGTTCTGCTGCAATTTCGGCTGCACGTTCATCAGTGTATAATCCATGTAGGTTGATCTTTGGATGTTCGATGCTGTTTTTACCCATTGGTGGGATTGCATCGCTTGGATTGCCTAGTACGTATGCGTAGGAAGGCACTGCCTCCTCAATCATACCACCCTCTATCAATGCCGAGTTCAATCCGAATGGATCTCCTACAACCATGATTGTTGCCGCACCTGAAAAGATCGCTGCATAGTCGTGGTTGACCGCAACATATACGCCGGGTTCATCAAAGATAACGTCAGCAATCATGTTTTGGGAACCACCCAACAGCCATGTCTCTGTTCCTTGTGCTTGGACTCGGTTGCCTTGAACAACTCGGTCGATGATCTCACCTACAATGTGCCAGTAAACCGGCTCGTTGCCTTGGTTTTCAACAAAGAATCTAACATGTTGGCCTTCTTCAATGAACAAAAGCTGTGACTGGAAGTGTCCCAAATCAGCAGAGTTCCACGGTTGCAAGACAAAGATGTTCCTGTTTGCATCCCCTAGTACGAGCTGGTTGTGGGTCTCGTTTGGAACATAGCCCAACGCCATGCCGTTGACAACGGTCTGTGTCGTATGGTGTTCCATCATTTTGCCCATGTCGTAGGCACCTGTTTCAGTCAGGTACAACTGATTGTACTGTAGCTGGAACTCTAATGCATCGGCAGAGTGGAAGGTTCTATCCTGAACAACCTCTCCTCCTTCAACTGCGGTGCCGTAAGACATTACCTTCTTGTAGCCGTCGATTGGGTCAACAATGGTTATACCATACATTCCTGAAAGGACGTGCTGATCCATTGCCGCTATGTTGACGCCGGAGCAGTGGTATTTGTAGACACCGGGTACTTCAGCGATGAAACAATAGGTTTTTGACTCACCTGGCATGACCGCCTCAAAGTTTCCTGCTGACATTTGTGATGCGTGCATGTCGTTACCGTGTGGTGTAAGTTCATCAGAGGGTATCGTAAGTGTCATTTTGACAACATCACCCTGAGTAACCCTTAGTGTCGGTCCTGGAACCTGCCCACTAAAGGTCATTGCACTGTATGTCGAACCACCCATGATAGGCAGTTCTGCACTTTCACCCGTAATGTTGAATTCAACAACATTTCTGCCGGTAGTATCCATTGCACAATCAACGTCAGCAAATGCCTGTGGCATGACGAGTTCTAAGCCTCCCATGTTGTGAATTTGGGTCATCGCGCCAGTATCCATTTTGGAGATGTCCAGTGATGATCCACCAACTTGGGATTGTGTGTATGTGCTTCCGAACAGCGTAGCACCCATAACTGCAACAGCAGCTATGGTAAACATCATGCTAATACGCTTATTCATTGTTTCAAAAGATTAGCCAAGGTTATATAATAATTCCCTTCAGCCGTTCATTCGTAAAAAGACAGACCACATCAAGCCTCCCAAAGCCTAGTAGTCCTATTGATGCAATGCCGACCTCAAGAGGTATTACCATATTTGAGTATACATATGCAGAAATTTTGACGGTTTTTCTACTTTTAAGGGAGAATCATGATCTAAAAAAGATTGATTATAGGCGCGTCCTACTTGTCAGCATGAAGTACAGAATTGATCATGACTCCCTAGGGAAGGTAAAAGTTCCGGCCGATGCATATTATGGACCATTTACCAGCAGGGCGATCAAACAGTACCACGTTACAGGACACAAAGCGCATGCAAACTTGATTCAAGCGTTTGTAATGATAAAGCGATCGGCCGCAATTGCCAACATAAGGACCAAGTCAATTAGCGCCAGGCGCGGCAATGCAATTGTTCGTGCATGCGATAAAATCTTGGCCGGAAAGTTCATCGATCAGTTTGCCGTAGACGCAATCAATTCCGGCGCAGGAACTGCATTTAACATGAATGCCAACGAGGTGATTGCAAACGTAGCTCTAGAAATCCTTGGCAGGAAAAAAGGCGAGTACGAGTACCTGCATCCAAATGATCATGTGAACATGTCGCAATCAAGTAACGACACATTTCCAACATCGATGCACGTAGCAATTTTGATGAATCTAAAAGAGGTTATTCCGGCAGTCAATACTTTGATAAGATCATTGAATAAAAAAGCCAAACAATTCCAGAGCTATAAAAAAATCGGAAGGACACACCTAATGGATGCCCTTCCAGTGACTCTTGGAAGCGAGTTTGCCGCCATTGCCACGGCAGTTACAAAGGCAAGAGACTCAATTGCATCATCACAAAAGGAGCTAAGGCATGTCGCATTGGGAGGAACGGCCGTGGGAACAGGTGCCAACACCCCAAAGGGATACAGAAGGATTGCCATTCAAGAACTAGTAAAAATCTCCAAGCTGCCATTAAGGCCCGAGAACGATATGCAGTACGGATTACAGAGCAAATTTGCGGTGGCAAACACATCTAGTGCGTTAAGAAATCTGGCCTTGGAAATCAACAAGCTTGCAAACGACATCAGGCTCATGGCATCGGGTCCCGTTGCCGGACTAGCCGAGCTGGGAATTCCAGCGGTTCATGCAGGCTCATCAATCATGCCCGGAAAGGTAAACCCATCGCTTGCAGAATGCATGAACATGATTTGCTTTAATGTCATTGGGAATGATACGGCCGTTGCACATGCCGCACAGAATGGACAGTTTGAACTAAATGTAATGCTGCCAGGAATGCTAAAATGTATCATGGACTCGACTGACATGCTAAAGAATTTCCTGCCGATTTTCTCGGCAAACCTGATTGATGGGCTGTCTGCAAACAGGGACAAGTTAATGGCAGATATTGAGAACAGTCCAGTAATCGTAACGTTGCTTACGCCTAGAATTGGATACCTAAAGTCCGCAGAATTGTTCAAAGAGTCACTTGAAACCGGGAAGACGATCAGGGAGATGGTGACAGAAAAGGGCCTCATGAACCACCTGGAAGTAGATTCCCTGTTTGGATGAGACATGGCAAGAATTTGGGTCGAGGCGTATGGATGCTCTGCTAGCTTTGCAGACTCGGAGATGATTTCTGGACTGATCATAAATGGAGGACATGCACTAGCCAATGGGCCGGCAGACGCGGATCTAAACATGATAGTGACCTGTTCCGTAAAGGACGCCACGGCCGACAGGATGATTCACAGAATCAAGACACTAAAATCAAAGCCGCTAGTTGTGGCAGGCTGCCTGCCAAAGGCCGAAAGATCTACTGTGGAAGGATTGTCAAAAAATGCAAGTATGCTTGGTCCCAATTCGCTGGGAAAGACACTTGAGGTTATCAACACCACGTTGCATGGCAACAGACAAATTGCACTAGAGGATACGGATGCATCAAAGGTTGGGCTTCCCAAGGTCAGGCTCAATTCAACAGTTGGGATTGTAGAGATTGCAAGTGGGTGCAAGAGTGAATGCACGTTTTGCCAGACAAAGCTATCCAAAGGTGACCTGCAAAGCTACCGTTTGGGCGACATTGTCAGGCAAGTAAGACATGAGATAAGGGACGGATGTAAGGAGATCTGGCTGACGTCTACGGATAACGGATGCTATGGTTTTGACATTGGAACAGATCTTCCAGAATTGATTAATGCAGTGACAGAGATTTCAGGAGACTTTATGATCAGGGTGGGAATGATGAATCCAATGTACATGCCAAGAATCAAAGAGTCGTTAATGGACTCTTATGACAACGACAAAGTATTCAAGTTTCTACACGTGCCTGTGCAGGCTGGAAATGACAGGGTTTTACATGAAATGAGGCGGGGTCATACGGCAGAAACATTCAGAGATGTCGTGAAAAATATCAGAAAAAGGTTTCCACAGTTTACAATTTCTACGGATATAATAGTAGGCTTTCCAACCGAATCGGT
Source organism: uncultured Nitrosopumilaceae archaeon (assembly GCA_964507825.1). Lineage (GTDB taxonomy): Archaea > Thermoproteota > Nitrososphaeria > Nitrososphaerales > Nitrosopumilaceae > JAWVZS01. The sequence goes on along the minus strand of CAZDQM010000016.1, from coordinate 28,917 downwards.
GCAAGAGTTTGAAGATACCATAAAGCTGCTTGATGAGACAAGGCCCGACATCGTGAATTTGTCTAGATATAGTCAAAGGCCGGGTACAATGGCCGCAAAATGGGAGCAGGTAGACGTCCACGAAGTAAAAAGGAGGAGTAAGGCTGTTACAGATTTAATCAACAAGATATCGCTAGAGAACAACCAGGGGTGGATTGGTTGGAAGGGAAAGGTACTCTTTGATGAAAAAACCACCGATGGTGTAAGGGGCAGGAATTTTGCATACAAGCCGATCTTTGCGGATCAGGGTGTCGAGATCGGGTCAAGTCACACGGTAAAGGTTACACGTGCCACCACGCACAGCCTGATCGGCAAGATCATAAGCTAAAACTTTTAGATCTGGAATTTGATTAAAACTACGTAAGAAGGTTTTTTATTCAAATCTGTAATAGATGGTACATGAGCCTTGAAGTAAAAAAGCCGATATTGGTCGTCGGACTAGGCGGCGCAGGCTCAAGGTTGGCTACACAGATCAAAGGCACCATAGAGTCCGACTGTCTGCTCATAAGCAATGATCAAAGGGATCTAAGCGGAGATAAAACCATCAAGATAGAGACAGATTCCATTGTAAACCCGTCCGTGCAAACCATTCGCGGGTTTGCGATAGAGTCGACGGATAGAATCAGGGAGCAGATTTTAGGCTATTCAAGTATAATCATGACTGCAAACTTGGCAGGAAGGTCGGGTGCGGCCATTGCTCCAATCGTTTCTTCAATATGCAAGGAGGAATGCAAGAACCTAGTATCACTAGCAGTAATGCCATTCGGATATGAAAACGACAGGATATTTTCCTCCGGCGTATCGTTAAAGCGCATAAAGTCAGATTCGACATGTACGATAATTATTGACAACGATGCAATGATCAAAAACAATCCAGATCTGACTGTAAAAGAATGCCACAAAATTACAAATACTGCCGCCATACACATTGCAGAATACTTCAAATCAAGCCAGGTGCCAAACGAGACCAGTGTACTGACTGCCGGTAAGAGTAACCATGACGCAGAATCATCACTCAGAGACGCGCTCAAGACGCTTTATGAAAACGCCGCTCTAGGCGGTGTAAAGAGTTCGATTATACACGTTTTTGGTGGACAAAATGTCCCTGTGGGAATGATGAATACCATGTCAAAGTTAACGCACGGAGTACTCGGGGAATCAACACCGGTGGGAATAACACCCATTGAATCAGATACAATAGGCGTTGTAATGTTATCCGCGGTTCAGGGACAGACAAAGTTTGATGGATATGATCCGCTTGGAAGAATTCCCATTGAAGATACCCTAGATTGGGATCAGCCAGACTGCAGCTACGACTGCAAGTTGGATCTATACCAGATGGAATAAAAGCTGGACTAGGGTTTTTTATTTAGTATCTGATTTGGAGTCAGGCTCTGTATCCAGTGGCTCCAAAGTGGGATCGTCTGATTTGGAGTCAGGCTCCGTATCCTGTGGCTCCAAAGTGGGATCGTCTGATTTGGAGTCAGGCTCTGTATCCAGTGGCTTCAAAGTGGGATCGTCCTGGCCTTTTAGCAGAGGCGCAGTACTACCCTCGGCAGGTTCTGTACCAGCCGGCTCATCATAACTAGATACAAGTATGGAACCGTCACTAGTAGTAGACATCATAACCCTGATTCTCCTAGGTGGACGCCGCATGCCCCTAGACCAAACCAAGTGCGCCACATCCTCTTCAATCTTGATCGTTTCGGACTTCATGTGGTGGCGGGCAAACTCCTTTATCATGTTAATTGCCCGCTTGGCCCTTTGATTGTCAGGGGAGAGTAGAACCTTGCCAAGATTAATTGTATATACCCGTTCTGATTCCAGTGACACCTAACCCACCTCCGAGTCCGTGGTTCGCCATGCCCGGCGTTTTGGATTTGTACGGACTCCACGCTTGGTTTTAAGAATAACCCATGCAGGCACCGGCGAGGTCTGCTTGATTTTCTTTATCAGGCGGATCTTGCGCGGGGATGATTTTCGTGCGCCCATACGAAAGCAAGGCGCGAAGAGCTCTTTTTAAATGAATCTGATTTCCAGTCAGGATTACGGCAGGTTACATACAGAAAGTTTGTCTACAATTTGTTTTAGCATCCTAGCAGAGGCCCCCCATACTAGGTGTTCCCGAAATTCAAACGTATACATTTCTTGAATTCTGTTATGCTCTGGGTCTGGATCATGTTTCATGGTGCGCAAGAATGAATCCGCTGGAATCTGCAACACCTGTTCGACCTCCCGATTATGCACTATATCCGGCAGCCTATCAAGTATGCTTACAAATGGAATGATTGTAAAGTTAGAGTTGAGCGTGCGAACGGATTCTAACTGCCCTGTTACTTGTGATCCATCAATGTCAAGGCCTAGCTCCTCCCTAGATTCGCGCAGGGCGGTATGAAGCAAGTCAGGATCACTAGGATCAACTTTACCTCCCGGAAAGGCGATCTCCCCCGCATGAATCTTAAGATGCAATGATTTCTTTGTCATCAGGATTTTAGGCTCACTGCCAAATATTATTATCAATACAGCAGACAGGGCGCTGTTGCCATCATGTACGACATCAGTATTGATTTCCGATGCAAGCGCCGTCTTAAAATCATCTAGGTTCATCATATCCATTATTCCACATGGGTTTAGTATTCAAAGGTTTTAACCAGGGATTTTGAAAAAACAGCAATGACCATAAGGTACGAGGCAAATCCTCCAAAGATAATATCCGGAATCGACATGCACGAGTCCATGTCGGCATTTGTTGAGAGAATAAAGTCGATCTCAGACAGCTGCAACGTCGTCCACCTGACTGAAAACGTGCTCGGATATCAAAGGGCATCACCGTTAGCAGTGGGCAGAATCCTCAAAAAAGAGATCCCAGACCTGTCAATCACGGCCAGCCTCAGGGTAAGGGACAAGACCGAAGAAGAGATCAGAGAATTCGTCAACGAGTATATCAAAGTCGGGTTTTCGGGAATTTTAGTAGTAATGGGAGATCCCCCGCAGGACGGCAGTCCCATCTCCGGTCAGTTCCCAAGCCAAGTGGTAAAAAAATTACACGATGCAGGAATTGATTCTAAAATCGACCTGTACCTTTCAGTCTCAAACAGGCCAGACTATTCCAAAATTACAAAAAAGATCGAGGCGTCTCCAAAAGGATTCATGACCCAAGTAGTGCAATCGACAAGACAGGTAAGGGACCTAGCCGCAGGACTAGAAGGGTTTGCAGTCATTCCAATAATTCTGTTTCCCTCTGAAAAAAACAAGAGATCAGCCGAATTTTTAAACCTGGACATGATACCATACATGAAGAATTTTGATGACTTTGTCAGACAGATTCATGATATTACGGGCGATGTACTCATTACATCACCTAGCGACTTTGCAGGCCTGAAAAGATTCCTGCAGGAATCATCCCCTGCAAAAATATGACAGAATATACTCGTCCCCAAAACAGCTATACCTTACAGGACAAAATACTCTGCATCCGGGTGATGCACTATGATTGCGGCAGTGGACTGCTCTGGTACAATCTGCCCAGAGTCAGTAAGCGTCATTCCGGATTTTTCAGGGGATAAGAGCTTCCAGACAAGTCGGTGTTGCATCGTATCAGGACAGCTTGGATACCCCCAGCTGTAACGTAGTCCTCCCCTGCCTGCAATTGCCATCTCATCTTTGATCCTTTGGTTGGTCCAAGCAGCCATTCCCTCTGCAAACTCCACTGCTAGGCCGTGCAGATAATACGCATCCGTATACCTGCCCTCGCCATCCCACTTGGTTATCGTATCAGCCACCCTGCCTCCGACCGTGACTGCCTGAAATGCCACGATATCATCCTCGCCAAAATAATCCGCAAGGCACAGGTGTTTTGGCCGAGTAGAACGCGGAAAATCAAACTCTAGCGAGTCCCCGCTAGGATGATCTACTACGAGCCTGTTACCGTCCGCATGACATGTATAGTATCCATATACCACGGCCGGCTCAAATAGCCCCTCATCAGATATCCGCCTCTTCCACTCCTCAAACAGCGTTTCATGGGCCGCCTCTTGCTCCCGTCCCGCCTTTCCACGCAACCCCCAGGACAGCTTGAAGAGTGATCGCTTGTCAATCATGTTCCAGATCTCCCCCATATTCATCTGTGATGCTCCAAGGCGCACCGGCGAATTAATACGCGGCCTGACAGGCGCCCTAACCGGTACTATCTTGCTTTGTGAAATTCCCGATTCTGAACCTCCGGACACGGATACATCCTTCCAGCTTTGCAGCTTTGCCTTCCAGGTATCAAGAACCCGCGATTTCTCATCAGAGACTAGCCCGTCCATGATTTTAAGTCCGTCAAACATCGTATTGCAGTAAAACACGCCCGGCTCGTAGATGCCGCCGTCCTTTGCAATCCTGTTTATGTAATTCGTGTTGATTGCCGCGCCTCCACATAATATTGGAATAGTCATGTTATGCTCCCTTGCATGCTCTACAAAGAACTGCATCTGCTTTGATGTCGATACTAGCAGTGCCGACAGTCCCACTGCATCGGCGCCCACCTCCTCAATCTTGTCTAGGAACTTTTGTATCGGAACCTGCTTGCCCAGATCATATACCGAATATCCGTTGTTTTCAAAGATTGTCTTGACTAGGTTTTTTCCAATGTCATGAACGTCCCCGTAAACGGTGCCAAGAACCAGCCGCCCCTTGGTGGAGCCCTCCTCCTTGAGCAGGTATTTTTCAAGCTCCGCAACTGCCGCCTTCATGCACTCGGCGGATTTTAATACAAACGGCAGGATCAGCTCGCCTGCTCCGAACTTGTCGCCCACTTCCTTCATTGCTGGGAGCAGATCCTCGTTAAGAGTCGCAATCGCACCGTCATGCGTGATCTCCTTTGGCTCATTTAATGATATAATGCCGTCTCCGGTCAGCGAGTCAAGCCGCGATATCTTTTCTGCAATGGCTGTGACCACGTCGTTTTCAATCCCGTCCTTGACTCGATTCACTATCCTAAAGTTGGCGCGTCTTCCTGCGGGCCAGGAAGGATCCACATCCGACTTTTTGGTAGGACCTGTCGCCTGCGCGCCAGTCTTTTCAAAATGCGCCACAAGTTCGGATAGCGCGCCGGGTCGCGCGTTAAAGATAAGATCCTCGGCCAATTTGCGCTCCACTGACTCTATATCACCATACGGAACAATTTCCCCAGAGTTGACAATGGCTGAATCTAGCCCATATTGCACGGCATGATACAAAAATACAGAGTTGAGGATTTTTCTGGCGTACGGGGTAAGGCCAAAGCTGATGTTGCTTAGTCCAAGAGTGGTATATGAATCCGGAAATTCCGCCTTTACCTTTTTTATTCCCTCAAGCGTGTGGATTCCGGCATTAAGAAACTCATCTTCCCCGGTGGACAAGGTGAATGTCAGAACGTCAAAGATAAACTGCCCAGGTTTTAGGCCGTATTTTTGTCCGGTTTCATATAGCAACCTTGCAGTATCTAGCTTTTCATCAGGAGTTTTGGCCATCCCGTCCGGACCAATGCACAATGCCACCGCCGGAACCCCGTACCGTGCCATCACCGGCGCCAGCCTAGCAAAACGGCTACCATCACCCTCCAGATTAATCGAGTTGATTATCGGCCTTCCTGGAATCTGCCGTACCGCGGACTCTATCACGTCCGGATCAGTAGAGTCAATTACTAGCGGTGCGTCAATCTCCAAGCTTAGCCGCTTTACTAGCTTTACCATAAAGTCCCGCTCATCGGAGCGCTCAGTTGTCGCCACGCAGACGTCAAGACAGTGTGCCCCGTTTTCCACCTGGTCGCGCGCCAGATCAATCAACCCGTCAAAATCATCTCCTAGTACGAGCCCCTTGGCCCGCTTAGACCCTTGCGTGTTGAGCCTCTCCCCAATGATCATCGGGGCAGGCTCCTGCTTGAGATCCACGGCCTTGAGTGCAGAGCTAACCCTAGTCGGCCACATAGTTTTGCAGGAATTTTTCAAACTACTTAACCTTTGGTAGGCACGGCCCTTTCATCAATTGTTCTTCTTAACGCGCGTATGTGCTCCGGATTGGTCCCGCAACAGCCTCCGATTATCCTGACCCTGTCATAATTGTCAAGGAACTGCCCAAGCACCCTTGCCATGTCATCTGGTAGCATCTTGTATACCGCCTGGCCGCCCTGGTTTTCAGGCATGCCCGCATTTGGAACCACAAGTAGACTGTGCTCCTGCTGCTCATCAAGCCACCGTACGCTAGGCGTCATCTCAACGGGCCCGGTAGAGCAGTTGAGTCCAAAGACGTCAATACCCATGTCAGAGACAGTAGTATATGCAGCTTGGATGCCGGTCCCTAGTAGCATCTTGCCGTATTGGTCCAGTGTTACATTTGCAATAATGGGGACCCTTTTGCCGGTCGTCGTCATGGCATCATGGCACGCCTCGATTGCCAGCTTTACCTCTAGTATGTCCTGGCTTGTTTCGATAAGCAGTGCGTCTACACCTCCCAGAATCAGTCCCTGAGCCTGCAGATCAAAGGAGTTGCGAATATCATCTAGTGATTTCTGCCCAAGGTCAGGATCATTTGAGCTTGGAAGGTATCCAGAAGGTCCCATGGAGCCTACAACATACCTGGTTCTGTCAGAATACTCTTTGCACACGTCCGATGAAATGCGTGCGATCTTTTGGTTGAGCTCAACGACCTGATCGCCGAACCCATACTCGTCAAGCTTGATTTGGTTTGATCCAAATGAATTGGTCTCAATGCAGTCTGCTCCGGCATCAAGGTAGCTGCGATGTATCTGCCTTATCCATTCCGGATGCGTCAGCACTAGTCCGTCATTAAAGCCGTCCTTGTCATCCGGAAAATCACCCGATTTTGGATTGTTTTTTTGGATCTCCGTCCCCATGGCGCCATCAAAAAGTAGAATCCGGTTCTGGATTGCATTCAAAAACGACTCCCTTGCCATGATTAAGCCTAAAAACAGCTGGCTTTTATTGGTATGGAGAAAATCCAGATTTCAGGAGACAGCATACAATAATCGGGTAAAATATACGCGCGTACATTAAGCGCGGCGTGCTACAGATTGCAGGCAGTTACCGCAGTCCCCACCTAGCCATCACCTTGTCCTCTAGACGCTTGAAGACTAGGCCGTCAACGAGTAGGCCGATGCACATGATTACCAGCATGATTGCAATCACCTGCGAAACATCGGTAAGGGAGCGTGCGGCATAAAGCATGTGTCCTAGTCCTAGGAATGCAAAGAGTAGTTCCGCGCCAATGATCCCCCTCCATGCAAAGGCCCATCCCTGTTTGAATCCTGAAATCATGTAGGGAAATGCCGCAGGTAGTAGCACGCTTGTTATCAGCTGTCCGCCCCTCGCCCCCATGTTTTTAGCCGCCTCGATAAAATGAGGATCTATATTCTTGACCCCTGTATACGTGTTGATTGTAACTGCAAAGATTGCGCCTATGGCAACTACGAATATGATTCCCACATCAGACAGACCGTACCAGAGTATGGCCAGCGGCACCCATGCAATCGATGGGATTGACTGCAATCCAAGCACTAGCGAACCCACAGTCTGGTTTACGGCCTCTACCCTAGCCATGAACACGCCTAGTATGATTCCACCACCTATTGCAATTGCAAGGCCCACGAGCAACCGCCACATGCTCGTTGCAATGCCATAAAACAGGGCACCGTCTGCTGCGCCATACGCAAGATCCTCGGCAACCTCATAAGGCGAAGGGAAGACGTTTGACGGCCATATCTCTACCATGGCGATTAGCTGCCATGCGGCAACAAGTCCGATGTAAAAGACAATCCTGTACAGTGCAAATTTGCTTCCCAAACAGATCACCCCCTGCCCTTTTTGATCTCCGGTCGCAGCTCTGCTAGTATGCTCCGTTGCAGCTTCAGCAATGACTCATCCTCTGCAATCCTAGGTCGCGGAAGATCGTTGCAGATCTCCTTTTTGATCACGGACGGCCGGTGACTGAACACGGCAACCTTGGTGCCCAAAACGGCGGCCTCGGCGACATTATGGGTCACAAACAAGATGGTCTTCTTCGTCTTTTCCCATATCAGTTGCATTTCAACCAATAAGAGATCCCTTGTCTGCGCGTCAAGCGCGGCAAACGGCTCATCCATCAACAAGACGTCCGGATCCATGACAAGGGCGCGCGCTATTGCAACGCGCTGCTTCATTCCAGTAGACAGCTGATACGTATAAGATTCTGCAAACTTGGTAAGCTGCATCATGTCAAGATACCTGTCAGATATCTTGCAGCGCTTGTCCTTTGGAATACCGGCCATCCTTAACCCAAACTCCACATTGTCCCGTACACGTAGCCACGGAAACAAGGCCCCCTCCTGAAACACCATGATTCGTTCAGGGCCAGTAGTCGTAACCGGCCTGCCATCAAACAGAATCTTGCCGTCATCGGGTGTCTCCAGTCCCGCAACAATCCTTAAGAATGTGGATTTGCCACATCCAGACGGCCCCACTAGACATGCAAAATCACCGTCGTCAACCCTCAAGCTCACACCGTTTAAGGCCTTGATCTTGTGGGAATCATGCAAAAAGTACTTTACAATGTTTTGGGCCTCAAGCTTGGTCAATCATTCCCACCTTCAGAGTCATGGCGCAGATTCGCGTCATAAAAGAGTCCAGATATATCATAGCCGTCCCTACCCAGATATCCCAGACGGTCTGCGCGCTCGGCAAAGACATGGACGGAATCCTCAAGCGGATCCGACGTGATTTCAATGTTGGATAGGGACACGTCAACCACTCGGGCATCTAGTCCCTGCCCCAGATAGCCGGTTAGAAAATCATTAAACAATTTGCCAGCATCCTTTTTGTCTGCGTTGATCACGTCTACTACATAATCGTGCGCCTTGAGCCACTGGCCGATTGCCTGCGGATTTTGCGCCACATAGTCCGCGTTTGCAATCAACAGTACAGATGCAAACTCATTGTTTGGCCAAAGATCCTCCTCATGAAACAGCCGGACGCCCCCAAGATCCTGCTCTAGAATTGTGGCCCACGGCTCTGCCACCCAGGCCCCGTCAATCTCACCCTTGACAAACAACGTATAGATATCAGGGTTTGGAATGTTGTATACCGTAACAGAACCCCCTTTTTCAGCGGTCTTTAGGCCGCTTTCAGAAAGATGGTGGCGCAATGAGACGTCTTGGGTGTTTCCGATCTGCGGCGCGCCGATCTTTTTGCCATCAAAGATGAAATCATCACCCACGGAGTCCGGATGGGCGATAAAGCTTGCACCACCGCTCGCGGCGCCCGACAAAACCACTACGTTGTCTGAGTTGAGGTACCCGTTGATTGCAGGTCCCGGACCCACATATGCAATGTCAATGGAATCAGCAAACAGCGCCTCTATGACCTGCGGACCGCTGTCAAAAATCCGGGTCTGTATTACCATACCATGCAGGTGATCCTCGAATATTCCTTTCTCCATCCCAACTATCGGAATCGCATGGCCCACGTTTGGAAAATAAGCGACCCTGATCCGTTCGCCGGGCTGCACATAATCCGCGCTCAGCACCGAGGCGGCCGTCCCAAGAACGATTGCACCTGCAATCCCAGCAACAATTGCCGATCGAATTTTCATAAAACAGCGTTATATTTGACCGTTAAATAATGATCGAATTTTAGCTCAAGCTATGAAAGTCTTGTAAAAAAACAACACAAAAGATAAATTCGAATTTACGATTGGTCAACTATTCTATGACCAAAAAGGCAATACTGGCATTCTCAGGAGGTCTTGACACATCTGTCGTTGTCAAGTACCTGCAAGAAAATCACGAGATGGACGTGGTTACGGTCACGGTGGACGTTGGGCAGGGCGGTGACCATAAAATGATTGCAAAAAAGGCAAAGAGTCTCGGAGTAAAGAAACACTATACAATAGACAGTAGGAGGGAGTTTGTCAGGGACTATGTTCATCCTGCAATAAAGGCAAATGCACTGTACCAGAAAAAATACTGTCTGGCCACGGCGCTAGCAAGGCCCCTGATTGCTAGAAAGGTCATCGAGGTTGCTGGAAATGAAAAAGTCGATGCGCTAGCACACGGATGTTCCGGTAAAGGAAACGACCAGGTCCGCTTTGATCTTAGCATGATGTCGGGTTCGGACCTGCCGATTATTGCGCCAATCCGGGATCTTAATCTGGACAGGACCACGGAGTTAGAGTTTGCAAAAAGGCACGGAATCAGGATTGACAATGTTGCGAAAAAATTCAGTATTGATCAAAACCTATGGGGGCGTGCAATCGAAGGAGGGATCATCGAGGATCCGTTCAACGAGCCGCCCGACGACGCGTTTACCTGGGTCAAGACCAAGGACCTTCCCGACAAGCCGACGTATGTTGAGATCGATTTTCAAAAGGGCATTCCAACTGCCATAGACGGAAAAAGGCTGGATCCAGTCAAATTAATCGAGCACCTGAACAAAAAGGCAGGTGCCTCAGGAATAGGCATAACAGATCATGTAGAGGACAGGACCGTCGGCATAAAGTCCCGTGAAGTATATGAAACCCCGGCCGCCACGTGCCTGATTGAAGCCCATATGGATCTGGAAAAGTTGGTCCACACAAGGCACCAAAACAAGTTCAAGTCAGCCATCGATGACGAATGGGCATGGATGGTATACTCGGGGCTTTGGGAGGATCCCTTGAGAAAAGATTTAGACGGATTCATTGAGCGATCCCAAGACACGGTCACAGGCAGGGTCAGGTTAAAGCTGTTCAAGGGAAGCGCACGCATAGTAGGGAGAAGATCCAGATATTCACTGTACAACCACAAGGCCGCCACGTACGGTAAGGACTCCACGTTTGACCAGAGGCTGGCCATGGGATTCGTCGGATTGTGGGGGATTCAGACAACAGAAGCTAATAAATTACAAAAGAAGAGGCGAACAAAAACATGAAGTGTCCAGAATGTGACGCAGATATTGCAATCCCAGACGACGCAGCTGTTGGCGAGATTGTATCCTGTCCAGATTGCGGTGCAGACTATGAAATCGCAAAAAAGGACGGATCCGATATAGAGCTAAAAGAGGCAGAAAGCGTAGGTGAAGACTGGGGAGAGTAATGTCAAGGATTCGCATTGTATTTGACAGGCTAAGATCCGAGGAGAAGATGTTGCACAAGGAGGCCGAAAGCCTCGGACACGACGTATCAATGATCGACGCCAAGACCATGCATGTCAACACCGACGACACGGCTGGGAATTTTGATTTTGGCAATGTCGTACTAGAAAGATGCATCAGTTACCTTAGGGGATTACACGTTACATCCGCTCTAGAGTTCCTAGACGTTCCAGTGATCAACAGCTTTGCCGTTGCAAGCAACTGTGGAAACAAGATGTTCATGTCACTGCTGCTAAAAAAGGCCGGTGTGCCGACCCCAAAGACATACTTTTCATTCACGTCTGATGCGGCAAAGAAGATCCTAGAAAAGACTGGATACCCGCTCGTTATAAAACCAGTAATCGGAAGCTGGGGACGCGGAATCATCCCGTTAAGGGACGCGGACACCACCGACGCGGTCCTTGAAATGAGAGAAATCAATGACGGATCACATGACAGAATCTTTTACCTGCAAGAAATCATAGACAGGCCACCAAGCGATATTAGAATAGTCACTGTCGGGGACAGGGTGGTCTCAGCAATGCACAGAAAATCCGACGGCGGGTTTACCACGAATCTTGCACTGGGCGCAGAGCCAGAACCGTGCAAGATCACCCCAGAGCTAGAAGATCTTGCAATAAGGGCCTCAAAGGCGATGGGCGGCGGAATTCTCGGAGTCGACATGATGGAGGATAAGAACCGCGGACTTGTTGTGCACGAGGTAAACAACACGGTAGAGTTTAAGGGAATTTCAAGGGTTTCCAAGATGAACATACCAAGAGAAATGATCGAGTATTCGCTGTCCCAAGTTAGGAAATAAATTATACCACATGTCGGTGAATAATATCATGAAGGTAGGCGTCGTCGGGGCATCAGGCTATGTGGGAGGCGAGACGCTGCGCCTGCTAGTAAACCATCCTGGCGTCGAGATCACGGCGGTCACCTCAAGGCAACACGTAGGCGAGTATCTTCACAGGATTCAGCCAAGCCTGAAGGGCTTTACTGATTTAAAATTCTCAGAATTAGACTATGATAAACTGACGGACAGCTGCGACCTGGTATTTACGGCAGTGCCCCATGGAAAGGCAACAGAGATTGTAAAGGCGCTTTATGACAGGGGGATAAAGATCATCGACCTAAGTGCAGACTATAGACTGCACAATTCGGAGGCATACGACAAGTGGTATGGTTGGAGGCACCCGCACCCGGACTATCTACCAAAGTCGGTCTTTGGGGTTCCTGAACTGCACCGTGAGGAGATCAAAAAAGCCCAGTTGGTTTCATGCCCAGGTTGCATGGCAGTAACCTCTATTCTCGCACTGGCCCCACTGATCAGGGAAGGTTTAGTAGACACCAATCACATTGTAGTTGATTCCAAAATCGGCTCGTCTGGTGCAGGCTCCGGCTCTGGCACCGCACATGCAATGAGGGCCGGTGTGATACGCCCATACAAGCCTGCAAAGCACAGGCATACCGGCGAGATCGAGCAAGAGTTAAGCGAGATTGCCGGGGCGCCCATCAAGGTTTCAATGAGCCCCCACGCAGTGGATGTAGTCAGGGGAATTCTCTGCACCAACCACACGTTTGTAAACGATACCATCAGTGAAAAGGAATTGTGGAAGCTGTATCGCAGTGCCTACGGCGAGGAAAAATTCGTGCGCCTGATCAGGGACAAGAACGGACTGTACAAGTTCCCGGATCCAAAGTTCCTAGTAGGCTCAAACTTTTGCGATATAGGCTTTGACATAGACGAGGACAACAACAGACTGATTGCAATCTCCGCATCAGACAACCTGATGAAGGGTGCCGCAGGCTCTGCCATCCAAAACATGAACGTGATGGCAGGATTCGATGAGATGGACGGACTCAGATACACCCCACTTACCCCGGTTTAGAAATGATTACGATTAAGATAGGCGGAAGCGTTGTAGACGACCTTCACAAATCAACAATGACAGACATTAAAAGAATTTCAGGGCAAGAAGGTGTCATTCTAGTTCACGGCGGCGGAAAGGATGTCACCAAGGTTTCAGAGCAGCTGGGCATCAAGCCAAGGTTCGTAACATCACCTAGCGGCATAAAAAGCAGGTATACCGACAGGGAGACCGCGGACATATTCACCATGGTAATGTCGGGAAGAGTCAACACGAGTATAGTACGGATGCTCCAGAAAAACGGCATCAATGCAATTGGACTAGCCGGTATAGACGCCCAAGTCATGAGGGCGGATAGGAAAAAGAGGCTCATCATCATAAATGAAAAGGGGAGAAAACAGGCAATTGATGGCGGATACACAGGTAAAATCACACATGTCAATGCGGAATTCATAAGGTCGCTACTAGATCAAGGCCTAGTTCCAGTCATATCCCCGATAGCAATGAGCGAGGAGTATGACTGCCTCAACGTGGACGGCGACAGGGCCGCGGCATACGTGGCCGCAAGTTCGGGCTCTGACAAGGTACTGTTTATCACAAATGTCGACGGCCTGTTGATGGATGATGCGCTTGTGGAAAGTTTGACATTGGCAGAGGCAAAAGAGATTCGTCCCAGAGTCGGCGCCGGCATGGAGAAGAAGATCCTAGCCGCTACTGAGGCGCTAGACATGGGAGTGTCTACTGCGCTGATTGGAAACGGTCAGAGGGAGAACCCCATATCAGCTGCGATTGCGCACGACATGTGCACGGTGATTCAAAAATGATCGAAGATCAGTACATGGGAAACCTGTACCAAAGGTTCCCAGTTACCATAGAAAGCGGGCTCGGGGCGCATGTATGGGATACAGACGGTACCAAATACATCGACTGCATGGGCGGATACGGGGTGGCGCTAGTCGGGCACAGGAATGAGAGGGTGACTGCCGCAATAAAACAGCAAGTTGAGAAGATCATCACCGTGCACAGTTCTACGTACAGCAGGACCCGCGAAGAGTTTCTCAAGGAGCTTATCAGGATTGCACCAAACGGGCTTGACCGCGTTCACCTAAACAACAGCGGCGCAGAGGCAGTCGAGGCGGCGCTAAAATTTGCAAGAAAATACACTGGAAAGAAAGGCATGATCGCCATGCGCGGCTCGTACCATGGAAAATCCATGGGGGCACTGTCACTTACGTTCAATCCCAAGTACAAAAAGGCATTTGCACCCCTAGTCGAGGCGCCGCAGTTCACCCCGTTTGGAGATGCAGAGGCGTTAAGCGAGGCGATCACCGATGATACCGGATTTGTCATCATGGAACCCATCCAGGGTGAAAGCGGGATCCATGTAGCTCCAGATGGATTCCTGCAGGAGGCAAGGAAGATCTGTGACGAGCGCGGCATCCTGCTAGTCTTTGACGAGATCCAGTCCGGATTAGGCAGGACAGGGCGGTTGTGGGCATCGGATCATTGGAAAACGATTCCCGACATCATGTGCATAGCAAAGGGGATGGCAGGTGGAGTCCCAATGGGCGCCACGCTAGTAAGATCTGAGGTTTTAGACGTGATGAAAAAGGGCGAGCACTCCTCCACGTTTGGCGGAAATCCGTTGTCATGCGCTGCCGGAACAGCAGCCTTAACAGCCATCACGCAAGACGGCCTGATTGAAAATGCATCAAGGGTCGGCAAAATATTCACAGAGGGCCTCAAAGGACTGCAAGAAAGGCACAACCTGATCAGGGAGGTACGCGGCATGGGCCTCATGATAGGAGTAGAATTAAAGGTGGAGGTTAAGAATATCCTCCTTGACGGCATAAAGAACGGATTGCTACTGCTATATTCCGGAAGGAACATACTCCGCCTGCTCCCGCCGCTCGTGATCACCGAAGAGGACGCGGAGAAAGCTTTAGAAACACTAGACTTGTTATTTTCCAACGAGGCGCAAAGAAACAATGTACAGAGATAAGATTGATGAAAAGATCATAGAGTACCTAAAGAACAATTCAAGGGAGTCGTTTGTGGATATTGGTAAAAAGATAAAGCTGTCAGAGTCGGCCGTCAGACGCAGGGTAAAGAACCTCATGGACGCCGGTGTGATCGGCAGATTCACAATCGAGATGGGCGATGAAGATGCAACCAGTGCCATAGTCCTGATCTCGGTGGACTCGTCGACGGATACTGCCAAGGTCTCCTCAAAGCTTACCACTCTTGACGGCATAAAGACCGTTTACGAAATCACCGGCCAGTACGACATCACCGTGATTGTCAGCGCCTCGAACATTAGCGAGATAAACTCGTCAATCGACGCCTTGAGGAAGATTCCCGGGGTAACTGACACCAACACGGTGATAATCCTGCGCAAGGTAAGATAGTACGAGTATCGCATCCCGTTTTCGCTCTTTGCCTGAATTCGGATCAAATCATACAGATCATGACGAATTAGGCATGATTATGTTTATATTTCAAAGCTTCAACACCGATATCTGTATCATGGAACCAAACCATTATTCGGATATATACAATCAGTACGACGAGAGTCCTAGAAAGATTACGGTACTTGACAGCACGTTGCGCGAAGGCGAGCAACACCCTGGAGTCTCATTTACCAACAAGCAACGGATACAGATAGCGTGGATGCTAGACTATTTTGGAGTTGATCAGATCGAGATATCACCTGTGGTGTCAAAGGATCATGAGACGGCAACAAAGACGATCATAAAGCAGGGTCTGAGGGCAGACATTGTTTCTCATGGAAGGGCCCTCAAGGAAGACATCGACACGTCGTTAAGATGCGATGCAAAATGGGTTGCCGCATACCTCGGAATATCAGACGTCCACCTCAACGACAAGCTTAGGATTTCAAGGGAGGAGGCGCTAAAAAGGGCAGTAGAAACCGTCGAGTATGCAAAAGCGCACGGATTAAAGATCAGATTTACGGTCGAGGACGGTAGCAGGGCGGAACCAGAATTCCTAATCAAGGTATGCAAGGAGATAAAAAAAGCCGGCGTCGACAGGATTAGCCTTCCAGATACAGTAGGAGTCATGAGGCCCATTGGAATGTACAACTTTGTCAGCATGGTAAAATGTAACATCAACGTGCCGCTTGACGCGCACGTGCATAACGACATCGGCTTTGCCCTAGCAAACGCGTTTGCCGCATGCGATGCCGGGGTGGATCAGATACACACCACCATTGACGGCATCGGTGAGAGGACCGGGATTCCGGCGCTTGCGGAGGTGTCCGTGGCGCTTACATACCTGTACAAATCGCCAAACGACTTTAGGCTAGACATGCTACAGGACATGTCTAGGATGATTGAGGACTATACCACAATCAAGCCGTATGACTCAAAGCCCATAGTCGGCTCGTCGGCATACAAGCACAAGGCGGGCACCCACCTTGCGGCAATCCTGCGAAATCCGGCGGCATATGAGCCAATTCCGCCTAGAGCTGTGGGAAACAGGCGTAGAATTGTCTTTGGGGAATTGGCAGGCAAGACCGGCGCGTCTTATCTAATGTCGATTCTCGGACTAGAGGACAACGACGACCATGCAAGGGCCATTGCAGCAGGCCTGAAGAATTTGAGAATGGGCGATCTGCTAGAGATCCCGCTAGAAGACAGACTAGAAAAGAAGATAAGTAATGACAAATAAGTAAGGTGTGAGAAGAGACGGCAATGGCAATCTGTAGCGAATGTGATGCAGTGATTTCAATTCCCAGTGACGCGTTAGAGGGCGAGATTGTTACGTGTCCTGAATGCGGTGCGAGTTTTGAGCTTGTAAAGTCGGCGGATGGTTTCGAATTAAAGCCCGCCCAGACGGTCGGCGAGGATTGGGGGCAGTGACCAAGGTCTCTGTCCTGTATGATACAATCCGCTGGGAGGAAAAAGCCCTTTTAGAGGCCGGCAGGAAAAAGGATATCAACATACAGATGGTGGATTGCAAGAGATTGTCCTTGGATCTAGACGACGGCGCCGAGGATTACGGCGCGGTTCTTCAAAGGTGCGTAAGCTATTACAGGAACATCCATTCGACTGCCGCCCTAGAAGGAATGGGCGTGAACGTGATCAACTGCCTAAATACGGGCGTCTTTGCGGGAAACAAGCTGTTCACCCACATGCTTTTAAAAAAATCCGGAGTCCCGGTACCGCAGGCATCGGTGGCATTCTCAAAAGAGTCGGCTCTGGATTTGCTAGATAAACGCGGGTACCCGAGAGTCATCAAGCCCACCGTCGGCAGCTGGGGTAGGATGATCTCCAAGCTTAATAACAGGGAGGCGGCAGATGGAATACTGGAAGGCAGGGAGAGGATGTATCCAATATACCAGATTCATTACCTCGAAGAATTCGTCCAAAGGCCTCCAAGGGACATCAGGGCAATCATGGTCGGAGACGATGTCGTCGCCGCGATTTACCGCAGCTCGGGCGACGGAAACTGGAAGACGAATATGGCGCTAGGAGGAAAGGCAGAGCCATGTCCCGTAACAAACGAGATGGAGGACATATGTGTCAAGGCTAAAGACGCAGTTCAGGGACAGATAGTGGGCGTGGACCTGATGGAAAGTAAAAGTGGCTTGGTGGTGCACGAGGTAAACAACACCACAGAGTACAAGAATACCGTCAGGGTTTGCAATGTAGATATTCCATCATTAATGATAGATTACGCGTTAAACTCTACAAAATAAAATTGGACAGTTTTACCATAACTCCCCGATTTGCAACAAAGATGCTTGAAAAGGCCCTAAAGCTGTACACGCCATCACTAAGTGAAAAACCGATGGCCGAGTTTCTTGCAGACAAGTGTGACGACATGGGCTTTGAGGACATTAGAATCGACGAGGTGGGAAACGTCCTAGCCAAAAAGGGCTCCGGTTCACCAAAAGTCATGCTGTGCGGGCACATGGATGTGGTCCCCGGCAAGATCAAGGTAAGGAGGGATGGCGACTGGCTTTACGGCAGGGGCGCCTCTGATGCAAAGGCCCCACTCATGGCAATGCTGTTTGCTGCCGCCTCGATTCAGGACGGCGACGGCACCGTCTTGTTCGTGGGTGCAGTCGACGAGGAGGGAAACGCCACGGGAATCAAGAACCTTGTAAAACAGGATCTCGACATAGACTATGCGATCTTTGGGGAGCCAAGTGGACTAAAACAGGTGACCATTGCATACAAGGGACGGCTGGCAATAAACCTGCGCGTCAACGTTGGAAACAGCGCACATGCCAGTGCGCCATGGCTGGCAAAAAATGCAATAGAAGAGTCCGCGCGATTCACTAACAAACTAAAGCAGTCACTAGAGGAAGGTCAGGAGGCAAGGAACAAGGGCATGATACTCACCGCCGCAATAACCGAAATCAGGGGCGGGACAAGCCACAACGTGACACCCAAAGAATGCGAGGTGATAATGGACATTAGGATCCCAGTCGACATGAACTGCAAGACTGTCGAAGAAAAGATCGCAGGCGCGGTAGACGAGATTGCAGGGGAGAGAGGCGTCGAGGCGTTCTATTCCATCCTAGATGAGACCGAGCCGTTTGAGGCTCCACACAACTCCCCCCTAGTACGCGCGTTTACCCTTGGAGTCATGGACGCCGAAGACGGCAGACCCATGCTAATTAGAAAGACGGGGACGGGGGACATGAATGTGATTGGAAACCAGCTTTGCATTCCGGTGGTCACATATGGTCCAGGGGACCCGCACCAGGCACACACCGTCAACGAAAGGGTGTCAATCGACGAGTACCTCAGGGGGATCGAGGTGCTTAAAAAGACACTCCGTCACCTTAAACGACTTCATGATAAAAGGGTGGCAAGACAGCAGTGCTCTGGTTCGTAGGGACAGGAGTGTCGGGATTGGACTCAATCCCCTCCCGCGGCCTTGAGATTATCAAGGAAGCGGATTTCATCTATTTGGAAAGGTTTACCAGCCCCATAACCAAAGTCGAGTTGTCAAAGATACAGAATGCCGCTGGAGGCAACTTTAGGATCGCAGAAAGATGGCTAGTAGAGGACGGCTCGGAGATTCTTGAAAACGCAAAGAGTAAGGATGCGGTCCTGCTTTCATACGGGGATCCATATATCGCTACTACGCACATAGAGTTGAGGACAAGGGCCGCCCGCGAGGGCATCAAGACCGGTACCATACACGGCTCCTCGGCGATCACGTCCTTGGTAGGGGAGTGCGGCCTCCACTATTACAAGATTGGAAGGATTGCGACCATAATGAACGAACCAAAGTCCATGTCCACCCCATACTATGTAACATACAGGAATGTAATAGACGGAAACCACACGATACTGCTTTTGGAGTATAATCAGGACGGGGACTTTTTCCTAGAGCCAAGAACCGCCCTGTCATACCTATTGGATGCAGAAAAGGGTCAGAGTCGCGGGGTCATCGGCGCCGACACCTTTGCAATCGTGGCATCAAGGATAGGATACGAGGATCAAAAGATAGTCTCAGGCAGGATTTCTAGGTTGATAAAAGCCGATCTTGGAGGGCCGCCGCAGTCGATAATAATTCCCGGAAGGATGCATTTTACCGAGGTAGATTTCCTCAAGATCCTGACAGAGTGCCTAGACGAGCCGGTAAACAACTCGGATAAGACAAGCAAGATTGCAGTACAGATGATTGAAAAGTACGTCCCGATGGTAAGGGAGTCGCTCAAGGAGGTCGCCGCCCACTATGAAGATCCCAAATTCAAGCCCGTGCTTGAAAATGCAGAGCTGTACATCAGGGATGCGGAGCGGTTTTTGCAAGACGGAATGGATGAGGTGGCGGTTCTGAGCATAGGCTATGCAGACGGACTAGTTGACGCATTGCGCATGGCAGCCGGGATGGAGACCAACACCAGCCGATGAGTTAATGAATGAGCATGCCGTCTAACAACTCGTGAACCAGTCAGAACGCGATATCCTAGCAGCTGCATACATTGCCGGTCTGACCGAGCAGGATCTGGACTCAACGCTTGAGAAAAGGCGTGTTGATCCCGCCACTGCCTCTGAATCACTAGATGTCCTAGCCGCAGGGGGGCTTTTGGAGCAGGACCGTATAACCGTATCAGATACTGGCAGGAATTCACTTAAGATCGTGCTTGCCGGTGGAGTCTTTGACATAATCCATCCCGGACACGTCCATACACTCGGCGAGGCCAAAAAGCTAGGCGACATACTAGTAGTGGTCATTGCAACCGACAAGACCGCGGTAAAGATGAAGAAAAAGCTGCCGCTTCACAGCCAAGAACAGCGAAGACTGCTAGTCAACTCGCTGGAAATGGTCGATGCCGCGGTAATTGGAAACGACTCGGACATATTCAAGACGGTGGATTTGATCAAGCCGCATATAATCGCGCTCGGATACGATCAGGCACACCAGGAAAAGTCGATCATTGACGGATGCGGGAGGATCAACCTAGGCGTGACCGTGGCAAGATTACAGTCACCGATTCCCAAGATGTCAAGCTCGGAAATCGAGAAAAAATACGGCGATGAGATTCACGGAACCTGACTATATAGATTCCTTTTCATCGGTCCTGATTCGAATCATGTCATCTATTGTTTGAGGATTTTACCATTGCTGGTCCCAGTTATCATGTCTTGTCTATGTTATAGTCATCAGGAACCGCGTGTTCCACGATCGCTTGAATCATCTCAATGACAACTTGCCAGGCATGTGCACAAAATCCGTGCAGGATACAAGTTATAAAATGTGGAAATGCAGGGCGCATGAATACGTAAATCAATCACGTATGAAAATCCCACTCTAGTAATCCCATACTGTTCGGCATGATCCGGGGGCCGATGCGCGCCGTTACGTCCGCATCGTCTCAAAACCCGCTAAAATGGATGATTACAGTTTTGTATCAGCCGCAAGTCATATCAGAATTTTTATCGATGCCTCAGAGCCGTCGGACATTCCTGTCGCCTTGCGTATGTCGTGCCTAGAGATCAGCTCTATTATAGATGGATCATGGTGCGTGCGCTCTAGCCTGATTATGTGCGAGTCCACGGCGTTTATGGTACCCGGAAAGCATTTGACCCACCCGTAGGTTCGCTTCCCATCATCAAACCCGTCGATTTTGATGCCATCCATTGCATCTAGCTGCCTGATTGCCTCCACGTGCTCCCTCTTTTCAAGCTGGACATTGAGGGTTCCAGGAAAGGGGACATAACCGATTTTAGTCTTAAACTGCTTGGCATATCCCTCTAGTGACATATAGTACGCCCCCTCCCCCATACCGGAGATCATTCTGCCCGTCAGTACCACCTGTGATGAAGATGAATCAATGCCCGGGTTTAGAATCATGTGCAGCTTTACCATTTCTCCGTACCCTTTTTCGGTGATGCGGACCGAATAATTGCGGCCGCTCGAAATCCGGTCGATGAATCCGTTTTTTTCAAGCTCTAACAGGTGCTTGGAGGCGGCCTGCTGCGATTTATTGATCGCCTTGCCCAGCTCGGATGTGCTGACCGTGACAAAATTATGCCTAGCCCCCTGGGAAAGCAGGTGCGCAAGTGTCAGAATGTGTTGAACCTTGATGTCGGTCGTCAAGTTCTAGGATATGCCAAGCTCGCTAAATGTTCTAAGCGTAATTCCATCGGAGCTGGTTAGTTTGGCAACCCGGTGACCGACTACGAATTGGATTCCAGTCTTTTTCGCGCCGTCAAGTAGTCGTTGCGTTATTATGCCATCTAGGATCAGGGATTTTATGCCGGATTGTGTAGACAGCTTGTTTACAAGCTCGCTGATTGGTACCTTGAAGACCTCCTTGTCTGCATCATCAAGGGCGACTGCCTCCAATGTCTCATTCAAGTCAGGATGAATCTTTGATACGAGCTCTGCAAGTGGCTTGTCAGATGAGCGTACGGTGAGTGGCCTGTCCGGATCGGTTTTGCCGCTCAGCTTGTCGGCCACCGGCCTGAGAATTTCATCTACCCTTTGCGGAGTCAGCTCTTCAACCTCCACGCCGGTATCAGCACGTAGCTCAACATCAATGCGTACAATAGACTTGAGCTCCTTTAGGATAAAGCCGCCGGCACGATCACCATCAAGAAATGCAACTATTGTTTCCTTTTTGTCGCACAGGTCCTTGATTGACTCGTCAATGGATGCCCCGTTGATTGCCAGTGCGTTGTCATATCCTGCACGCAACAGGTTGATAATGTCCGCACGTCCCTCAACCAGAATGATCCACGGTGAATTGTAGATCCCATGGCTGCACGGCAACTTGGAAGGCCCGTAGGACTCTACCTTTTTGTTTTCACCCTCGTGCACGTCCTTGAGCATGGTTTCTCCCTCGCTTACGGTCTTGGTTGCCCAGCGCTGCTTGATTTCCTTTGCCCGTCGTACAATGTCGTCCTTTTTGGCGGCCCTGACATCGTCAATGGCATCTAGTTGAAAGGTACAGTCAAACGGTCCGACCTTGTCAATGCTTTCAATTGCAGCTGCAATGAGTGCGCAGGTGTCAATGTCGGTGCTCATTGGAATCAAGGTATCCCCCTTTGTGGTATTGGTGGTATTGGTGGCGTGAACTTCTATACGGCCGATCTTAGAGACACGTTGGAGCTCATTAAGGTTCATTTCTGGGCCCAGCAGACCTTCTGTCTGCCCAAAAATTGCGCCTATAATGTCTGCTCGTTCAACAAGTCCATCAACTTCATAGGAAAGCTTAACGTGATACTTGACAATTCCTGATTGAGGCATAAATTTTTCATCTCCCTAATTATCATGATCTAGGTATTACATTTGGTTATATGTGCTTATCGCCAACTGCCATTTGGTGTAAAAATTACCCAAAAATGCCCCAAGTTTGCACGAAGATGTTGGAAAAATGGAAAAGGATGGGTTTGGAGTTATTCTGTACTAAAGGAGCTTCCACATGAGCAGGATTTTGTCACGTTGGGGTTGTTGATTTTAAAGCCCGAACCCATTAGACTTTCAATATAGTCTACATTGGCCCCCTTTAGGTGGTCAATACTATAGTTGTCAACAAGTAGTTTGACTCCGTTTTCTTCTAGAACAAGGTCGTCTTCTTCTGCTTTGTTCTCAAAGCCCATTCCATAGGAAAGGCCGGAACATCCGCCTCCCTGAACGTAAACTCTTAAGAATTGTGGCTTTTCGTCTTCGGCAGACATGAATTCCTTGATCTTTTCGGCGGCCTTTGCAGTAACAGTTACTATCTTGGCCGTTTGCTCTGTCGCCATTGGTTAAAAATTTAAAATTTGTTATAATAAGCTTTTCACCCACGACAAAATCTGCCGATATAGTGTCCTGCAGGGTTCGCAAGTAAATGATACGCGTACAAAAAGAGATATGATACAATAAATTATGACTAGATGATCCTCGGATATTCAGGCAGTATGGCATGTCTGATGGTGTTTTAGTTTACAAATTCGGCAGGGATTAAAATGCCGTATCTTCCAAAGGGTGAACCATATCCTTAATCGGTAGGCAAGTGTTAACCTGATCCGCACGGCTTACGTACTTGGCAATCTCCTGTAGGTAGTCAAGCCCGCGATTCTTCTATATTGAGATACATGAGAACAGAGTATGCATCATCCTCTTGGCCCTTGTACTGTCGCGTATCTTTCTGTGCACAGCATAACTGTCAACATTGTTTTGAGAATCATCTTTAGGCACAAGTTCAGGATATAGTGCAGGCATCTAGGCATGACGTTAACAGTTATTTTTTTAAAACATCGTTGGCTATGATAATTTCTGCGATTATGCGCTTTAGGTGTTCAGTCTTCCGGACGTGGCTCTTGTCAACATCCATGGCTGGCAAGCGCCGGCTTGCAACCCTGCAGAAACTTGTCCTAGTTCTAGAGTCACATGGAAGATATTGCGCTTGCGGCATAGCTCGGCGGCAGACATGCTAATGGTAAAAAAACTCCTCCACCACATCGGCCTTGTCTTGCGAACTATATCTCTTGCTCATGTCTCTAGTGCCGCCGCCTGCGCCCTCAAGCATTCGGTTTTGATCGGTTACTTTATCTAGGTCCAGCATAGGTTCTATTCTCGAAACTTGACTACGTCTTCGAGCAGGGGCATGATTTCGGATCGCATGGAGTCGTGCGACCTGTTGTCCATCCCCCTGTAAAATGCGTGCAACTGACGTTGCAAGTCGGTGCCAAATACTGAAATCATGGACGAGGACACGAGTCCGTCGTACATGCTTCTTGGAATCGTTCCTATCGGATTGTTAGTACGTAGGATGGGCCTATTACATGATAGAGGATGGAGAAAATCAAGTATGAGATTGAGTTCCACCATGATGAGATCTGCATACATGACACGTTTTTTTCTGGCCTTGTATCGCTCCTGAAACAGGAATAGGCATGTCAGCACGACTGACATTATGATTCCAGTCCAGATCGGCCCCGGCAGGATCCATAACTCGTTCATACCGGTTTGCCTTGGTGCAGTCTTTTGAGTATGGGTATCACCACCTTGTCGTCTAAAATAAAATCATCCATCACGGGCCTAGACACCTCCGGCTTGAATACGTTTTTGCCGACTAGTTTGATGTCGGCCTCCGCGCCCCTATTGCGTCAAGTATCATATAATACAACGCCTTATCGACATATCGTTCGTCCATGTCTGGACCCATGTCTGCCTTCATGAGCTTGACTTGGCCTGCAATTTCATCCATTGTAGTTTCTGCCAGTTTGCTCACAACAACTCCTCCCGTCTAATCTGCTCTAGCACATCTTTTACGTATAATTCGTCCGCGTCCGGCATCTTCCTAGCCACCTTTCTGACCGCGTCATCGTCGACTATATGGCGCGTCTTCAACAGGAAGTGTAACGAGGCCGCAGCCTCAAGAAAATTAGCATCGTTCTCCTTTTTGTCGATGAACTTGACGAACCTGTCAAACCGTGATTGGACGGTGCTACTAGCGAACTTTGTATTTTTGACCTGTTTGGGTATGGAATCATAAAAGTTGTCCAAAGCAAAGGCGGCCGTTGTCAGGGTCGTACAGTAGGGACCGCGGATGTTACCATGAAAAGTCGTATCCCAGATAGATGTTGTGTGCCTGTAGCAGATAGATGAATTTTTGCAACCGCAACCTGTCCTTGAATGTAGCCATGTTAAAGTCAAATTTGGGAAACTTGCGTAACAAAAATCCCAACACAAACGGCTGACGATCCAAGTAAATGTTACCATCCGTTCCCATGATTATTTTTTGTTGATTAGATTTATTTGGGATGTTCCTATTTATTCTAATATTGCAATTTCACGGTTATTTGACACTTTTTGACTAGAGTGTAGCAACGCTCGCGTATATCACAAATCGGTTATGGAATAGACTCGTGAGAATTTCATCGATTTACTTGTAAGGTATTAGAGAATGGTACCACTAGAACCAAGATGACTCATCGCTGCATCTGCACTATACCATTTACATTTGCGGCGTTTCTTGGAGCTATTCACCTGTAGCTATACCATTGCTGGATCCCCAGCTCCCTGTTTGATTTCACGTACGGTAGCTGTTAACGTCATGCCTATATTTTTGCGCTATATCCTGAACTTGTGCCAAAATGATCTCAAAACCACGTTAACAGTTACGAATCTCAAAACCCAGCTGCGGCCTAATTGTTGTGCTACCTGTGACATATTTGCAGTACACGTCGCGCCGACATGCAATAACCGTAACGATGCGGACAAATTCTAGTGCCCAGATGATCTGCCGTGTACGAATCCAAATCAGTAAAGATATCAGCAAGTCACCCTGGCCATATCTGCGAATTCCCACCATAACGCATGTCAATAGACATACTACATCACTTGCCAAGCATCTGGCATCTACACTAAAACACCAGACAGTCAGGAACATGCCATACTAAAAACATGAATAAGTTTGTCCGGGATTATAGATCAAATTCCTGTCTGCACTTTTCACACTTGCACCTCTCCTGTCCTGGCGGTCCAAGCAAAAAGATGCGTCCTATCGTCTGACACAGGGGGCACATTCCGGTCGTAACGTTTTTTGGTCCCGTTTTTATTATCTTCTGAGTCCTTCGGCGTCCCATGGATGGTCAATCCAACTGCATCCTATTAAGTCTAATTTATCATGCGCTGATAAAATGGTCCGCGGCAGATACAGATACAGCTCGCGTTACGCATCCCGTATCGCTCACGCCACGGCCCTAGGACAACAAAGATCAAACAAATTCCGTGCCTAAGAATCCGCACTAGGCCGCCGGTATGACAATAACTTTTTAAGACAATTTTCGTATTGACTTAGCATGAGTGCATCGGAGGCAGAGACCGTTTATGAAAGGGTGGCAAAGCTAGAAGACGAAGTTGCCATGTTAAGGGAGGAGTTAAACATCCTCAAAAAGGCGCTACGAAACAAGATTGCCCGCCATGAGATCTCGCAGATTAAAAAAGGCAACGACATCAGCTCGATCATCGACTAGCCCTCATCCTGATACTTTTGATCAAATCCAAGACAGCGTCCGCGTCCTGCGCGTCTGGCCTTAATTCCAGGTACCGGTTAAGGTATGAAAGTGCGGATTCAAAATCAGACAGCCGCTCCTTGATGATTCCCATGTCCCTTGCATCCTCCGGAACCCCCGCCTCCAAAGACATTGCAAGATCCATGCACAGGCAGGCCTTTTCAAATGCGTACGACTGCATGTACGCGTTTTTTAGGTTTCTAGTCATCCGGACCAGGATCTTTTTTTCCGAGATAGAGTCTAGGAATTCCGGTACAAGTTCTAGCCCCCCAAGGTTTGCGTCCAAGATCTCTTGCAGTTCCCCGGCCCCAAGTATCCTGCCCCCGTAAAAGGGATCGATTATCAGTTCCTCGTTGAATTTGACAAGAACGTGACTTGGAAATCCAACTAGCTGCAGATCCAGTCCCACATGCTTGGCAACCTCGACATATATTATCGAGATCGTTATTGGTAGGCCGGATTTTTTATCCAGTACGTCATTTACAAAGCTGTTCTGTGGATTGTAATAGTCATCATCGTCACCAACTAGGCCAAAAATGTCAAAAAGCTGCTCGTTTAACATCGAAATCAGGTACGTCGGATTTTTTACATCACCGACTGCCTCCCGCAACTGCTCTCCAATATCACGTACCATCCCCATGTATTTGCCCATATCCAGATCCGGATATTCAACAATTCTTGCCAAGTGCAGTCCCTTTTCAGCAAGATTTTGATCTGGATTGTTGGCTACATCCATCCACTGATCGATTTTGGTTTTTTGTTTCAACGGATGTGTGCCTGAATCCTTTTCAAGTACGCGTTTGGACTCGCCAGTTCGTTTGTTGTTGGAGGATTTCCAATTATATCGCCAAATATTTCTCTGCCGCGCAGCTTGAAAGATTCATCGATAAAATCCCCCCATGTGCTTTTTTGGTCCAGGTACGAGTAAGCATCCGTGCCCATGAACATCTCCAAGTACTTTTTGAAATCCCCGTCATCAGGAATCATACCTTTGATGCAAAATTTGGTCATGCCTTCGATGGCATCAAATGCAACCCCGTGTGACCGCATCGCGGCCAGCCATTCCTGGCACACCTGCGCAAGGTTTGGAACGTGTTCTAAAATCTTCGGATCCACCTGGATTTTTGTAAACGCCATGGCCTGCGGTCCAAGCTCATTTATGACTAGACTCTGCGGATGTAGTGTAAAGAACAGGTTTGCCCGGATTGCCATTGGAAAGTCATCCGGTATCCCCCGGATGTCTAGGTGATCGCACAGCGTCGCAGCCGCCCCGTCGTCTAGTGCAAGGATGTTCGATGCCAGCTCCTCGCTTAGTTGATGAGTCACGGTCGCCCACTTGCTCACCTCCTTGTGAAGCGCTCCCTGCATAGAATGAATTAATTCCCCTAGAATCGTCATCTTCAATGCACCAATGTATCCAGAGTGTACGTCGTCGAATCTAGCCTCATAAGGCGCGCCGTGTCCGTACAGAATTATCTGCGGGTATCTAGACAGGACGAATTTGTTTATGTTGATTGCCGGTTCCAAGTATTCCCCATACGTGGTGGTAATGTTTGAGATGTATGACTTTACGTATGTAGAGTATGTGAGAAACCGTACAGAATCCTTTTGGAACAGTGTTGCAATATTTTTTTTATCGTTTCGAGAAACCGCCTCAAACAGGGCGTCTACGTACTCGCGCGACCCATGGGCCGCATGCACCCTCTTCCCCTTGACAATCTTCATCCCTTTTAGATCTAGGAATTCTATCCGTGTATCAGTAGGCACCTGCAACCCCGTGAATTCGGCAGCCCGCTCCCGGTAATCATCAAATATTCGACCTGCCGCATCCTCTAATGGTTCAAACTTTACCCTAAACCCGGGATCTTCTGATATTCTATCGGCTGACTCGGTAATCTTTTTCTCCTCTTGTATCTCAACGTCAATCTGATCAAGTAGCGACTCTGCAAACTCGTCTGCCTCGGACATCATAGACGACTAGATCATAATACATTTAATATTATCGTATGATCTTCTCGCACAATATACAAAACAGCCCACAAGTAAAATCAACAGCAATGAATTACAATTGCGGCCAAGTTATTCGGTAACGTATCGGCAAGCATTCAGAATCAGTCCTCGATTACAACATTATCAAAATGATAACATGTAATAAAGAATATTTTGCCGGCCATGACTCCCTGCCAAAATTGTACAGGTGTGCTGTGAAAAAACTCGAGGTGTATATACTCGATATCCGATCTTCAACGAAAAATATAGTAAAACTCGGGAACAGGTACATACGAGATTGACTGTACAATAAATCACTTTACACGCCAACGATTCCAAAATTGCATATTACTCCACCAAGTGAGTCACAGGATTCTATTATACCATGAAAGTATAGCG
>CAZDQM010000015.1:0-33461 GCA_964507825.1 uncultured Nitrosopumilaceae archaeon | reverse complement strand
TTATTCTTTTATCTTCTTCAACCCATTGTTGAGCTATTTTGTTTGCTGTCTTTTTTTCATATCCTTCACCTTCCAATGCATCACTAATCTGTTTTATTCTTTCTTCCTTTTTCATAGTCTCCCTGTCTTTATCCATTCTACCTTCCTTTCCTTCTTCTCCTTCTTGTATCAGTCCGCTTTTGATCTTTTTATCTAAATTTGTCTCTTTACCAAGTGGTTTTCTAGTATTTTCACGAGTTGCCCGTATTCTTTTTCTCATAGAAGATATACGACTGTTTACTTGTTTAATCATTTCAAATAATTCATGTTTAGTCTTGTCTACATCATCATCAAAGTCGTGAGTCATGATCTTTTCATCAGGACTATCAAGTTCATCACCTTTGAATTTGCTCATACTTTGCATAATTGAAGAAAGCGTACCTACGTGTTGTTTATTATTTGTGAGTCCTACTGCCAAATCAAGTGATGTAGGTATGTCAATTTCTACACCCCACCAACGATCTCGCGGTTCTGAGCTTACGATAAGGTTGGTATCCAAAGTTACTTCCCGATCAGCACGAATTATGGATAGACCCATGTTTCTTCTTGCATGTCTTCCATGTGGTGTATTTCCTTGATCACCTTGAACATGTTCCGGGGAACGTAGTTCGTCTTTTTCCAAAGAATATCGCACTGTTACAACATGAATTTCGTTGTTAAATGGTACCTTAAATTTATCTTCATGTACTACATCGAGTTTGAACATGGGTTCTTTACCCCATTTACCTGGCGTATCCGTTGGAGCCATCAAGTACATTGGATCGTTGGGTAACATGTCCTCAGTTTCTGATATTACTGGATCATCATCACCAGCCTGTAATGTTATCATTTCTATGGTAACTTTCTTTTTGTCATTCTTTTTGTCATTCTTTTTGTCAAGAAATTTACGATACATTCTTCCTATTATGAACTGAGAATTTCGTAGTAATGCTTTAGAGCTTGTCCATGAACATCGGTCTAGTTTATCCCATATCACAATGGTACCTGACTCTTTCGGAATTTTCTTGATTGTACTAGAGATCACATATGGTATGTCTTTTGGTTCGGGGACCGAAATCTGGCGATTTCCTGCTTTGACCTCATCATAATCAAGATAGCTGTATAATGGTTTGGAAGACTTTTGCCATGAATAAACCTCCACTCTTTTGCATTGTGACAAAGATGCATTAGGGAGTCCCATCCCAAACTTACCTATGTCGTCTTCATTTCCCCGTGTGCCATCACCAAATAGAAGGGAACTACGCAGTTCTTCTGAATTCATTCCGTCTCCATCATCAAGGACAGCTACTTTCTCTAGATGATGCCGATTTGTAGAATGATTTAACTTTTCTATGCATATGATCTTAACATGCTTGGCTTTGGCATCTATTGCATTATCAACTAATTCGCCCACAGCATATGATGTGTCCTGATATCCACCACTACGTATAGATTCAACAAATTTTGAACCGCTGAATATATCATAATTTTTGTCTGTCATTGATCCCATGCCTCATCCCACATGTTGAAAATTTCAGATACAGCAAAGAGATCAATACCCATATCCATTACAGTTGATATCGCACACGTCTTGTTTCCACCTGCCTTTTCTCCGCGCATTCCACGACCAACCATCTGGGCATATAGGACATATGATTTTGTTGGGCGTGCAATTACTACGGCAGAAGTCTTCGGAGCATCAAAACCAGTTGTCAATATACCATAATTACAAAGAATCATGGGTTTGTCAGAGGTCCTATACTCGTCTAGTATTTGTGATCGATTACATGTAGATGTTTTGTTAATGATGTAATGTGAGGAATATCCTTTTGCAGTAAGTATTTGTGATAAAACTTTTGCATGATTGACACTTGCCGCAAACACAATTATTTTTTTATGATTTTTGGACAGGCGCATTATTTCCGTAATAATGGACAGGTTTCTTTTGACATCGTTTGATAATTTTTCCAAAATATTTTCCGGTATGTCAATTTCTCGTTTTATTCTGTTGATGTCGGATTTTGATAGGCTCGACCCATGATGCGATATTTGCTTAAATTCTGGCTTGGCCAAATAGTTGTTTCTTATTAAAAATTTTATCGGGTTTTCATTTTTGGTGTTTAGGATCTCTTTTTTCTTTCCAAAAAATTTAGCTAGGTTTATGTTCTCCGGACTAATTGTGTTGGAATCACGTCCGGGGGTAGCGCTTAGGCCCAACAACCATGTAGCAGGATTTTCAGACAGTACGTCTATCACTATGGAAAATTTTGGTGCAGTTGCCTGGTGCGCCTCATCTATCACGACCAAATCCGTGTTTTTGGCCATCTCAGATAGAAACGTGTTACTCTTTTTTGCCAAGGCCAGCATTTTTGAGAGACTTGCAACCATGAATCCATTGCGGAGTAATAGCGGATCAAGGTTACTTTTTCCAAAAAATCTATGAATTCTGATCTCTTTATCACCTACATTGCTCCACATGTGTTTGAATTCACTCAGGGCTTGTTCACATAATTCTTCATTGTACGCAAGCCATACAACAAGAGCATCTGGTTTTTCCAGCATGTGAATTGCAATCAGTCTCATGGCGCAAAGTGTCTTTCCAGAACCAGTAGGCATGTGCAAAAGGGCCCTGTGTGGTTTAGTGGAGAGTTTTTTCCTGATATTATATACGGTTTCTACTTGGTGTTCGAAAAGCGGTTTCTTTGGCAATACATATTCTGATTCTTCCTTGTCATCAATGGTTTCTTCCTCAAATTCGTGTCCAAAAAACTCAAGCGCTCTTTTTAATTCATGCCTTCCAAATGTTTTTTTCGTTAATGCATAATGAACATCGTTCCATTTTTCGAGTCCAACAAACCTTGCAAACTTTTCTGCTTCATCTGTCTTCATATTGTTGATCATGATGTTACGCGTTTGCTTGTCTTTGAGTACCGTATTAACGTCCATAGTTTTGTCTATTAGATCGATCAAGTTTGATGGACGTATTAATTCCGGATTAAGAGCTTGTAACACGCCTATCGCCTGCCTATCAACGAACTTTGAAAGTGAACTTTCTGATCTTCGTAAGAGAGTCGTGAGACGCATGATACATCACAGGTGACACACCGTACACGGTGACTTTTCATCTCCATCATCAAGCGCATCAGCTAAAACATCAACAAGCGGCAGGTTCTTTCTCTTGGCCTTGACTCGTTTGAGGTTCTCCTCATGCTTTACCATTATATCATCTCGTCTTGCAAGCAGGTCCGGCAACGTCTCACCCTCAGACCATGTATACTGCCTACCCTTCATGCCGCTTGTAGCAAAGTTGGCATCGCCAGAGACCCCTGCATCCTTTAGTATTTTCTTCTCAATGGCCACTGCACGCTCAAACAAATCAGGATGATTGTCTGCAAGTCCGACCCATTCTGCCTTGCGCTGAAAGAAGCAAAAGTAGCAACCCGAACGTGTCCTCCATTTATAATAATCTGGAAGATTAATTCCAGCATCGTCTAGTATGTTTATTACTCCTTGATGATTAATATCATCTTCTATAAATGGAAAGATTGTACGTATGTTGGGCTTGGTCGAAACGTACCCCATTCGATTTTTTTCATCTGCGCGTATAGCTACATATGATATCACCCTGTCTTCACCTATCCAGTCTTCAAGCGGCTTTATCTTGAGTAGTTTTGTACACCATCTCATCTGGGGGGATGGTAGAGTACCGCGGAACACCTCAAAGTAATGATCAAAAGTCCTAGTGGAATTCAATCGGATTATCTTTTTACCAAGTACTACCTCTAGTTTTGCAAGATATGCATAAGTCTCAGGTAGCTCGGCTCCCGTATCGCAGAAAAAATACTCCATTTCAGGAACCTTGTCGCGCATGTATACGGCAAGTGCACTTGAGTCCTTGCCGCCAGATATTCCACAAACGTGTCTAAGTTGTTGATCCATTTCCTTTCAAATATTTATCGTATTTATCGAGGTCCCATACAGATGGTGCAAGTCTACAGAGTTGTTCTTCCCTATCCTCAAGATTGGGTGCCGTCCACGAACCATAATCTTGGAGGAATCGCTTGTTAATTAAAAATGCAGATTTAGCATATCCATGTTCACTAGTTTTTTTCGTGATAAAATCTTTATTTCTAAGACTCTTATTCCACTGACTAGATAGAAGTGTAAGGTTTCCTAATCGATTTTTGTAGTTGTTTATAGGATCAACAGGCTGAAACTGTTTTTCAGGCCAATATTTGGCATGATTTTTTGGCAGTATGTGTTCCAATTCAACGTTATAATTGATGAAATTGAGGAAGTTGAGGTTAGGGTATTCACTGGGGTTCATTTTTCTAAGGTAAGTTTCTATCGAGGTGAGAATATACTTTGCATTATTAGAAGTCAGCTTGAACATTTTACGACTAAAATTTTTTTGGAAATTTTCGGAATCTATGCGCTTAGCAGGCCCACCAGGAACATCTGCATTCATCAGTATGTGATAAAGTATTTTATCAATATCTTTTTTCTCGATTATCATTTTTGTGACAGTATTAGCTATGGAGCGTACGTTTTCAGCAGTGCCATCGTTTATGAATTTGAATTTGAAGAAGAAAATGAGAAGGCAGTCGACAAGTGTGTTAAGATCCTCGAAATGATTATTTTCCCAATCTCGATAGGCCGCAAGTATGGGTACCTTGATGTATGTAGTAGTAAGAAGTTGCATGCCATAAAAATTGCTCTTGAGTTGGGCATATTTTTTACTATTGTCCATATCTTCAGGATATTGTATTTGTTTGAAATATTTGGCATCAGTTTTGAGATCTTCTATAAAGTCACAAACCTGTTTGACTCCGTTAACAGTAGACTCGATGATTCGATACAGATTGGACATGGATATTGAAATGCCTTCTTTTGCACCAGATGGATTTCGAGAAGACAGTGATGCGTAAAGAAAATCATCATGTTTGCCTAAGCTCTCATCAAATATATCTAGCCACGCGGCTCGTATGTCTTGCTGTACAGACTCGTGTTTATGTGTCTGACTTAAAAGATGAGATTTTATTAGATCAGCTTGTTGAAGGGTTTGTCCAAGAGAATTAAATGTGTTAAATATCTTGTATGCAACATGTCTCGTGGTAACTTGAATAGATGCGAAATGATTGTTGACGATCATGTTATCAACAGTTTTACCTAACTCCTGGATGCCTGCGTTGAATGTATTTACATCAAATGGTTTATCGTTCTGTTTAATCTGGAACTGAGCATTTATCCAGTCTTCGACTTTTTCGCAAAGTGATCGATAATTGTTAATCATCAAGGAATGAGAAATGGATATTTTCTTTGACTTTTGAAACTTTTGTTCTAATTCCTTACAAAACCCTTTATAATCAGAATTTTTATTGCAGATAATAACCCTAAACAGATCACGATCATTTTCTCCCATCCTAACCCTAGCGTCATTTGATTCGACTTGCAAAAGATCGTCCAATTTCTCTATCGCGCCGAGTATGACTGGTGGCGCACCGGGAGACGTCACATCATTAAATTGATACATGTATGTTCGTATGGCACAAAATAGTAGTGATAGTGTTGCAAGACGCTGTTGTCCATCCACCACCTCTAGTTTATCACTATCTTTAGTAGTCATAACTACCATTGCTCCTAGCAGGTTGGATGGATAATGCTTTCCAGTATCTATCATGTCATCAAATAGCTGTTCTGCATTATCTTTAGTCCACGAATACCTTCTCTGATAGGCCGGAATAATGTATTTTCTAGAACCGCTAAACAGATCCCTAATCGATTTGCGATAAATATCATATTCATCAGACACAATAAATCATGAATAAAGTGATTTTAAAACAGTTTCGAATGCAAGTTTGGAAACTTGACTGTATTAGAGTTTATGCATAACCACATTTTCTGGCTGATTTTGTGCCATGGGAATTCATCAGCTAGACGATTATACATAAACGCTACAATACCTGAACGCACATGAGATAAATGATAGTTATATTACCCGTACTCGAATCCCGTAGGGAACGCGTGCATCCTGATACTACTAACGTGATGTGGGTGCAGGCTCAACTCATTAGACGGTTCAAGCGCTGTTTGATTTTTGATGTAAGATCCACCAAAATCACCCCATCAGGTTCTCGCCATCTATTGTCTGTCCATGCAACTATACCCGATAGAGCATACGCGTGTCCCTATACGAACGTCCAAGTCCGGCAGTTTTTAAAAATGCACGAGTCGTGATCGCATTAAAAGACAACATCATGCAAATTACACCCACATCGTTGTCACTGTTCTGATTCCAAACCAAGCATGGCAACTAGTGCACCGAGATCTTTTTTTGTAAGATTATTTTTCTTTATCTCTTTTTTCACCAGTGTGATAATCGCTTTCAGCCTATCCTTCTGCGCTCGATTTAGTGATACCATGTTATAATATTCAGAGCCATCTGTACCGGTAACCGTCACCTGGTATGATGGTTTTTCAAAGTTGCCAGATACCGCGTCAAAATACATCTTGGCAAGCCTGTTGAGCTTGTATGAAACCGTACGCAGGCTGTTCTCAAGCATGAGCTTGTGCTCATCCTTCCAGTTGTCTGGCGGAGTATCAGTCAGGCTCATTGCAACATATTTTATCCACTCATCATCATCTAGCATGTCTGCAGACAGCGCACCCAAAAATACCTTCATCTCCTGATCCGAAACACTCGGCGCCATTGCCTTGGCTACCTCAGACAGTTTAGCACGCTCATCTATTCCAGTGGCATCAAACAACAGTTCGGCAGTATCTTTTAACACGCGTGCAAACATCCCCTGCAGTTTGTTCATGGATTTTGTCAGTGCCTTTGCAAATTTCCTGGCATCATCGGGCCCTGCAACGGTTGCAAACCCTAGTGCCTTGGGAAGTGACTCAAAGAGCAACGTGTCAGGTTCTCTAGCATTTAATACAGCATCGCGCACGGCCATGGTCTTTTTATCCAGATTCTTTGTGTGCTTGACATACGGCGGCAGGGACGACATTGTGCGGACCAAGTAGCTTACCGTAGCCAAGAGATCCGAATCAGTCTTGAGGGATGTTGATACGTGTTTAAGCAGTGCCGCCTTTGACGGCGTTTTGTTAAAGTACTTTAATTCAAAGTGCTCCGGGTTCTTGGTCATGCGCTCTGTCACTTCGGGCCGTAGCTTGGGCACAAACGTGCCGTGCTCATACAGTGCAATCACATCTCTGTGTATCAGCATCATTGCAACCATTAACAATTGTACCGGTCCGTCCCTGACACCATACGGCGGCATCCGTGCTACCTTGTAAACATCCGCAAGTATCTTGCGGCCTGATTCCTTCTTTATAGCATCTAACATGCTGTTCCAGACACGCGACATACCATTACCCTTTGGATCCTGCAATTGCCATCCCTTCGATTTGCTTTGCACGTGTATCTGGTTTTCATAAAGGACTGCCTCGTATATGGCGCGCTCAGGCCCATGCCCCTCTATTCCAAGTCGAGGCTTGTCCGGATGCATCAGCATGGCCTCAAGCAGCCTCTTTTTTGCGGTAGAACCCTGCGCCGACAAGAGATTGCGATTTATCATCTCGTTGCGTATTATCGGGGTGTCAGTATACGCATAATCGCACACTTTAGATGCGGCCATGCTTGGCTTGTCATGTATTTTGATGCTTTTTCCGTTCTGGTTATATGACCATGTTGCATTATCGGCATACGCGCTTGCAAACTCTTGATCTAAAACTGCCTCGGCATCGGCTAGGCGCTCCTCAAACTCCCTTCTTGCAACCCAGTCCGAGACAACTGCATCATCAGAGTCCAAAATGTCACGTATGGCAGATACGTCCATGGCCGCGTTCTTTAGCTTGGTAGTGTCTCCCGTAGTAACGTTAACCACGGGCTTGTCAAATGACGATACATCATAATCACCTGTCACATACAGGATTGTTCCGTCATATCTTTGGTCTTGTGTATCAGTCGGCTTGGCAAACCGCCTTTCAAAAATTCGCATTGTTCCAGTCTCAATACTGTGCTTTGCGGCCACCACCGGCTCCAACCGAATGGAGCCCTCCAATAATGCAGACAAGGACGTGCGCCGATATCTCCCTCTATACACCTCTAGCTTGGCCGCCATGTCCACATCGGTGCCGTGCCAGATTCGGTATTCATCGGCATGCCGCCTGTATGTTATCATGGATCTTTTTTCAAGATTTTCAAGGATTCGGTGCGGATTCTGTTTTATGGAATATTCAATCAGCCGCTTAGATGCCCTCAGGTACCCAGATCTTCCGACCAGATTGAGTAGCCCTATAGCCTTGAGCGTCTTCCGCTCAACGTCACTCAATCCGTGCGCGTCACGTATTATCGTCTCAATCTCCATGAGTCGGCTCACGTTGGCAGAGCTAGAGTATATCATGCCGGTACCAGATATGAAATAGTCATATAATACATCAAGTCCCACCACCGGCGGCGATTCCCCATCCCAGACATTTTCATCAATGAACGTAGTAACCGTGTTCCTTTTAGAATCCGAAAGAAACGACAATAGTGTCCTCTCATGCTGTCCGTATCTGGAGCACAATTCCGGGAGAATTTCTAACGCCAGCGGGCTTAGTGGATAGCATGAGGCCACAAGATTAGGATCAGAACCCATACTGATTCCTAGATCCTCCATGATCCTAGATTCCTTCTCGGCCCATCTTCGCACATCCCTAGCATGCTCCGTGCCCCCCGCGGGTTGTATTGTATTAGATACGAGTATCCTAGTCTGATCCGGCGAGTTTGCAAACGTAATGTCCTCAAAGCGCCCCTGAATCTTTGCCCATTCCTTCTTTTGTGTGAATGACGCGCCTGCCGCATGCTCTTCAAATGCCATGTGTTGCAGTGTCATTATGAATAATGAAAAATTGTTCCGCCGTCCAGATCTCTCTGCAAGCTCTTGCAACAGGAATAGATCCCCTGACTGCGATCCGTCCGTGGCAAAGTATTCTATACTCTTGCCAAACTCATCTACTATTATTATTACTGGTACCGTTTTTGCCACGTCTTCGATTATCTGTATGAGCGTGGTAGTATCCTGCAACTTGCCTCTCTTTAAATCCTTGTTGTATTTTCTCACCATACCTGCACAGGAAATATCCTTGTTCGTGTACTTGCCAAAATAATCCTCTAGTCCGGCATCAAGTGCGCGCAGTAGCGTGGCAGACAGGGGTTCGCGTCGCGCCATGACGGTACATCGTATCATGCCTCTTTGGTCTATACCTGCTTTTTCCCTTGCCTGTATCAAGGCATCCCCATAACGAGACGGCTCTTTTTTGAGTATGGTATATGCAGACTTGTATTCTACACTGCCACGTGGCGCAAGCAGCCCGCTCAAGAACGTGGCCATTGCAGATTTGCCGGATCCGTATGGTCCAGTTATCGAAAACATCCTGCTGTTTTTTGTCCCGCGCAGGCCCGACGACAGCCTTTCGACTATCTCAAGCGTGCTAGCGCTGGGAATGTAGCTGTTTAACAATGTAATATTGTCAAACTCTATGTTCGTAGATCGATGCGCCCTTGGTGGAACTGTCACTATCTTAGACAGTGGTACCTGCCTCTTCTTTCCGGCCGCCCTTAGTTTGCCCTCAACACTCTTACCCTCTTGACTCAACTTTACACGGCTTGTTTTTGCAGGTGTCCTTGTTATAATCAATTTGCCATCACCTTGTTGACATAATCAAGCCTCTGCCTACTCTTGCCATATGCCTTGCCAAGCATGATTTCGGCCGCCGCTCCTGCATCATCAAACATCAATCGTTGCGCCCCGTTGACATCCTCCATGCGTATGCAGTCAGACATGCCACAG
Source organism: uncultured Nitrosopumilaceae archaeon (assembly GCA_964507825.1). GTDB lineage: Archaea > Thermoproteota > Nitrososphaeria > Nitrososphaerales > Nitrosopumilaceae > JAWVZS01. Next base: position 23,601 of record CAZDQM010000015.1, on the reverse strand, counting down.
GCATCGGCAAGCAGCTGTCCGAGGTCGTTTTCTCCGATCTTAAAGACATTGCCTACGCTACCCGGCTCGGTTGCAAGTTGTGTAACCGAGATGCTTTTTGAGGCAATATTCCGTCTGTTTATAAAATCCAGGCAAGCATGCGCCACAATCGAGGGCGTCATGCCATATTTCCTGCCAAACACGAAGCGTATCTCGCCGCGCGTCCTCTGCCTTACCATGCGCATCTGTCTGAACGGACAGTCCAAATAATCCTCCATGGACATCGTGCCCTGATCAGTTGTATACGTATGTACAAACACGTCAACATCCTTTTTTATCGATTTAGACGATGGTGTATTCCATTCAGACATGTTTAGTATTCTGTTCTGGACGGACTCTGTGAGATCACCTGTCCGAATGTTTGCCGCCGGAAATTCATTCATTATTATCCACCATACAGGAATGCGGCACGGGGGAGCAAACAAGAGCCAGTGCAAGAGCCACAGCGTTTGTGGATCTTCCAAATACGGATCCAGCCCACGCCTTTCTCGAAAGATTGCATCACCAATCCTAGTAACCTGGATCTGAGAGTTTTTTGGCCCGGTTTCCATTACCTTGCAAGACAGCGCCCAGAACCGGATTGAGCGCACCATGTTCTTTCCCACACCAAGTCTGATTGACGCGTCGTCGGATACGAATATTCCCGGATTCTTCAGGACCTCGTTGTATGCCTTTTTGAGCCATCCATACCTCAAGTGAAATGACTCGTGGTTTGCAAATGTCGGCGTACTTACCGCATCCGTGATCTGCAACTCAGATCATTCCCCAGTCCGCGAGTTCCGCCTCTTTGCCCCTTACAAACGCCACAGCACGCGCAATCTCCCATACGGCAACATCAACCTCTTCATGCGTGGTCGGCCGCCCCAATGACATTCTGATGGATTCATCTGCAGCATCACGGTCAAGTCCCATTGCAGTAAGAACGTGCGAAGGCTCGATGGCAGAAGACGAGCATGCGCTACCGGTAGATATCTCGATGGCAGGCGCGTTAACTATTACGGCATCTGCAAACGCCCCGGCAATCCTCAAATTCGACGTGTTTGGCAGGCGCCTTACCTCCCCTCCATTTACGGTCACATCATCTACCAGCGACAATACCTCCTTCTCAAAATGATCTCTTAATGACGTTTGCCTAGATGCATCTGCTAGCCCGAAATCGGTTGCAATTTCACATGCCTTGCCAAACCCAACGATTCCCGGAACGTTCATGGTACCGCTACGCATGCCATTCTCCTGACCGCCGCCATGAATCAACGGACGGAGCCGCCTGCGTACGTCTGCTGTGGCCACCATGGCCCCGATGCCCTTGGGACCATAAATCTTATGACTGCTAAGGGTTACAATATCCACACCTAGGGCATTTGCATCAAACGGGATGCGCCCAATGTACTGCGTGGCATCACAATGAAACAAGGCATCATTCTCGTGCACTATCTTCGATATCTCAGATACGGGTTGAATTACCCCAGTCTCACTATTTGCCGCCATTACTGAAACTAGAACCACATTCTTATTCATCATGCCGGCTAGCTTGTCAAGATCGGTCACCCCATCACGTGTCACTGGAACGGTCATGACGTTGACATTTTCAAGATTGTTGTATGCCTCAAGTACGGACTTGTGTTCTGTAGCACCCACCAAAAACATGCCCTCATGAGAACTTAGGCCATGTACCACCATGTTGTTTGCCTCTGTCGCCCCCGAAGTAAACACAACATCATGAATGTCGCGCCCGAGAATAGCCGCCACCTGTTCCCGTGCCGCATCCACAATACGCATTGCATCAAGCCCATGACCATGTGTAGTACTCGACGGATTTCCAAACAGTTCTGAAAACACTGGAATCATGGCCTCGATAACTCGCGGATCTACCGGCGTGGTCGCATTGTAATCCAAATATACCAATGCCTAGAGTCCATCACCGGCGTGTTAAATTTCTTACCGGATTCGTCTCTGATCATCCCAAGTATCGGCGCAGATTTCATTCCAAAAACGTCGACCCGCCGAATTTTCTTGATCTTACATTTGCCCAGGTACAAGCAGTAACTCGTACAGACATCCTATTCACACCAAAGTCCAACACCAACTAATACACAATCACTTTCACAATGCACGCATGTTGACGCGCTCGTCAATTCCATACCATCAGCAAAATACATGATACATTTGGTCACTAGTTTACAAATTTACCACTAGTTTAAATATCATATCGGTAAAACAAGATCATGAAGATATACGCAATACTGGCAATAACACTCGCGGCATTATCATTTTCTCAGGCCTCAGCAGAGCCCGTCCCATCATGGATTAAAGACAACGCCGGATGGTGGGCGCAAGGAGAAATTAGTGATGATATTTTCATACAAGGAATCCAGTACCTGATCGCAGAGCAGATCATTGACATACCGGCGGTCCAGGCGGCAGATCAACAATCCCAAGAGGTTCCCGGCTGGGTAAAAAACGTCGCCGGATGGTGGGCAACAGACGTCATTAATGATGAAGATTTTCTAGCCAGTATACAGCATCTTGTAAAGATTGGCATTATTACCATACATGATGATATAGATGCCGCGCCGCAAGATGAAACACTGCACGCGTTGCAAGCAGAACTAGAGGAGTGCCAAGAGATCAAAAAGGTGTACCAGAGGCTAAACTGTGAAGATGCCGCAGAAGACGCCATTACCGTCTTCAAGTACAAGCGGGACACGCAACCCGTACAGGTTGGCCCCATAAACTACTACTGGAAGGGTCTTGGCTCCGACGGCAACTCGCTTGAGACAAGTAAGACCGGCCAAGCCATGTTGAGCATCAGAATGCTTGCAGAAAACGCTGGATCCGAAAGAATTGCCCTAAACTGCACAAGCCCCCAGATCTGCAGCTATGATGTAACGGATGGCAGTGCCGCGTTCAAGTATTCCGGAATGGACTTTACCAACGGGCAGATCGTGCTCAATCCCGGCGATTCTAGGGAGTTTAACATGCTCTTCGGGCCCAATATAGGATACGGCGGCACGCAGTTCGTATACGACCCCACATTAAATTATCATTTCAGGATATCTGAAGACTTTGGCAGTGTGGAGATCCCACTACACCTCAAATGATCAACCATGACAGATGCAGTCTTGTCAGGAATCATATGTATTATCGAGTCCATCCAGGATATAGCAGACGGGGTAGAGTCATGGCATGCACACCCCGGAATGCGCGATATCACGTCCTTGATATCGAGGAGGGAACATTGGTATACATAAAGTCAAAATCATCCAACAGTGACCGGTATCTCTACCTAGTCAAAAGCGTCTGGGACCCTAAAAAAAGAACATCAAGGCAGGAGATCATAAAGTACCTCGGAAAGGCATCAAAGGTAGTACCGTCAGATATACCATCAGACCACAGAAATGACCCAAGAATCATAGCATTCCTTGCATCAAACACTGGAAACAAAATGGCTAGAAACCAAAAGATGGTACGCAAGATGCAAGAGAGTATATTCAAGGCGCTTACGGCCGGAGATCTCGACAAGGCGTTACTCATCTACGAATCATATTCAAAAACCGCAGACATGGCCGAATTTTACGACAATATACTAAGACCCGCAATGTACAAGATCGGAAGCCTCTGGGCGCAAAACAGGCTCGACATATCAGACGAGCACGTAGCAAGTAATGTAGCATCAGAGCTAGTCAGCATCATAAACAAAAGGAGTCCAGGCCCTGTAAAAAGGGCCAAGGTGCTCGTCTGCACGCCAAGCGGCGAGGAGCACAGCCTTGGATGTAACATCTTGCAGTCACTCCTGCAGAGCAAGGGCTACACGGTCTTCAACATGTCGCCATCAGCCCCCGCTGAGGCAGTAATACACCGTATAACAGAGACGGATCCCGACATCGTACTAGTATCAATCAGCACAAAGGACAGCATTAAAACGTGCCAAAGACTGATAAAAAAGATCCAAAAGGCAAGCATTATTCCTATCATGGTAGGCGGTCAGGCGCTCTCGTGTCCCGGTGCAGTATTTGACTGTGATACCATACACGAACAGCCACTCGAAAATATCCCAAAGATTATCAGTAAAAAGATCAAGACGGCATCATAGTGATATTATATTACACAGGTACAACAGCCTAAAAATCATACCGTCTTAAAATCATCCAACATCTATGCACCGGAATCCGATACCCCTTCCCTTAATCTCTTGCACATGTTGTCTAGTTCGCGAATCGACCACTCTATCTCTGCAACGTTATCTGCTGACGCGTCCTCCTCCCACATGTTCAAGACGACAGAGTAAATCTGGCAACACTGCCACAACAGTCCCCAGTACGGGTGATGCTCGGCAGTGATCGTAGGCAATTCAACAATATCATCTAGCCCGCCTTTGGCCCTAGACAGGGCCGTTGATCGCGGTCCAAAGATCCTTACCGCGTCATTATTCACATCTCCCCGCACATCCAGCTGAATCTGATCAAATCTATTCACAAGATCCGAGAGCTCCCTGTAAAAATCATCAAAGTTACTCAATCTAAAACAACCTCCTGTGTTCTACAAGCATGCACCTGTTAAAGACCATGTCAATGCCGGCATCATCTGCCAGCCGCTCGGCCTCCAAGCTGCGTATTCCCTCCTGCAACCAGATCACCTTCGGCCGTATCTTGATTGCCTCCCTTACAACATCCGGCACATCCGCAGACGGCCTGAACACCTCTACTATATCTGCCTGCCCCACATCACTGATCATATCATAACACCGTAGCCCCAAGATTTCATCCGCGGCCGGATTCACCGGCACTATATCATACCCGTTCTCCAAAAGATACCTTGGAACCATGTGCGCCGCCTTGGACGGATCCCGTGACATGCCGACTGTGGCTACCCGGTGCAACGACAATATGGATCGTATCTGCCCATCAGTATGAGCATCACGTTCCATATCCTGATTACATCACGGCATTATAAATTTCATAAAACGTGGATCATTACAGTGTATAGATACGGCTAGAGGCTTGGCACCCGTCTAGTCGGAAATCCATAAAATATTTTAACCGTCTAGTACAGTTAATCGTATGAGGAATAATCCAAGACACATCATGGTACTCGGTGCAATCCAGGGTGGCGCTAAAAAGTTTGACAAGATCAGAAAAATCACAAACATTGATCCCAACGAGCTCAACTCAATACTAGAGGAATTAGACAAGGACGGCATGATCAGCGTAGAGGAAAAGAAGAGCTTTTTTGGCAAAAAGGTCGAGATAAGTAATACAGAAAAGGGCATAAAGACCATGGAGGAGGGAATCGGCGAGATGGAGTCAAAGTGGTCTGAGATGAAGACAATGTACCAGCTTCAGGACAAAAAGAAGCTAAAGAGTTTCATGGACGACAATCGCTCGTTCCTGCCAATGATGATGTTCTTTGGAATCATGGACATGATGATGTTCTCGATGATGTTCAGCATGATCGGCTCTAGCATGGGAAGCTATGTGCCCGCCGAAGACATGCCAGCAGGTGCCGAAGATCCTGCCGCGGGAGATACCGGCCAGGATTACGGAGATCCCGGCATCGGCGACGGCGGATTCGACTTTGGATTCTAGACCACAACCCATTGGCGTGTTCTTGTACCATACCACCTGCGAATCTGCACCCATCATCCCAGGCCCGATTTCATATACTAGGATACCGGCATGTAATGTTAATTTATGATTTCATTTAATCTGCATCATGGACGTACTGCAGGTTGCAGAACAAAACATACTAGTCAGTGTTATCGTCGTGTTTTGCATAGGCGTGATCCACGGCGCAGTACTCGGAAGAGGTATCCGGCGCCGCTTTCCTAGGCTAAAGGCGCATGCGCGCGCCGTATCAGTCATCCTGCTCGTTTTGTTTTCAATCAACGCGCTTGCCAGCACGATAAAATTTGCCATCCCAGACAAGATGCCCATATCCGACTTTGTCCTGCCAAGTACGCTAGACCAGGGAATCGAGTTTATTATAATCATATTGGGACTCAACGCCGGATTCGGAGCAGTCCTTGCCCTGTTCGTATCAATATCCCTTGTCGTGATCTTCAGGCACGCAGACCTTCCAGATATCGCAAGGTACTTTGTCTTCCTGCTTGGCGCGGCGATGATGGGTCTAGCAGTTCTAGGACGCTTTACCGACTATGTTCCCGAGTTCTTTGAAATTGCAATGTACGCCGGATACCAGTTTGGAATTACCATAGGAATATTTGTCGTTACCGCGAGGCGCGGCCGGCTCGACGAGGAATCATGACAAGTATTCTGATGCCAGCTTGCGCAGCCCAGCACACCTGTTTCTAATCGTGACCTCGGTGACTCCGGAGGCGACCGAGATGTCCTTCTGGGACTTGATCTCGCCGGTGCTTATACATGCAAGATACAGCGCGGCCGCAGCCATCCCCATCGGATCCTTGCCTGCAACTATGCCAATCTCCTTGGCCCGATTCAGGATTGCAGTCGCCTTGCGCTTGCTCTTCTCACTTAATTTTGCAATGCTTGCAATCCTAGATATGCCCTTGACAGGATCCACGACTGGCATCTTCATGTCCAGCTCCCGAAAGATCAGCCGGTAACACCTTGCAACATCCTTTCTTCTGATGTTAATGCCGTCCGCGATATCATCAAGTGTCCTCGGCGTCTCCATGTTCCTGCACGCGGCATAAAGGCATGCGGCTACCAGACCCTGAATCGAACGCCCACGTACAAGCTTTTTTTCCAGGGCCTTTCTGTAGATATAGGCGGCCTTTTCAATTACAGGATCATTTAGTCCCAGTTTGTCCTTGAGCTTGTCCATCTCGTTTAACGCCTGGCGCAGGTTCCTGTCCGCCGACGAATGCGCCTGCGTCCTGCTGTCCCACGTCCTGAGCCTTTCAATCGAGCTCTTCACGCCTGCAGACAGAGGCTTGCCGGTAGAGTCCCTGTTTGCCGGCCCGATAATTGTGGATAGGCCCATGTCATGCATCGTAAGCGATGTCCCCGCGCCGACGCGTGTACGATTCGCCTCATCCCCGGAAAACGATCTCCATTCGGCGCCCGTATCCTCAATCTTTTCCGTAATCACAAAGCCGCAGTTGGCGCAGAATACCTCCCCTGAACTGTCATCGGTAACCATCTTCTTCTTGCTGCACGACGGGCACCGGTGATTCGTGATATAATCCATAGTACAGTATAATTATGTGATTTTCCCTTATTATCGTTTTACAAGCTTTCTTACGGTGATTCGGGTGTAGGTCAAGCTAATCATTCTTCTTCGAGTCAATATATCACCCCAGAAGGCAGTATGCAAAGCCCGGACTGTACGATGAACTCATTAGGTGCCCCGGCTCGTCTACGTGTGATAATCCGATCGTGTGCCCAAGTTCGTGCCGCATGATATATTCCACGGATTCCACATCATACAGCTGAAAGCTTCCATCGCACCCGTACCCGCCAAGGGCCACCTCGACTATTCCCTTGCCAAGGTGCGCGTGCCCAAGTATCCCGTCGCCTAGGTTCCGCACAACCCACGTCACCCAGACGTTGGCCTCATGCTTGATATCAGTAATCTCAAATTTTACCTTGGCAGGCTGGCCGTTTGCCTGCAGCTCTTGCTCCTCCCAGTATGCAATCGACGCCTTTAGTGTATCTACGTGATCAAGGGGCAGTCCGGACGGCTGTTCGTTGACATACATCCTGTACGTTACCGTTATCACGCCGTCCGTCCTCTCAAACACGGGATTCGGAAAGCTTGTCTGCGCCTTTTGCGCCTCGGCCTCAAAATTCCACTTTGCATAGTCACGTAGAAACTTTTTGATTACATCTTGGCTCGGATTGGGAAACTCGATGTACCTCTTCTCGTCTGCAACGTTTTTAGCAATCTTGCGCAGATACTGTTTGAAGTAAAAGAGATCGCGGTCCAAATCCTCCTGCGTCTTTTCTGGCTCTGAAATCTCGGCCCGAATTATGCCATTTTGTACAAGAAGTGATAATCCGGCTGAAAACTCGCCGTCGCCGATGGAATCGTCGGCCCACAATCCGGCATTCTCTCTCACCCATGCAGGTATGGTACTATTTCCGTGCTCGCTTATGCCAGTTCCCGAAACCTTGGCCACACCGCTGGCAATCAAAAACTCGATTGCTAGAATAAAGTCAGAGTCGCTGATTTGTTCCTCAGCCCACCAGCCGGCGCTGCTCTTTACCCACGATGGAACGCGCACGTCGATTGGCGCAGGTAGCAGCTGTGATGGCTTTTCAGTCGGCGTGTACGGATATTTTGATACCACGCGATCGACATACTCTACATAGTTTTGCAGGATCACGCTTTCGGGCATCAGCCCGGCAGCCGTATTGAAATATTTTTGTGCCTCCGCATACTCGCCCATGTATCCGAATCCGACGCCCATTCCTGCTAGCGCCTGCACGTCACCGGGTTGCTGCTGCAAAACCCTGTAAAACTGCGCCAATGATCCGGCATGATTTCCCTGGTTACTCTGCGCTATACCCTTCATCTTCAATGCGGCGGCATCATCAGGCGCAGTCTCCAAGATTAAATCATAGATTACAATTGCCTGCCTGTACTCACCCTTTGCAAAGTATTCGCCTGCCTCCTCGAACATGGCCTGCACGTCACCGTCTGCATGCGCGCACATAGTTCCCGTGCCCGCTACTAGTACCACCAGTATAGGCAAGATGCCCGATCTCATGAACAATTCTCGGAAAATACGTATTTACATATACTCATGCCAATGTCCCACACTACCCTTTGGTCGGTACAAGATCAGGTCTATTACATTATACCTGAAATTTCAAAACTAAGAATATACCAGGGTATGAATCCCGAATCGACCAGAGTGTGTACCCTGGCCGTTGTATGTTGGCCGTTGGAAAAGACTTTAACAATGGAATTTACAAAAAACATTCGTGAGCGGACTAGGTGCCGGGTATAAAATGGACGAGTACAGAGCCGAGATAAAGCAATTACGTTCCCAGATTGCATCCCTGGGCCCCGTCCCTGACGACATGCCTGAAATGATCGAATCCGCAAATCTCTTGCGCAAAAACGAACACCTTCAAAAACTCGACGAGGCCAAGTCCGGACTGATCTCAAACTATGAGGGTTATACCGCCAGCCTAGAGTCCATGCTAAAGTCGATCTTTGAGATCCAGGACGATCTTAGGGATATACTGCGCGAACAAAGCCGGCTGATCCCGGACAAAAAGAGAGTCAGGACCACGCGTACAAGGCGCAAGAGAGCAAAGTCACCGTAAGTGCTCCACGTCACCGGCAAGAGCCCTTTGTATGCCATGTGTGGTACGTATCATCAGGGCCCCGTCATCATCGATTCCCGTGGCGGTCCCACGAATCCCGCCCCCGCGCATTACTATCTCCACCTTGCGCCCTATCGTATCAGAGTGGGCGGTCCAATCTTTGATAACGGTTCTTGCATCCCCGTTCTCAAGCATCCCCATCCTCCTCTCGAATTCCACCAGAAATTCCCGTGCCAGTGCCAGCCTTTTTGCATTCTTATCATGACACAAAATAGAGGTGATACCGTAAAAGTGCGGCGTATCTTTCATGAGTCGCTCAAGATCCTCCACATCCGCCCCAAAGTTGATTCCCGTGCCAACCACCACGTATTCTAGGCGACCCGACTCTACGGCAGCATCCGTTATTATTCCGGCCACCTTCTTGGACTGTATAACGACGTCGTTTGGCCACTTTAATTTCGCATCGATACCGGATGTTTTTTGTATGGCGCCCGCCAGCGCGGCGCCGGCGGCAATCGGAACAAACGACAGGGATGCATGATCCAGCCTTGGTTTCAGTATTATCGACATCCATATTCCGCCGTCAGGAGACATCCATCGCCTCTTCATCCTTCCCCGCCCATGCGTCTGCCTCTCAGCTGCTACCACGTAACCGTCCACGTCTCCGGACCGCGCCAGCTCCATTGCATAATCCTGAGTTGAGTCAACCTCGTCAAAATAATACGCCCTCCTGCCGATCCTCTTCGTTCCTAGGTCCGCGGCTAGCTCCCAAGGAAGCAACCGGTCGGTGCCGCCAACAAGCCGGTATCCCCTCCTCTGCCGCGCCTCTATAACATACCCGAGCTCCTTGATTGTCCGGATGTGCTTCCAAACGGCCACCCTGCTGATCTTCAGCACGTCGCTAAGATCCTGCCCCGAAAGGTATTCGGAACTGTGCGACTTTAAAAACAAGAGTACCCTGACAAGACCAATATTGTCATGTGAGTTGTAAAACACGCCACACTCCTATACCTGTGCCGATACAAGATCCCGGCACCATGATGCTGTCGGCCCCGTGCACGGTTCCCGAACAGGCCGTGCCACTTTATAGCATGCAAAGATCCAAAAATTCAGCAATGTAACCGGGAGATCAAAAAATCCTATTCTCACGATGAATCAGCTAGAGGTCAACACTTAAAAATTTAACATTCGAACGTCAATTATTGTATTCTAATATAGTCATGATATTTTTGATCGCATCTGCAATCCTAGTAACCACGGCTCACGCACAGACCATAGAGTATATAGATATCGGCGTACTCGTGCCAAAAAGCGGTAGCATCGCAGGAATAGGGGCCCATCTAGAGGCCGCCTCCATATACGGAGTTGAGCAGTTCAACGCGCATCTTGCAGCGCAGAATGCGGACTGGAGGTTACGCCTGAACAGTACGAGTATACTGGACACACGATCAGATACGGCGGCCGCCCTGATGGCGGCAGAGACCCTGCATCAGACCAACGGCATAGACTACATAATAGGACCCGCACGCTCTGCCGGCGTAGACGCCGTGCGCCAAGCCATAAACAACGACGGCTGGAATGTATTGCTAGTATCATGCTGCTCCACCGCGTCGGACCTGGCCATTGCAGATACAATATTTCGGCTCTCCCCCGCCGACGACAAGCAGGGGCCCCACATATCTAGGTTCCTTCACAACGAGGGCGTCGACGTCCTGATTCCAGTTTGGATAAACGATCCGTATGGAAACGGTCTGGCCAACTCGACTGCATCACATTATAGAACACTTGGCCACACTGCAATATACACGGAGCAGGATGATTCAACCGCGCAGTACACTGCATCCTCAGAGATACGCGCATACAAAGAGTGTACCGACAAGAACGGCGACGCGGCTGGCAAGGCAAACCCCACATGTGACGGACAGTTCACACTGCTTGCATCGGATCTAAACGACGTCGTAACGCAGCAGATACTCATGCACGGCGCCGACAGGGTTGCAATAATGTATATCGGATTCGCCGCAGATGACTTTGTAAGGGCGGCCAATGAGTACCCGGCATTAAAACTTGTACGATGGGTTGGTGCGGACTCGACTGCGTCCGCGTCATCACTGACCAGCGATGAGAATGTAGACGTCAGGAACTTTTTGTACGGGGCAAACTTTAGGGCAAGCGTCTTTGCCGCGCCAAGCGGCGGCCAGACATACGCCGACGTAACAGAACACCTAGAAGGACTGTTCCCCGGGGAGACCATCCTGTACTATGCTTACTCTTCATATGACGCGCCATGGGCCATCGGCCTAGCAATACAAAAGGCAAAGGCAGACAGCGTGGCAGTAACCGTGCAAAACGTGGCAGAGAGGCTTCCAGGTGAGATTGCAGGACATACCGGCGCCGCGCTTGGAACCATACGGCTCGACGCGTCCGGCGATCTGACAAACGGCAGCTATGAGATACACGGGATAACCAAGTCCCCCGGAGCTGATCCCGCATGGAATGTCATTGGAACCTTCAACCCGCGCGGCATGTTTGTTCCACAATACGAGGCCGACATAGACATAATAGACATAGGCCTGCTGCTGAACACCAAAAAGGAGATCGGCTCGTACTTTGATGATGACAAGTATGGATTCATAATGCAGATGGGCATATACGACTGGAATACCCAAAACGACAGGCATCGCATCACGCCCCACACCATAGACATATCCACCGGAACGCTACCAGCCATAAACGCCATACAACACGGCATGTACGATTCCTTTTACTTGCCTAGGCTGAACAGCACGATAAACGCCGCCATTGCGGCATATTCCTCAGACACGTTTAACATCAACGGCGTCTTTCAAAACGATCAGTTCTATCCATTCGTAATTAATTCCACAGGCCACGTCAGGTTCAGCGGCGCCGCCCAGGTAACAGAGGCAGGAGAGCCGGACATTGACGATATCACACCATCAGATAGGACGTCAGAGCAGATATTCGACATATTTGCAGAGACAGACTCTCCAGATTACCTGTGGTGGGAGTACCAGAACGGCACCAAGATAAAGAGAACGCTCCTTGTACATCACGAAGAGTCCGGCATGGTGATCGGGGCAGGGTATGACGCAATATTCGGAGGCGATGCGGGGCATCGTGAATTCCTTGCCGACAGCATATCAGACGCCATCAATACCATACGCGGCAACGGAAACGACACGACATCACTGAGCAATACATGGAACCTGCAGACGGCCAAGTCACCATTTTACGCGTTTGTTGCAGCAACCAATGGATCCGTTCTTGCAAGTGCCGCGCATCCGGCCGGACTCATGATCAACGCATCCGATCTAAAGGGGCTTGACAAGACACTGGCCCAGATCAATTCAGAGCTGTTACGTGACGGAACTACGTGGGCCCAATACTATTTCAACAACCCGCTAAATGGTATAGAGGAAAGAAAAAGAATACTGATAGAGCTGCACGATATAGGCGGCGAGCAATACGGCGTGGGAGCAGGATACTATCCGTCCGACGCGCTCCAATACTTTGCAGGACCCACTACAAGCGCCAACCTAAGCCCAATCATCAGTTATCCAGGAATAGTAACAGTATCACCATCTAGCACCGCCAACGCGCTTGCCATAAGAGACGACGTGTTCAGGCTGACCCCGCCAGACGTTGCAAGCGTGGCCAAAATAATAGACATGCTGCGCCAGGACGGCAAAAAGCATGTCGTAATTCTTCAACGAGACGATGTCTGGGGCGAGGGAATAGTGAGCCACATAATACAGAATAGGGACATCATGTTCTACAGGCTTGAAGCGGCAGAGCTGTTGCCAACCGGCAACGTAGCCGGCTTTGATTTTTCGGCCCTGGCGACATCACTAAATACCAAGACACAAGAGGCAATAACGACGGCAGGTTCAGCAGATGACGTTGCAATACTATATGTCGGATTTCCAGACAACCTGATCAGGCTCATGAATGCCGCAGATACGACCACGTCCATTCCAAACAACGCCCCGTTATTCACGACACCATACTATGGAACAAACGGCATAGCCGCAGAAGACTCGATATCATCCGATGCCACAACCGCTGAAATTCTCAACAATGCAGGCATCAAGACGCCGGCATATTTCATTTCAGATAACAGCATCAACCAAAAGATCAAAAGCGACGCCGCCAAGTCCAGCATCATGTTGATGAACCATTATCATGCATCCTCGTACGATTCAGTACGCCTGCTAGGCGACGCCGTGGCATCATCAGACGATGCGCCCGGCGCGTCAAGAATACTTGGATCTACCTCAGGATACAAGGGGGCCCTGAACTCCGATATCGGAATATCGCTTGATTCCAATGGTGACCTAGCCGCTACGATAGACGACTATATCACGTATGAGATCGTGGCCAGCGGCGGCACGTACCAGTGGAGCACAGATAGCCAGTTGTGCTCACTCGGAATAGCTAGCACCAGCATGGACTTTGGTCGGGCCGACCAATACACCTTATTGTCACACCAGAGGCAGCAGACACTTACAAACACCGGTTCGCACACAATAGACCTGCTAGACGTGTTCCCCAACGACTATTCAAGCCTGATCGTCTCATCATCACTAGTAGAGCTAGACTCGGGCCACGGATTCGAGAGGTTGCTGAGTAAAAAGACTCTTGCAGAGTCGCTTCATCCGGGCCAGTCCATCATCATATCATACAGGATGAACTTTGAACATGCAGACACTCTAGCAGACGTAGAGGAGCTTATGCAAAACGTCTCATACAGGATAATCTGCAGGCCATAGGTGTCAGGCATGAATACAACTGGCGCCGGAATCACCGTCCTGTCAGCGGCGGTCCTCTGCATCATGATCCAAGGTACGGCGTATGGAGCAGGCACAAACGTGGACTCAATTACCTTTGTAAGGGAGCCAAACGGCACAAGTGCGCTACTTGGAATCCAGAACGGTACGCTTGACGCATATTATCTACCAGTATCGATAAAAGATATCAACAGTATTCCGTCGCACGAAAACCTGCGCCTTTACGAATCACAAGGGGGCGTCACATACAGCATCCTGATAAACCCCGCAGACGTGGGATTCAACCCGTTTGAGTACAGGGAGGTGCGCTTTGCGGTCAACCACCTAGTAGACCGCGACTATATCCTGTACGATCTTCTAGACGGTAACGGGCAGACCATGACATCCGTCTTCCACACGTTCCATCCGGACTATGACATAGTGCAGGACGCCGACCTGTATGACTTGTCATACGACAGGGCTAGGGCAGAGCGCATCATATCAGACACCTTGACAGACAATGGAGCGTCAAAAAACGCGCAGGGCAAATGGCAGCATAACGGCCAGACCGCCACGATAAAAATCTTCATCAGGAGTGATGATGCCATACGTAATGCATGGGGTGAGCACATCGCCTCGGAGCTAGAAAGCGTAGGCTTTGACGTGGAGAGGGTTTACGGCAACCTAAGGGACGCGTTGAGTACCGTGTATGCGACCGATCCAAAAGAGTACCAGTGGCACATATACACCGAGGCATTTATCAGCGGATCCGTAGTAAAGTACGACAACACGAGACAGGCCGCATTTTACTCCCCGTGGTATACCAACATGCCAGGCTTTGGCATTGCAGGGTTCTGGAACTATGAGAATCCGGGGCTAGATGCAATCACCATGCGCCTAGCAAACGAGCAGTTTGCAGACGATGAAGAACGCGCCGATCTAATCAGGCGCGCCGAGCAGCGCGGACTGTATGACGCGGTAAGAATATTCCTGGCAAGCCAGAACGAGCGCTATGTTGCATCATCAAACATCACTGGAATCATACCCGTCCAAGGAGACGGCATAACATCACGTTTTTCCACGATAAACATGGACTCGCACAAGAATACATTGAACATAGGAACGAGGCACCTAAGTCAGGGAGCGTGGAATCCGATCGGCCTGTCGGACGCGTATACTGTAAACATATGGAATATAATACGCGATCCCGGACGTGACACCGATCCCGTGACCGGAGATCTCATACCGGTCAGGACCAGCTGGACGGTCGAGACCATGGGCGGAGACGAGGTAGGTACAATACCAAGCGGGACCGTGAGGTGGAACGTCACAAACCAGTCATGGGACGACGTGCCCGACGGCATCAAATACATCAGCAAGGTAAGATACGACTTTGAGTTCGGCAATTGGCACCATGGGGAGCCAATGGATATCAACGACATGATGTACATAGCATACTTTGCAGAGCAGTGGGGCAGTTCAAGTCCCGGTGACAGCACGTACGATGAGGCATATACGTCGATCGCACGAAACACGATAAACCACATATACGGATACAAGGTGATTGATGCCGACACAATAGACGTATACATGGACTATTGGCACAGCGACGAGGACCGCATAGTCTCCACGGGCGCGCTGTGGTCTAGCGTGCCATGGGAGATATACGCCGCAATGGAGCTAGCCGTCATAAGTAAAGAGTTTTCATTTTCAACATCCAATGCGGCCCGTAACTTGCAGTGGCTGTCGCTTGCAAACAGCACCCATTCAAACGTCTTAAAGGAATACATTCAGGAATATACAGACAACGGCACCGCGCCCGCCGGACTGTACGATACCAGCATAAACTATACGCAAAGATACGCGGCTTCAATCGACTGGATAAATAACCGCGGCCATGCCATGATCAGCCATGGGCCGTTTTATCTAGAATCGGATCATTCCAGTAATGACAATACACTGACAGTGATGTCGTTTGACGATGATACATATCCGTTTGATCCCGACAAGTGGGACTATCTTCGCGCAAAAACATCACCGTTGCCAGATGCAGTCAGGCTTGGCGCCATCGTGCCCCTGTCTGGCGGGGCGTCAGGATACGGTCAGGACATATCAGAGGCAATCAAGCTGGCAGTATCAGACTGGAATGCCATGGAACGAGTACCGCGCATCGAGACCGACCAGCGGGATTCACAGACCAATCCCGGCATTGCCCATGACTCCTTTAGAGAGATGTACAATTCAGGTATCAGGATTTACCTAGGCCCGTCACTTGACGGGATGTTAGATACCGTGCACGATGATCTGTTTGGCTCCAACTCTTTGTTTGTAAGCTGTTGCTCCGCGGTCACGACACATACAGCAGATGACAACATATTCAGAATAATTGCAAACCACACCCTGCACGGCGCCGCCATTGCAAACCTAGTCGACAGGGATAAAGCAGATGTCCTAATAATGATTGGAAGAAATAACACATGGATAACAGATATCATGGAACAGGTAAAGGTAGAGTTTGTGCGTCTCGGAAACGCCAGTCCGGATGACCCGATACTGTACAACGACAACACGTACCTTGATTCCATAGAACAGCTTGAGGCAAAGCTGAATAGTACCGCGGCAGGGTGCGGCACCGCGTGCAACGTGGGCATACTCTACATAGGATTCGAAGAGAGTGCAGGGTTCCTAACATCAGTGCACGACAACTTGCACATAACCGACGGCATCACGGTCTCACTGTTTGGCGCAGAGGCCAATACCGTAATCCCCAGAATCACAAGCATGGAAAAGGCCGTACTGACAGTACAGAACCTTGGAATGGAGTCCGTACAGCCGATTACGTACGAGAATGACAAGAATCTTCGCATAAAATCACACATTTTAAACAGCATAGGCAGGGAGCCTAGCGTGTATGCCTATACGGCATATGACTCTGTAATGTTGCTAGGCGAGGCCCTAGGCAACGCCAACAGTACCAATATCGACGTCCTAGGGGACTCTATGCATAATGTAGGCACGGATTATGACGGAGCAATAGGCAGAATAAACCTGAACAGTGCAGGCGACCTGCGGGATATGAGGTACGGAGTATGGAGCCTAGAGAATACATGGAGAAACGACCTATACTATGATCCAGTCATGTCCCAGTTTGTGGAAACCGGCCTCGTACAGCATTACAACCTAGTCGATTCGCCGGCATCACAAGGATTACACCAGTCAAATACAGTATCATACGGGGCCCTCCCAACGCCAAGTCCAGAGCCCGAGCCGGAGCCGGAGCCCGAACCAGAACAAGAGCCGGAGCCACGCCAAACAACTAGGAGCGGCGGAGGCTCCGGAGGCGGCGGGAAGATCTTTGGCAGCGCCAGCACAGCCGAAAAGGGACTATATACAATACGTTCCATATCATGGGACTGCAAGGAGGGTACAATACAGGTAGTTGCAGGACCGTACTCTGAAGATCTGGGAGTCACGGTGCTTACATCGGAGCTTGGACGACTAAAGGCAGAACCCGCAGGAGACGAAGGCTATGTCACATATTCGAGTCCAATGAGTGTCAGCGAAGACTATATCGCCGTAGAGATGGTATACGTGTCGGGACGCACTATTGACGTATCAAGCAAGACCATAAACGTAGACAAGTGCGTCAACAGCATCACGTACGAGTCCGTGCAAGGGATGCCGCCAGTCAAGGAGATACAGGTAAAACCGGATCAGGAACCGCAGGAGCCTAAAAGTACAATGTCAGAATCAGACGCACGCAATATAGAATCAGAACCAGAGGATATAGAGATTGAACCGTACCCCGTGCCCGAAGACACAGATACAGGCGGCGATACAGTCCAGGATGTCGTACCAGATACAATACCAGATGATATACCAGACTCTACACAGGATACTATAGCTCCGATCACATGCGGCGACGGTATGAAACTAGTCGACGGCGCGTGTATAGAAGAGTCCGGCGGAGGGTGCCTGATTGCCACGGCCGCATACGGTTCAGAATTGTCCCCCCAGGTACAGCACCTACGCGAGATACGCGACAACATCCTGCTTCAGACTCAGGCAGGAACTCTGTTCATGAGTACGTTTAGCGAGGCATACTATGTGATCTCACCTGGAATTGCAGACATGCAGAGGGAAAACACACTATTCAATGAAATCGTAAGGATTGCCATAACCCCAGGAATCACCATATTAGATGTAATGAATCAGGCAGATGCCACCGAAGTCTCAGTCATGATTCACGGCATAACAAGTATTGTCATGTTGCTTGCAACATACGCAGGACCCGTAATCGTCGCATGGCTGATTATATCTCGCATATACAGGTCGCACCGCACGCTCCAAACGACACGATAATCATCCTAGCATTTGTCTAGTAGCGAGTCTGCACCAACTAGGAGCGATCCATTTATTGAGATCTGTAATACAGCACATACATGTCCAATGATACAAGAAGGGACACATTCGAGTATTACAAGCACATGTCGGTGTTCTGGAACGACCTGATGCACCTGATGTCAAGCAAGCCGCAAGCCCTGATGTCCGTTGGCCCGATGCGAAACCTCGCGGCAAGTACCAAAAAGATCACCGGCGAGATACTAGAAGCCAGTGAGGATCTAATAGAATTCAACAAGACGCTAGCTGAATACTACAAGCAGATGGCAGATACATGGAACGAGGCGCAAAATAAGGTGGGCCTCAAGGCGCCTGAGATCCCAAAGGATGCCGAACAGTTTGAGGCATACAAGAGGGTGTGGATCGACATCTTTGACAATGACTTTACCGAGCTATTTGACTCTAAAAAATTCGGCGAGAATTATGGCAAACTAGTGGCCAAGGAATTGGAACTTACAAAGCACTGGAACAACATCATGAACGTTATGTTGCAGTCGGCTAACCTGCCCAACAAGCAGGAGATCGACGAAGTGTACCGGGAGCTGCACGCGCTCAGAAAAAGAATATCACGGCTCGAATCAACAGACAGGAAGAGGAGGAGAAATGCAGGGGCAAATAGATCCTAAAATAATAGAAGAGATTATACGGTTTTCAAAAAACGTATCCCAGGCGCCAGACCACGTCCTCTCGCCAGACGAGATCGATCTAGAGATCACTGAACATGACGTGGTATACGAGGAAGACAAAGTCCGATTGCTCCACTACAGGCCGCTGACAGAGAGGCAGGTGGGCATTCCGATCATAATATCATATGCAATAATCAACAGGTACCACATACTAGACATTCAGCCAGAAAAGAGCTGGGTCAGAAGCCTTTTGAAGCAGGGCTTTGACGTGTACATGACTGACTGGGGCATTCCCACAAACATAGACAGGTACCTAGACTTTGACGACTATGTCAACGGATACCTACACAACTGCATCGAATTTATAAAAAAAGAGTCAGGTACCGATCATGTAACGTTGCAGGGGTACTGTACGGGCGGCACGATAGCGACCGCATATGCGGCGCTGCACCCAACCAACGTCAGGAATCTAGTTGTTACCGCGCCGGTCATAGACGGGTGGAAGGACACCACGGTAGTAAGCAACCTAGCAAAGCACATAGACGTAGACGGCATGGTGGAGACCATCGGGAACATGCCGCCCGAGTTCATGTACTATTGCTTTTCAATACTAAAGCCGTTTGAGCAGGGAATTGAAAAATACATAAAATTCTTCAACAATATAGACAACGAGAGATATGTAGACAACTTTTTGAGAGTGGAAAAGTGGCTCGATGAGACGCCGCCCATTCCAGGAGAGCTGTTCAGGCAGTGGATAAAGGACATATACCAAGAAAACCTGCTCATACAAAACAAGATGTACATCGGCGGGAGGCACGTCTCTCTCAAGAACATAACAATGCCGATATTCACGCAGGTCGCAGTCGGCGATCACTTGGTGTCTCCCGAATGCAGCATGCCGATTCATTATGCTGTCGGTAGTGAGGACAAGACGCTTAGGATATATCCGACAGGTCATGTCGGAATGATTGCAAGCTCGCTGTCGCAAAAGACCGTCCTGCCGGAGCTTGGTGCTTGGATGAAGAAAAGATCATAAAAAAATCCTGCCGGTGATCAGCGCCCCATACTTGTGACGCTGACCTGACCGCCAGATAAAGGAATGCCACTAGTGGTTAGTTGCTCCTTGTAGTAAACGCGGAAATCCACGACTGGACTATATTCTTGTTCAGATCAGCAAATGATTTCGCGTTGTTGTTGAACGTCTTTAGGTTCTGCTGTGCCGCATCTATTGATGCCAGTATAATACGATTCTGGATGTTTGATGCTTTTACCAGCTCGTCTGAATACTCTCTGACAATCTTTGCAGCTGCTTCTGGTACCATTGCGTTGACTCCGGACTTTTTTGCAAACTCTTTTTGCATTCCGACTGTCGTGGTTACAAATCCCTCGTATGCCTGAAGCTGCTCCTGTTGCATGTTGGTCACGGACTGGTAGTACTGTGGAACAGACTGCCTTACTGCATTGAACAGCTTGTCAAAGCTCTGCATATATACCGAAAAGACGTCTCTTGGATTGGATGGTTGTTCGTTCTTACTCATTGTTTCACCTCCCTTTTTGATTTCCTCGACACCGGAAGCACGATTA
Source organism: uncultured Nitrosopumilaceae archaeon (assembly GCA_964507825.1). Lineage (GTDB taxonomy): Archaea > Thermoproteota > Nitrososphaeria > Nitrososphaerales > Nitrosopumilaceae > JAWVZS01. The sequence goes on along the minus strand of CAZDQM010000015.1, from coordinate 2,907 downwards.
CCTGGACTAGGTCGCCCTCCCCTAGCCCAAGGGCGTCTCGCTCTGCCTCTGGAATCGATATGCGCCCATTGCTACCAACGGTGGTCTTGTATGCGCCCCAGTTTCCGAATCCGGGCAACGCATGTCCAATGCCCAGCATGCTGTTCATCGCATGGCTTTGAAGCGAGGCCACCCTTTCGGCTATGTCGCTTTGAGTCTGAACGGTCTTTTCCGTGATCGTCTTTAGCGTATCCAATGGGTTGAAGGCCTGATCGTTTCTCATCAGGGAGGCAAAGTTATGCATGAATTCAGTCTGTGCCTCGCCGCTCTTTTGGATCCACTTTTGAAACATAGTTAAAGGATCATATTGGTTTTGATTACCGCTCATTGGTAATGAAGGGATTAGACGGGTATATAAATCATACATCCAGAAAGTCAAACACAATATTGCAGAATCTGTCCGGATCCTCCACGTATGGCGTGTGCCCTGAAAAATCCATCCTAAAAAACCTAGAGTCGCGAATGGATGAGACAAACGTGTCTGCATATCGGATTGGAATTACAGGATCGCGTCTCCCCCATATGACCAAGGTGGCGGCCTTGATCAACTGCAGTTTTGGCGTGATGACCTCGGCGTTCTTTAATCCCAACAGTGTAGACATAAAGGCCATCTTTGCGTTGGGCATGCGCATGCGCTCCACAAACCCCTCTATTATATCAGGATCAATCTTTCTTGGGGTTCCAGACATCGCCTCAAACGCGTGCTGTGCCCCTTCATAACTCGGGTACAACGCCGCCATGATGTACGCATTCAAGGCGGGTGTGGACGACTTCATGACTCCTGCAGGCGACACAAGTATTAATTTACGAATGTCAGAGGACGCCCTTGAGCAGTATTCTGCTGCGATCTGCCCCCCAAGCGACGATCCGATCAGTACCGGATCATAAATGCCCATGGTCTCGAAGAATTTTTTCAAAAAGTCCGAAAAGAATTCGGGTGTATAGTCCACGATTGGCTTGTCGCTGAGGCCGAATCCAACAAGATCCGGAACAATAACCTGAAAGTTCTTCTGTAATCGCGGTATAACAAACGCCCAGCGCTCAGCAGATGCGCCTAGTCCGTGAAGCAGAACCATGGGCGGCATATCCGAGGAGGAATCAAGGTATCGGATTCTATACCCGTCGACAGTAGTGAATTTTTCATACAACAAAGCTGCATTCTTTCAATTCGTTAGATAAGTTTTTTCAACCCGTGCGATCAGTCCACGCTTATGTATACCCGTACTCAGATTTCACTATTGCATGAGGGTCTGGGTCCTCATGATTAGGGTACCATTCATCAAAGATTAGACTAGAATCTGCTACAAGATTCCTACATGTTGCCATAACTATTGCAGTCGGGCGCAGCCTGCAGATCAGTCATGAACAATGGCATGCAATTTAGTACACCAAACTCTGTCCAGAGTACATACCGTATAAAGGAGCATGCTTGGCCTAGCGGCGCCTGTACCAGAACGCTATTCTTCTACTCCTTAGCCTTTCAAGGGCATATTCTTTTAATTCATCAATGCGTTTAGCACGGTGCAAGTATCCAGAGAGCCAGCCTATCAAGTATAATATTTGATGAAATTGCCGCTCAAGAATTACCTCTCTTAAAACATCTATTGTATAAAATAAAAAAGACGCGTGATTAGTATATGCGGCATATCCTATTCCAATGTGTCCCCAGTACCAGCGTCTAAGCGTATCCTTGCTTGGATCAACTGCCAGCATGGAATTAGTATCGCGGTATGTAATATACTCTGTTTTATAACCCTGAGCGATGAGCATTTTTGCCAGGGTTGTGATGTCCCTAGCGGATTCCTTAATGCCCCCCCACCTCTCAATTATACTGTATCGGATTATGGAACCAGCATCGATTACTGAACCACGTTCATTTTCCGTCGCGGCAATTCTAATTCCCACCAACCCAACACGCGAGTCTGAATTTAGGATTTTGACGCCTTTGAAGACATGGTCAGTAGGCAGTGTAAAGTCTGCATCAATTAAAACGACATAGTCTGGATGTAATTTTGCCATAGCTTTGAGCCCCGCATTCCTAGCCTCGCCGGTGTAATATCCCAGATGCGCCTTGCGATATTTGGTAGATGTCTTTTCAACAACCATGCATTTGTCGCTATTGCTCGATATCTCCTCCACCATGGGTTGTGTCTTGTCGATACAACGATCACATACGACAACAACTTTGTCTATGTGCTGATTTTTGAGAACGTCTTCAAGACATGTCTTGATCATATGTTCCTCATTTCGTACTGGTAAAAGGGCGACAACATACGAAGACTTTATGCCGTATCATCCCCGTATATCTTGCAATACATTGTATAGAAAACGTTCACGGTATAGTATCGTGACATCGATTTTCGAATATTTTGGGACAATATAGATTAATCTCTGGAAAAAGACTGCTCAAATTCATGTTTACATTAGCCATCTTTTGATCGGAGAATTTTTCCAATTGTGTATAAGATCTGTTTGGCTAGTACACACTCAGGTCGATTCAGAATTCATGCCCGAATGTGTTGAGTCAGGTATAATGTAACCATATGTGGCAAGCAGAGCGCGGCAAGGTCGGAAATCAGATGGTATTCACCGTGATCAGCGCAAGGCCGAAATGCAAACAAACAGATTAGGGATCGCAAAAAGTGGACGCGTGAAGGCTGTTGGCGTAGCCAAAACGGAAAAGGCACGGGCCACCGGTACGGTCTGCGCAGAGACCCCCGGCGGCGGTCCGGAACATTTTGTTGGAATCGATCTGCACAAAAAATTCATGCAGGTGGCGCTGATGGACTCGGGTGGGAAACTCCTCCAGAACAAGAGGGTGGAGTGCGATCTCAGGAACGTCGAAATAGAGTTCTCCAAGCTTCCGGC